>NZ_JBIALD010000001.1:0-506753 GCF_042873115.1 Streptomyces sp. NPDC005017 | reverse complement strand
CCGGCGACCGGCGACCGGCGACCGGCGACCGGCGACCGGCGACCGGCGACCGGCGACCGGCGACCGGCGACCGGCGACCGGCGACCGGCGACCGGCGACCGGCCAAGACGTACCCGACGCCCCCGCCGCGCGCCCCCTCCGACACGCCGGAGGCCCGCCGCACTTTCGTACGACGGGCCTCTCGACGACGGCGTCCGCGCAGCCCGCGGGCCGTGACCGCCGGTTACTTCTTCGGCTTCGACCCGCCGCTCTCGTCACTGGAGAGCACCGCGATGAAGGCCTCCTGCGGCACCTCCACGGAACCCACCATCTTCATCCGCTTCTTGCCTTCCTTCTGCTTCTCCAGCAGCTTCCGCTTACGGGAGATGTCACCGCCGTAGCACTTGGCGAGGACGTCCTTGCGGATGGCGCGGATGGTCTCGCGGGCGATCACCCGGGAGCCGATGGCGGCCTGGATCGGCACCTCGAAGGCCTGCCGCGGGATGAGCTCGCGCAGCTTGGCGACGAGCCGCACCCCGTAGGCGTACGCGGCGTCCTTGTGGGTGATCGCCGAGAAGGCGTCCACCTTGTCGCCGTGCAGCAGGATGTCGACCTTGACCAGGGAGCTGGTCTGCTCGCCCGTGGGCTCGTAGTCCAGGGAGGCGTAGCCGCGGGTCTTGGACTTCAGCTGGTCGAAGAAGTCGAAGACGATCTCCGCGAGGGGGAGGGTGTAGCGGATCTCCACCCGGTCCTCGGAGAGGTAGTCCATGCCGAGCAGGGTGCCGCGCCGGGTCTGGCACAGCTCCATGATCGAGCCGATGAACTCGGTCGGGGCGAGGATCGTGGCGCGTACGACGGGCTCGTACACCTCGCTGATCTTGCCCTCGGGGAATTCGCTCGGGTTGGTGACGACGTGCTCGGTGCGGTCCTCCATGACCACCCGGTACACCACGTTGGGCGCGGTGGCGATCAGGTCGAGGCCGAACTCGCGCTCCAGCCGCTCCCGGATCACGTCGAGGTGCAGCAGGCCCAGGAAGCCCACGCGGAAACCGAAGCCGAGGGCCGCGGACGTCTCCGGCTCGTAGACCAGCGCGGCGTCGTTGAGCTGGAGCTTGTCCAGCGCCTCGCGCAGCTCGGGGTAGTCCGAGCCGTCCAGCGGATACAGACCGGAGAAGACCATCGGCTTCGGGTCCTTGTAGCCGCCGAGCGCCTCCGTGGCGCCCTTGGCCTGGCTGGTGACGGTGTCACCGACCTTGGACTGGCGGACGTCCTTCACACCCGTGATGAGGTAGCCCACCTCACCGACGCCGAGGCCGTCGGCGGGCAGCATCTCGGGCGAGTTGGTGCCGATCTCCAGCAGCTCGTGGGTCGCGCCGGTCGACATCATCCGGATCCGCTCACGCTTGTTGAGCTGACCGTCGATGACACGGACGTACGTGACCACGCCCCGGTAGGAGTCGTAGACCGAGTCGAAGATCATCGCGCGGGCGGGGGCGTCCTTGACGCCGACCGGCGCGGGGATCTCGGCGACGACCTTGTCGAGCAGGGCGTCGACGCCGAGGCCGGTCTTCGCGGAGACCTTGAGGACGTCGCTCGGGTCGCAGCCGACCAGGTTGGCCAGTTCCTCGGCGAACTTCTCGGGCTGCGCGGCCGGCAGGTCGATCTTGTTGAGCACCGGGATGATCGTGAGGTCGTTCTCCATCGCCAGGTAGAGGTTGGCGAGGGTCTGCGCCTCGATGCCCTGGGCTGCGTCGACGAGGAGGACGGTCCCCTCACAGGCCGCGAGCGACCGTGAGACCTCGTAGGTGAAGTCGACGTGCCCGGGGGTGTCGATCATGTTGAGGATGTGCGTCTGGCTCTTGTCATGGGTGGGAGCCCACGGCAGACGCACGGCCTGGGACTTGATCGTGATGCCGCGCTCGCGCTCGATGTCCATGCGGTCGAGGTACTGAGCGCGCATCTGCCGCTGCTCGACCACACCGGTCAGCTGGAGCATCCGGTCAGCGAGCGTGGACTTGCCGTGGTCGATGTGCGCGATGATGCAGAAGTTGCGGATCAGAGCCGGGTCGGTACGGCTCGGCTCGGGCACATTGTTAGGGGTCGCGGGCACGCAGGGTCCTGTCTCTTGAGGCGCCTTGTGCCTCGGGTCGGATCGATACGTAGCCTCCATGGTCCCACGCGCGGCGACCGGAAGCCGGTTTGGGCCACCTGGTGGGCCGCTGGTACTCTGGGTGGCTGTGCCTCATGCCCTCTCAGCGCGAGGCGCAACCCCAAGTAATCACCGGTACGGGACCCGCCGTGGCCCCGCACCAGAACCTGAAAAGGCTCATTCGTGGCGAACATCAAGTCCCAGATCAAGCGGATCAAGACCAACGAGAAGGCCCGGCAGCGCAACAAGGCCGTCAAGTCCTCCCTGAAGACCGCGATCCGCAAGGCCCGCGAGGCCGCCGCCGCGGGTGACGTCGAGAAGGCCACCGAGTACCAGCGCGCCGCCGCGCGTCAGCTCGACAAGGCCGTCTCCAAGGGCGTCATCCACAAGAACCAGGCCGCCAACAAGAAGTCGGCGCTTGCTTCCAAGGTCGAGACCCTCAAGGGCTGAACCCTTCTGATCTGACGGATCTCCGGGCCCTGCTCGGAGCTCCCCTTCGCCGGAAGGACACAGGGCGGGCCCTCTCTCATCCGCCCCCGACCGGCACCCCGGAGCGGCGCGCGGCCTGCGTTCGCCACGCGGGCGCTGCTCCTTCTAGCTTGAACCTGTATGAACCTGCTTGATCCGAAGGCCCCGGCCTTCCGCCCTTCCCCAGGGCGGGAGCCGGGGCCTTCGGCGTGGGGCGAGGCGGTGGCGGGGGGCGGGCGCCGCCGCTGGCCGCAGGGCGGGCGGGCTTACCGTCGGCCGGCGGGCGTGCCGTCAGGCGGCGCGCGTCGGGCGGGTCGGGCGGCGGGTGTACGTCGGGCGGGTCGGACGGCGGGTGTACGTCGGGCGGGTCGGACGGCGGGGCCGGTCGGATCGGCAACCGGCCCTGGGGCTACCGGCGGCGCTCACATCCAGAACTGGTCGTTCTCCGCCATGTCCGCCACACACTCGTCGAGGTCGCTGATCTTCTCTCCGACGATCCGGAAGACGATGCCGCCCATCTGGTCGATGTGCATGCCGTTCCGGTCCGCGGTGAAGTGGTGCACGGACATGACATGCCCACGGCCGTCCACGAACAGATTGCGCAACTCGACCTTGAACGTGCCACCCGTCTCCGAGTACAGCCGGCCGTAGTAGTCGTTGAGGACCGCGTCGATCCCCTTGTAGTCCCCGGAGAGCGCGCCGGAGCCCGGTACGTGGTGCGTACAGTCCCCGGTCATCATGCCGCGCAGGGCGTCCATGTCCCCGCGCTGGAAGGCCTCGTAGCCCTCGCGGACGAGCTTGGCGTGCGCGTGCTCAGCCATGGCGATCGCCACCTTTCCGTGTCCGGCGACGGACGGCTGACACGGACGATTCTCCTCCCCCGCGCGCCTACCGTCCTCTGGAGCGCGCGGCCCGCGCGACGGCCACGACCGCCTTCTCCAACGCGTACTCCGGATCGTCCCCGCCGCCCTTCACACCCGCGTCCGCCTCGGCCACGGCCCGCAGCGCGAAGGCCACGCCGTCCGGGGTCCATCCCCGCATCTGCTGCCGCACCCGGTCGATCTTCCACGGCGGCATACCCAGCTCCCGCGCGAGATCGGCGGGCCGGCCACCGCGCGCGGAGGACAGCTTGCCGATGGCCCGTACCCCCTGCGCCAGCGCGCTGGTGATCAGCACCGGGGCCACACCGGTGGCCAGCGACCACCGCAACGCCTCCAGCGCCTCGGCCGCCCGTCCCTCCACGGCCCGGTCCGCCACGGTGAAGCTCGACGCCTCGGCCCGCCCGGTGTAGTACCGCCCGACGACCGCCTCGTCGATCGTCCCCTCCACGTCGGCGACCAACTGCGACACGGCGGAGGCCAGCTCCCGCAGATCACTGCCGATCGCGTCGACCAGCGCCTGACAGGCCTCGGGCGTCGCGGACCGCCCCCGCGCGCGGAACTCCTGCCGCACGAAGGCCAGCCGGTCGGCCGGCTTGGTCATCTTGGGGCAGGCCACCTCACGCGCCCCGGCCTTGCGCGCCGCGTCCAGCAGGCCCTTGCCCTTGGCGCCGCCCGCGTGCAGCAGCACCAGCGTGATCTCCTCGGCGGGCGCTCCGAGGTAGGACTTCACGTCCTTGATCGTGTCGGCCGACAGATCCTGCGCGTTGCGCACGACGACGACCTTGCGCTCGGCGAACAGCGACGGACTGGTCAGCTCCGCCAACGTCCCCGGCTGCAACTGGTCCGGGGTCAGGTCCCGCACGTCCGTGTCCACGTCGGCGGCCCGGGCGGCGGCCACCACCTCCTGCACGGCACGGTCGAGCAACAGCTCCTCCTGCCCCACGGCAAGCGTCACCGGGGCGAGGGGGTCGTCATTCGCAGCTTTCCTGGCCATTGCGCCAAGCATCCCATGCCCCACTGACATCGAGGACGGGAGCGGACCGGGGAGGGGCGGACGGACTGGGCGGACTGGGAAGGGGCGGGACGAGGTGGGGAGGTCGGGTGGGGAGTGGCCGGGGCCAGCGGGCTGCCCGGCCGTCGGAACCACAGCCCGGCCACCCGCCCGGCAGGGCTACGGCTCCTCCCGCCAGCCCTCCCACTCCCCGGCGAACTCGTCCAGCTCCCGGGGGTCCAGCCGCCCCTCCTCGTCCCTCAGGACGACAAGCCACTGAGCGTCCTCGGCGTCGTCCTCCCCCGCCAACGCGTCCCGCACCAGCCGCGGCTCCTCGTCGAGCCCGAACCGCTCCCCCAACGCCTCGGCCACCTCCTCCGCCGTATCGCGGTCGGGCAGCACCAGCACATGTCTCACATCACTCACGGGTCCCATTTTCCGGTACACGGTCCGCCCCTCAGGCACACGGGTCGTCCTCCCGTCACGCCCCGGACACTGGGCTCAGGATCCGGCCGCCTCCCCCCGGGGTCAGGACCGGCCGCCTCGGCGCTCCCAGGGGCCCAGGGAGGTGCCCGCAGGGCAGCAGACGCCGGCGGAGCGCCTCTAGTCCTTCCGCACCACCGGAACCTGGTCCAGCTCGATCCCGAATCTCTCCCGGTACACCGCGAGCACCTCCTCGTCCGTCCCCAGCTCGCTCACCTCACGGCTTCCGCCCACCGCCGTCACGGTCAGGGTCCGCCCGCTGAGCGTGATCCGCCCTCCGTCCTCCGTGAGCCGCGAGCACACCAGCGACCGCTGGAAGTGGGACTGCGGTGACGTGCTGTGCCACCACACCCCGACCGCGAACTCCTCCAGTGTCCGTGCCCGCACCTCCAGCCGGTACTGCGGCTGCCCGTCCCGGAAGACGTCCAGGTCCCCGAAGTCCGGGCCGTCGCCCCGCTTCCCCGGCACACCCCCTCCCGCTTCGACGATCCGGAACACCCCACCGGGGTCGACCTGTTCACCACGCGCGTCGAACTCCAGCGGCAGATGGCTGTGCGCCCCGAACCCGACGTCCGCCAGCCACGCTCCCCCGTCCACCGTCCGTACCCGCAGCACGAGATGGTCGTACGGAATCCCGAGCCGCCCCTCCTTGCCGTAGACCCGCGCCGCGAGGTACGCCACGTCGAACCCCAACGCCGTCAGCAACGCCCCGAAGACGCCGTTGAGTTCGTAGCAGAACCCGCCCCGGCGCGCGCCCACCACCTTGTCCACCAGCCGCTTCTCCTCCAGGGCGATCTCCTCGCCGAGGTGGATCGACAGGTTCTCGAAGGGCACGGTCCGCAGATGCCGCAGATGCAGATCGCGCAGGACGTCGACAGTGGGCCACGCCGGGTACTCGGCCCCGATGCGAGCGAGATAGGCCTCAACCTCTTCGGAATTCATGCCTTCAGTCTCGCGCCACTCGCACCTCCCCGCCCTCCCCGACCACGG
The DNA here is from genome assembly GCF_042873115.1 of Streptomyces sp. NPDC005017. Classification (NCBI taxonomy): domain Bacteria; kingdom Bacillati; phylum Actinomycetota; class Actinomycetes; order Kitasatosporales; family Streptomycetaceae; genus Streptomyces; species Streptomyces sp. NPDC005017. The sequence goes on along the minus strand of NZ_JBIALD010000001.1, from coordinate 500,812 downwards.
CAATCGCGCCGCCGGTATCCGTTCGCAGCACCACCGCCCCCTGCCGTCGCAGCGCCCCGACGGTGCCCGGAGCCGGGTGACCGTACGGGTTGTCCGCTCCCGACGAGATGAGCGCCAGCCTCGGCGCTGCCCGCCGCATCAGCTCCGGATCCTGGTACGCGGACCCGTGATGGGCGACCTTCAGCACGTCCACCCCCTCGAACCGCGCCGCCGCCGACGACCTCAACAGCGCCCGCTGGGCCGGTGGTTCGAGGTCTCCGAGCAGCAGCATCCGCAGTCCGGCAGACCGCACGAGCAACGCGACACTCGCGTCGTTCGGCCCCTCGGGCTCCAGTGTCGGTACCGGCATCGGCACCGGGGCGAACGGTCCGGCGCCAGGCACCGGGGGTGGTGCCGGGGGCGGTGGCCACACCACCTCCCACGACAGATCCCCGGTACGCCGCCGCTCGCCCGCCACAGCCCGCGTGACCGGAATCCGCCGTGCGGCCGCCTCCCCGCGCACGAACTCCACCTGCTCGAGCGGCTCCTCGAACCCGGTCGTCTGGATCGCCCCCACCGCCCGGCCCCGCAGAACACCCGGCAGGCCGGCCACATGATCCGCGTGGAAGTGCGTCAGCACCACGAGAGGCACCTCCGCGACCCCGAGCGCCCGCAGACACCGGTCGACGGGCTCCGGATCGGGCCCCGCGTCCACCACCACCCCCTTGTTCGCACCCGCCGCCAGCACCAGCGCGTCCCCCTGCCCGACATCGCACATCGCCAGCCGCCAGCCCGGCGGCGGCCAGCCCGTGATCGCCCTGTTCAGCGGCGGCGGCCGCACCACCACGAGCAGCAACAGCACCCCGCACACCGCGCACAGCCACGGCCGCCCCGCCAGCCGTCTGCCCAGGAACACCACGACCGCCGTGACCAGCGCCAGCAGCACCGCCCCCGGCCAGCCATGCGGCCATTCCACTCCCGCACCGGGCAGCGCCGCCCCGGCCCGGGCGACGTCGGCGATCCACCCGACGGGCCAACCCGCCACCCACGCAATCCCCTTGGCCACCGGCATCGCCACCGGCGCCACCGCCAGCGCGGCGAACCCCAGCACCGTGGCCGGTGCCACCGCGAACTCCGCGAACAGGTTGCACGGCACCGCCACCAGGCTGACCCGCGCCGACAGAACCACCACGACCGGCGCGCACACCGCTTGTGCCGCCCCGGCCGCGGCCAGCGCCTCGGCCACCCTCGGTGGAACGCCCCGTCGCCTCAGCCCCGCACTCCAGCGAGGCGCGACGGTCAGCAGGGCTCCCGTGGCCAGCACCGACAGCAGGAACCCGTAACTGCGCGCCAGCCAGGGGTCGTACAACACCAGCAACAGCACCGCCGTCGCCAGCGCCGGGATCAGCGATCTACGGCGCCCTGTGACCAGGGCCAGCAGCACGACGGTCCCGCAGGCGGCCGCCCGCAGCACACTCGGATCGGGCCGGCACACCACGACGAACGCCAGCGTCAGCCCTCCCCCCAGCACCGCGGTGCTCCGCAGGGGAATCCCCAGCCGCGGGGCGAGCCCACGGCGCTCGGCGCGCTGCGCCAGCCCCGGCGGGCCGAGCAGCAGCGCCAGCACGATGGTCAGGTTGCTGCCGGACACGGCCAGCAGATGCGTGAGGTCCGTGTCCTTGAACGCCTCGTCCAGTTCCGGCGTGATCCGGGAGGTGTCCCCGACCACCAGCCCCGGCAGCAGTGCCCGCGCGTCGGCCGGAAGCCCGTCGGTGGCCTCTCGCAGACCGGCGCGCAACCGGCCCGCGAGACGCTGGTGCGCCGACGGCGTCGCCGTCACCTCCGGGGCCGACCCGCGTACTCGCAGCACTCCCGCGATGCGGTCCGCGCCCATCAGCGCAGGCGCCAGCCGCCCGGTCACCCGCAACCGGGTCGACGGCAGCAGCCGCAGCCAGGGCGACGAGACCGGCCCTCCGGCGCCGACAGCCGGGGTGGCCCCGCGTTCCCGCGCGTCGACCATCAGCAGCACGGGCGTACGTGTCGCCGCCGCGGCCCCGCCCGGCGCCAGGACCTCGCGCACCTCGGCGTCGACGAGCACGACCCCGGGCGCCATGTGGTTACCTCGGACACGCGGTCTGGAGAGCCGGGGATCGGACGTGATCTCGACGTCGGCGGTCACGGTCGCGTACTGCCGCACCAGCCCCGGCACGGGCCCTCTGCGCAGGTCGGCCCCGTGCAGTCCGGCCGAGGCCGCGGCCGCGGCCGCGGCCGCACAGAGCAGCACGGCAGCCACCGACCAGTGACGCCGCCCAGGTCCGCCGGCCCCTCGCCCCCGCACCGAGAGCAGCCCGCCGGCCACGGCGACGCCGGCAGCGGCCACGGCCATGACCCACCCCGGCGATGCGCCGAGCGTCAGTGCCGCGGCCGCCCAGGCCGCGAGCGCGGGTGGCACGAGCCGCAGGTCCGCGGGCGCCTCCTCCTGCCGGGGGTGGGCGGATCCGAGGCGTCTGCCGGAGCCGCTGTGCACGGCGCCGCGGTCGGGAGGGGGCGAGGCGTCCCCTCCGGCGGCGAGTGTGTCTCCCGCGGCAACGAGGGTGCCCCCTGCGACGGGAGGTGTGGGAGCGGTGGGGCCGGCCCGGTCGGCGTGGCCCACCTGAGTGGGGGGCGCGGTCTCGTCGGGGATCACGGCCGCACCAGGTTCCGCAGGTCGGCGAAGCGACGTTCCCCGATGCCGTTGACCTCCCGCAGCTCGTCGACCGTGCGGAAGCCCCCGTGCTGTGTGCGGTAGTCGATGATGTGCTGGGCCAGCACGGGCCCCACTCCCGGCAGCCCGTCCAACTGCTCGACCGTGGCCGTGCCGAGCGACACCGGCGCCGCCGGTCCCGCGGGTGGCACGGCTCCCGGCACGGCTCCGCCCATCATGCCCCCCGGCGCCGCGCCGGCCGGGCCTCCGACGACCACCTGCTCGCCGTCCACCAGGAACCGGGCCCGGTTGAGGCTGTCGAGCTTCGTACCGGGCCGCACTCCCCCCGCGGCCTGGAGCGCGTCGGCGACCCGTGACCCGGCGGGCAGCCGGTGGATGCCGGGTTCTCGGACCTTGCCGCTGACGTCGACCACGATCTCCGCCGGGGGCGCACCGGCCCGTGCGCCGCCCTCGGACGAGGAGGGACCTGGCTCGGCGGCGGTGGAATCCGTCCGTTCCTCCACATAGGAGTCGGCCTCGCGTACCACCTCGGGTGCCGCCACCGGCTGGGTGCGGCCGCTCCAGAAGTGCTGCCCCGCGAGCCCCGCCGCCACGACGAGCACCACCGCCAGGGCGACCACGCTCCGGCGCTCCAGACCGCACCGCGACTGCAACCACACCGGCATCCGCTCCCGCAGCGCGAGCCCTGCCCGGCGCCTCAGCAGATCCCCGTAGTCCGCCCCGGGACCCGGACGGCGCGCGACCTCACTGTCGTCGCGCGCAGAAACCGGATCGGGCACCGGCATTGGCACCGGGCCGACTTCCTCCGAGGCAGGTAACTCGTCCCCGGCCTCCGGGCTTCCTGCCCGCGGCCTCGACTGAACCGCCCGTGGCGGCCCTGCCCCCGTCTCGACGCGCCCGGCCGGCGGCTCGGCGAACAACGACGCGGCGCGCCGCCGCAGTTCATCGGCGGAGTGGCTTCCGTGCCGGGCCCGGGTGGGCCGCCGCCGGTGACGCACGCGGCCGTCGGAGGACGGACCCCGGCCGGGGCCGCTGGTCGCGGACGGTGTACATGGATGTGATCGAAGTGCCATGGCACGAGGATCACGCATGGCGGCGGCCTGCGATGATCTTGGTCAAGTTCCGTGGACGATCCACTGGTTGTGGAAAACTCCACCACCCGTGAGGGTGACGCTCGCTGGCCGCCGCCGGTTCTGACGGCACCCCGAGCCACCGGCCGACCTGACGCGAAACCGGGCCACCGGCCGGCATTGGCACGAACCCGAGCCACCGACCGGCTTCGGCGCGAACCCGCGCAACCCCTCGGCGCGCCGCGACGGCCCAAGCCCTCCGAGGACTCAGCCGTCCCAGGACTCAGCGCGCCAAGGACTCAGCGCACCGAGATGATGACCCCCAACAGCCCCGGACCCGTATGCGCCCCGATCACCGCGCCCACCTCACTGACGTGCAGGTCGACCAGTCCCGGCACCCGCTCCTGCAGACGATCCGCGAGGGCACCGGCCCGTTCGGGGGCGGCGAGGTGGTGGACGGCGATGTCGACCTGCGCGGCACCGGCTCGTTCGACGACGAGTGTCTCCAGCCGGGCGATCGCCTTCGACGCCGTACGGACCTTCTCCAGCGGGCCGATGCGGCCCCCTTCGAGCTGGAGGAGCGGCTTCACGGCGAGTGCGGAGCCGAAGAGGGCCTGGGCGGCTCCGATCCGCCCGCCCCGGCGCAGGAAGTCGAGGGTGTCCACGTAGAAGTAGGCAGAGGTACCGGCGGCGCGCTTCTCCGCGGCGGCGACGGCGTCGTCCATCGTGCCGCCCGACTCGGCCGTCTCGGCCGCGGTGACCGCGCAGAATCCGAGCGCCATGGCGACCATGCCGGTGTCCACCACCCGCACCGGCACGGGCGCCTCACGGGCCGCGACGACCGCCGCGTCGTAGGTGCCGGACAGTTCCGCGGACAGATGGAGCGAGACGATGCCGGTGGCCCCGGACTCGGCGACCTCGCGGTAGTGCCGCGCGAACATCTCCGGGCCGGGGCGTGAGGTGGTGACGGGGCGTCGTTTCTGCAGCGCCTGGGCGAGGGAACGGGTGGAGATCTCGGTACCCTCTTCGAGTGCCTGGTCACCGAGCACCACGGTCAGGGGCACCGCGGTGATGCCGTGACGCTCCATCGTCCCCTGCGGCAGGTAGGCCGTTGAATCAGTGACGATCGCGACATGGCGGGACATGAGCTGGAGGTTACCTGGCGTAGCGCTCGCGTGGCAGTCCGGCCCCGCTCGGCAGGGTTCCGGTGGCGTGTTCGGGTGCTCTCAGGTGGTGCTCTCGGGGCGGGGCTTCTTCTGCCAGGGGTAGGTGGGACGCACGCCGGGCGGGGTGATGGCGGGCTGGGCCGGTTCCTCGGCGGGGCGGGGCGGGCGGGCCGCTCCTTCGGTGGTGGCGGACGAGTCGGACCACGAAGGCGGCGGGGTCGCCGAGCCCGTCGTCGTCCAGTGCCGCAGGGCGCCCGCCTCCAGGTCGATCTGCGTGCTCAGGGAGTCGAGGTCGTCCTCGGCGAAGCGGCGGGCCCGGTCGCGGGCCGCCCAGCGCAGGGAGTCGGCGGAGCCGATGATGCGTTCGGTGCGCTCGCGCAGCGCGGGCAGACGCGCGGCGAGCGTGGCCCGGTCGGGCTCCGACTCCAGGCGCCGGAGTTCGGCGTCCAGCTCGTGGCCGTGCGCGCTGAGCCGCTCGAAGAGGGCGAGGGACTCCTTGAGGGACTCGTCCTCGGCCACGCCCGCGTGCAGGGCGTCCTGTGTGGCCCGCATCGAGGTGCGCAGCGTCAGACGGAGCTGGGCGATCTCGCCCGCGGGGCCCGGGGCCGCGAAGGACTTCGCCCGCAGGGTGTGGTCCTCGACCGTGCGGCGGGCCTGGGTGAGCGTGCGGTCCACCCCGCGCTTGGCCGCGCCGACCGCCTTCACCGCCGCGTAGGCACCGGCTGCCAGGAACAGCGCGAAGAGCAGTACCACCACTGCGACCACTGCTTCCACGGTGCTCCTCCTCCGCCTGCCGCGGCACGCTCCGCGCCGCACTTCAAACGGTAAACGCAAAGGGCAGGCCCGGAGTTCCAACGGAACCCCGAACCTGCCCGTAGGGGACTACCCCGACTCCCCGGCCACCGCCCGACGACACCGCCGCTCACCTGCGACGACACGGCCACCAGGACCGGCATCCGATCCGATCGGCACAACCGCGAGTACCGGCACTCGGAGCCGATCGGCACGGCCGCCCGAACCTGCACGCGGAACCGACCGGCACAGCCACCGGCCCCAGCACGCGGAACCGACCTCCACAGCCCCCGGACCCGGCACTCAGAACCGACAGCACCCGGCCACGACCGCCCGGCCGCCTGCGGCGTCAACCGTCACCGCGTGACGATCACCGTCACCCGGTGACGATGTTCACCAGCTTCGGCGCCCGCACGATCACCTTGCGGACGGCCGCGCCGTCCAGCGCCGCGACGACCTTCTCGTCGGCCAGCGCGGCCTTCTCCAGCTCCTCCTCGGAGATGCCCGGCGGCACCTCCAGGCGGGCCTTGACCTTGCCCTTGATCTGGACGACACAGGTCACCGTCTCGTCCACCACGTAGGCCGGGTCGGCCACCGGGAAGTCCTGGTGGACGACGGAACCGGTGTGGCCCAGCTTGCGCCACAGCTCCTCGGCGATGTGCGGGGCCAGCGGCGCGGCCAGCAGCACCAGCGCGTCGGCCACGGACCGCGGGACGGCCCCGCCCGCCTTGGTCAGGTGGTTGTTCAGCTCGGTGATCTTGGCGATGGCGGTGTTGAAGCGCATGCCCTCCAGGTCGCCGCGCACGCCGTCGATCGCCTTGTGCAGGGCACGCAGCGTGTCCTCGTCGGCCTCGGTGTCGACGACCGTGACCTCGCCGGTGTTCTCGTCGACGACGTTGCGCCACAGCCGCTGCAGCAGACGGAACTGGCCGACCACGGCGCGCGTGTCCCAGGGGCGCGAGACGTCCAGCGGGCCCATCGCCATCTCGTACAGCCGCAGCGTGTCGGCGCCGTACTCGGCGCAGATCTCGTCCGGAGTGACGGCGTTCTTCAGGGACTTGCCCATCTTGCCCAGCAGACGGGAGACCTTCTCGCCCTCGAAGTAGTACGCGCCGTCGCGCTCCTCCACCTCGGCGGCCGGCACCGCGATGCCGCGGCTGTCGCGGTAGACGTAGGCCTGGATCATGCCCTGGTTGAACAGCTTGTGGAACGGCTCGGCCGAGGAGACGTGGCCCAGGTCGAACAGGACCTTCGACCAGAAGCGCGCGTACAGCAGGTGCAGCACGGCGTGCTCGGCACCGCCGACGTACAGGTCGACACCGCCGTGCGGCAGGCCTTCGCGCGGGCCCATCCAGTACTGCTCGATGGCCGGGTCGACCAGCTGCCGGTCGTTGTGCGGGTCCAGGTAGCGGAACTCGTACCAGCAGGAACCGGCCCAGTTGGGCATGGTGTTGGTCTCGCGGCGGTACTGCTTCGGGCCGTCGCCCAGGTCCAGGGTGACGTTGACCCATTCCTCGTTGCGCGACAGCGGCGTCTCGGGCTGGGTGTCCGCGTCGTCCGGGTCGAAGGTGCGCGGGCTGTAGTCCTCGACCTCGGGCAGCTCCAGCGGCAGCATCGACTCGGGCAGCGAGTGGGCGACGCCGTCCTCGTCGTAGACGATCGGGAAGGGCTCGCCCCAGTAACGCTGGCGGCTGAACAGCCAGTCGCGCAGGCGGAAGTTGACGGTGCCCTCGCCGATGCCCTTGCGCTCCAGCCATTCGGTGATGCGCGCCTTGGCCTCCGGGACGGGCAGGCCGTCCAGGGAGATGCCCTCGCCGGTGGAGTTGATGATCTTCGCCTCGTAGGAGGAGAAGGCGTTCTCCCAGGCCGAGGTGTCCGTGCCGCGGCCGTCGGTGGGCTCGACGATGCAGGTGATCGGCAGCTCGAAGGCGCGCGCGAACTCGAAGTCGCGCTGGTCGCCCGCCGGTACGGCCATGATCGCGCCGGTGCCGTAGCCCATCAGGACGTAGTCGGCGATGAAGACCGGGACCTGCTCGCCGTTGACCGGGTTGGTGGCGAACGCGCCGGTGAAGACGCCGGTCTTGTCCTTGGCCTCGGCCTGCCGCTCCACGTCGGACTTGGAGGCGGCCTGCGCGCGGTAGGCGGCGACGGCCTCGGCCGGGGTGGCGTGCCCGCCGGTCCACACGTCGTGGGTGCCCTCGGGCCAGGCGGCCGGGGTGAACTTCTCGACCATCGGGTGCTCGGGTGCCAGCACCATGTAGGTCGCGCCGAACAGGGTGTCGGGGCGGGTGGTGAAGACGGTGATGCGCTCGCCGTCGATCGGGAAGTCGACGCGGGCGCCCTCGGAACGGCCGATCCAGTTGCGCTGCTGCAGCTTGATGGCCTCGGGCCAGTCCAGCTCGTCCAGGTCGTCCAGCAGCCGGTCGGCGTACGCGGTGATCCGCATGTTCCACTGGCGCAGCTTGGCCTTGAAGACCGGGAAGTTGCCGCGCTCGGAACGGCCGTCGGCGGTGACCTCCTCGTTGGCCAGGACGGTCCCCAGGCCGGGGCACCAGTTGACCGGGGACTCGGAGGCGTAGGCCAGGCGGAACTCGCCCAGGACGTCGGCGCGCTCGGCGGCGGTCAGCTCGTTCCACGCGCGCGTGTGTCCCGGTACGGTCCGCTCACCGGACTCGAACTGGGCGATCAGCTCGGCGATCGGGCGGGCCCTGCGGACCTCGTCGTCGTACCAGGAGTTGAAGATCTGCAGGAAGATCCACTGGGTCCACTTGTAGTAGTCCGGGTCGATCGTGGCGAACGACCGGCGCTTGTCGTGGCCCAGGCCCAGCCGGCGCAGCTGGGCCTTCATGTTGGTGATGTTGGCCTCGGTGGACACGCGCGGGTGCGTGCCGGTCTGCACGGCGTACTGCTCGGCGGGCAGGCCGAAGGCGTCGAAGCCCAGGGTGTGCAGGACGTTGTGCCCGGTCATCCGCTGGAAGCGGGCGGAGACGTCGGTGGCGATGTAGCCCAGAGGGTGGCCGACGTGCAGGCCGGCGCCCGAGGGGTACGGGAACATGTCCATGATGAACTTCTTGGGCCGGGCGGCCAGCTCGGGGTCACCCGCCAGGTCACCGCTCGGGTTGGGCGCGGCGTAGGTGCCGTCGGCGTCCCAGAAGTCCTGCCAGCGTGCCTCGATGTCCGCGGCCATCGCGGCCGTGTAGCGGTGCGGCGCCGCCACCTCGGCGGCGGCAGCGGGGGTCGTCTCGCTCATGATCCTCAAAGCTCCATCGATCGTCTCTGCCAGCGGCTGCCATTTCGGAAACGAAAAATCCCCTCGCACAGGAGGGGACGCCGCGCCGACTCCGGCCTCTCGGTTCGCCCGGGGCCGGGACTGATCAGCGCGGCTCGCTAAGCAGAAGGCGTACGGCACGCATGGCGTCAGGGTACCGCAGCCCTGTAGGCGCTTGCGACGGCCTTACGCGACTGCGACTTCACGCAGTGTAACCAGCGGGAGTCGTGAAGATCACACTCGTCACGCACAGTAAAAGCTGAACCATAGTCAATGATTACTTCGCGTAACAGCCACTAAGGGGCATCACAACAAGCTCATTGTCCTTTGATAACAGCGCAATAACTCAAACCTCGTACTCGTCGGTATCGGAGCCGCTTAGAGTTCCGCCTCGGGACCGCTTTCCCGAACCGCTCGGAGTTGCCCCCATGAACCCTCGACGTAGTAACAGCTCGCTCGCCAAACCCGGCCGCTCGGCCTACGGAGCCGCGACGGCTGCCATGTTGCTCCTCATCCCCGTGGTCGTCCTGATCGGAGGCGACCAGGTCCGCGACTTCCTGAACTTCGGCGCCGGCGTGCTGTCTCTCGTGTCACTCAGCTGCTCGGTGATCTGGGGCCTGGTCGCCCAGGACCGCATCTTCCTCAACACGCGTCAGCGGATCGTCGGCCAGGCGGTGCACCGCACCACCGCGGTCGCCTCGATCGCGTTCCTGTTGCTGCACGTCACCACCAAGCTCGCCCTCGACCATGTCGACCTGGTCGCCGCGGTGATCCCCTTCTCGCTCGGCGTCACCGGCAGCGCGGGCCTGATCGGTCTGGGCTCCATGGCCGGCCTGATGATGATCTTCGTCGGCATCACGGGAGCGCTGCGCGGCGCGTTCGCCTCCCCGGCGCCCGTCGCCGCCCGCTGGCGGGCCATGCACATGCTCGCCTACCCGGCCTGGTGCGCCGCCCTGCTGCACGGCCTGTACGCCGGCCGTGAGGCGAAGCCGATCTTCGTCATCCTCTACGGCCTGTCCCTCGCGGGCGTGACCGCCGCCCTGGCCCTGCGCGCGGCCCCCCGCCCGGTCAAGCGGAAGATCGCCGACCGCATCACCGCGCTGATCGGCAACGACGACAGGCCGGGCCTCGAGGACCTGGACGCCAGCCGCGCCCGCACGGCCGAATCCGGGCCGCGCACCCGCGAGACCCCGCAGCGCCCGGCCCCCGAGTCCTTCAACGCGCCCACCGAGCCCGCGAACGGCTTCGCGGCCGCCTACCGGGCGGTCTCGACGCCCCCGCGTCCGGGTGGCTCCATGACCGCCGACGAGACCGCGCGGATGGATCTCGCCGACTTCAGCGCCCCCACGGAGGCGCTCCCGCGCGTGGACAACACCACCGGTTCCTGGCCCATCCCCTCCCCGCCGCCGGTGGGAGAGGCCCCGCCCTCGTCCTACGACCCCCTCAACGACACGGGATACACCATCCCGACCTATGGCAATCCGGGCGCCGGAACCTACGGTTCCAGTGATGTGTACGACACGAATGAGTCGAACACCGTCTACGGCACGTACAACGCGGGTGACACGTACAACAGCGGTCCCGCCACAGAACCATTCCCCGGTGCCTCCTACGACTACGAGGCACCGGGTTCGGGCGAACCTTGGAACACGCCCTCCGGAGGCTTTAAGTGAACGAGGCCCTGCCCGACGTCCCGGAAGTCCGCGTCGTAGGACTTCCGCAGCTCACGTCTGGCTTCGACCTTGTCGAACGGCTCGATCTGCCCATGCACCTGAAGGTGCACGGGCCGCTCGAGCCGATGGGCGGCGAGCAGCTCGCCCAGCTCGCCGAACGCATCAACCTCAGGGGCCGCGGCGGCGCGGGTTTCCCCTTCCACAAGAAGCTGCGCTCGGTCGCCGAATCGGCGATCAAGCGCGGCGTACGGCCGGTCGTCGTCGTCAACGGCAGTGAGGACGAGCCGGCCTGCCGCAAGGACACGGTGATGATCAACCGTGCCCCTCACCTGATCCTGGACGGCGCGCTGCTGTGCGCGGAGGCCCTCGGCGCCCGCACGCTCGTCATCGGGGTCACTCGTGAGTCCACCCAGCGTTCGATGGAGGCCGCGCTCGCCGAGCGCGGCCTGAACAACGGACGACGGTCCGCGCTGCGCGCACGCGTGCAGCGCAACCCGGTACGCATGGTCACCGGCGCCGCCGCGTCGCTGATCCGCTCGATCGACGGCGGCCCGGCGGTCCCGCCGGGCCGCAAGATCAGCGCCTCGCAGACCGGCGTGGGCGGCGCGCCCACCCTGCTGTCGAACGCCGAGACGTTCGCCCAGCTGGCCATCGCCGCCCGCATCGGCCCGGAGCGCTACGGGAACACGGGCCTGTACGACGAGCCCGGCACGGTCATGCTGACCGTGTCCGGCGCGGTCGCCCGCCCGATGGTGATCGAGGTCCCCACGGGCGTTCCGCTGCGCTACGTCCTCCAGCTGGCCGGGGCCCCGCCGGTACCGCAGGGCGTGCTCACCGGCGGCTACCACGGCAAGTGGATCGACGCCGCGACCGTCAACGAGGCGATCGTCTCCCGCAACTCCCTCGACGCGGTGGGCGGTTCGCTGGGCGCCGGTGCGATCCTGCCGATCAGCCAGGACACCTGCCCGCTGGGCGAGTCGCTGCGCGTGGCGCAGTGGCTGGCCGAGGAGAGCGCCGGCCAGTGCGGCCCCTGCTACCTGGGGCTGCCCGCCGCCGCGCGCGGGATGGAGGACATCCTCAACGGCGGCGGTCCGGCCGCCCTGGAGGCCGTGAAGCAGGTCGCCAGGAACGTGAAGCGGCGCGGCGCGTGCTCGCACCCGGACGGCTCCGCGATGTTCCTGGAGTCGACCATCAAGGCCTTCACCGACGACCTCGCCGCGCACGTCCTCGGGAACGGCTGTGGACGGCCCGTGGCGGGCGTACTGCCGCTCTTCGAGGGCGGCAGGGCCCCGACGGGCATCCCGGGCGGCAGCGAGGCCGAGGAGAACGGTCCCAGCCGCCAGAAGATCTTCGTCGACTGGACGCTCTGCCGGGGCCACGGCCTGTGCGCGGACATCCTGCCGGAGGTCTTCGAGCTGGGCGCCGACGGCTTCCCGACCGTCGCCCAGGCCACGGTGCCCCGCCCCGCCGAGGCGAAGGCGCTACGCGCGGTGCGTCGCTGTCCCGCCCTGGCCCTGCGCATCGAGGAGGACACCCGCGCCCAGGCACCGGCCCGCAACAACCTGCCGGTGCTGTCCCAGGGCCGCGGCCGACGCGCACTGGGCCGCTGACCCGAGCCGCACGCGCGCGCGTGGACGCTCTACGCGCGCGCGGGCCGGACGCGCCCGCCCGACGCCCGAACGCAAAAAAAGATCCCGCCGGATCATTTCCGATCCGGCGGGATCTGCTGTGGAGCTAAGGAGAATTGAACTCCTGACCTCCTGCATGCCATGCAGGCGCTCTACCAACTGAGCTATAGCCCCTCGCGGTGTGCCGTCCGCCTCGTTTCCCTTGCGGGTTTCCCTCGCGGCGACAGAGAGAACATTACACGGTCCCCCTGGTGGAACACCAAATCGTTTCCGCTCTACCGCCTTACGCCCCGAATGTCCGAAACGGAGCCGGGGCCCGACCCGGGACCGTCAGGTCCCGGCGTCAGGCCGTGACGAACGAGTAGAACCGCTTGAGGGTGCAGTGCTCCTCCAGGAGACGGCCGTAGATCGGCTCACCCTCCAGCTCCCGGTAGGTCTCGATCGGGTCGCCTTTTATGATCAGCGCCCGCGCGCATTCCTCGCACCAGTACTGGTAGTCGGGGTTCACCGGTTCCATGTCACGGACGATCGGCGTACCACTGCCGCACCAGTCGCACTTCCGCCTGTGTGCACCCATCGATCAGCTCCAGCTGTGGCCGCAGGCCGTGCACACGTAGGAGATCCCGCCGTTGTCGCCGAGCACTTGCGCGACATGCGCGGAACCGCAGGAGGGGCAGGCGAGCCGGGTGGCTTTGTTCCGTGTCAACGCTGCTTCTCCGAGGAGGTCACCGACCTCCCCGAGGATGCTCGCAGGCATCGCTACTCCCTCCCGTCGGGTCGCGCCCCCTTCCGGCCGTTTGATTCTGCCACGCCCGGACCAATACGGTCAGCGACGCCGTAGTACCGGTCCGGACACAGCGCCCACCACGGCGGTCCCGGCCAGCGCGCACACGCACACCCACAGCGCCTCCGCAGAGGTATACGCCCCCGGGGCACCGAGTGACTCAAGGCGGTTCAGGAACAGCGTGCCGAAGGCCGCGACGCCGATCACCTGGCCGAGCTGGGTGACCGTGGCCAGCAAACCGCTGGCGTCGGCGGCGTCCTCGGGCCGCACGGTGGCCAGCGCCCGGGTCAGCGTGGGGCTGTAGGCGAGCGCCAGCCCCACGCCCACGACGGCGAAGGCCGGGTACAGCGCCACTCCCCCGTCCCCGCCGCCCTGGAGCGCCCGGCCCGCCCCGGCCAGCCCCGGCACGATGAGCGCGAACCCGGCCGGCGTGAGCGCGCGCTGCCAGGACGCGGGCCAGCTCCGCCAGGTCAGCCCGACCACCCCGAAGACCAAGGCGGTGGGCACGAAGGTGAGCCCGGTCCGCAGCGCACTGTGGCCGAGCCCACCCTGGAGATGCAGGGTGAGGACGAACAGGAAGCCCGCGTTGACCGCCGTCACGGCCAGAATCCGTACGACGGCCAGGGGCATGCCCGGATGCCTCAGCACCCGCGGTGCGATGAGCGGGGCGCCGCCGCGCCGGGCGAGCCGCGTCTCGTAGCCGCAGAACAGCGTGAGGGCCAGCACGGCCGCGGCCAGCGACAGCCAGGACCACAGCGGCCAGTCCGTCTCCTGGCCGAGCACCAGCGGCACCGTGAGCAGCGACACGGCCGCGCCGAGGAGCACCAGGCCCGGCACGTCGAGCGCCCGCCCCCGCTCCCCGGCCGGTGCCCCGCCACGCGGCAGGACCCGCCGCCCGGCGGCCAGCAGGGCGAGGCCCACCGGCACGTTCACCAGGAACACCGGCCGCCAGCCGAACCCGAACAGGTCCGCGCTGACCAGCACACCCCCCACGATCTGGCCGGCGGCCGCGCCGGCGGCGAGGACCGCCGAGAAGGCGCCGAGGGCCCGCGCCCGTGCCTCCCCTGTGAAGGTGCGCTGGATCAGGCTGAGCACCTGCGGGATCATCAGCGCCGCCCCGGCGCCCTGCACCAGCCGGAAGGCGACGAGCTGCTCCGCGTCCTGCGCCAGCCCGCAGGCGAGCGAGGCGGCCGTGAACACCCCGAGCCCGGCGAGATGGACACGGCCGTGCCCCAGCCGGTCGCCGAGCCGGGCTCCGGTGATGAGCAGCACCGAGTACGAGATGGTGTACCCGGCGATCACCAGTTGCAGGTCCGCGCCCGAGGCGCTCAGGTCGGAACTGATCGTGGGGGCCGCGACGTTCACGATGAAGACGTCCAGCAGCGCCATGAACATGGCCGCGAGCACGAGCGCGAGCAGCGGCCGGGAGCCGTTGTCAGTGCCAGGCGCTTTACTGGCGGCAGGACTTGAGACGGGATCGGAAACCGGGCCCGTTCGGGGAGTGGTCGTCATGCCCGGAGCCTGACGTCCCTCCGATACGGGTGCCGAGAGCCCGTCGATGCTGGTACTGGCAGCACCTGGCAAGACCGGGCCGTACTGCCGACGATGAGGACGTGACGACTGGGGGGACGTGACGATGACGACGACACACCGCCGTAGGCCGGAGCTGGCCGCCTTTCTGCGCGGCAGGCGCGCCCGGGTGACTCCGGCGGACGTGGGGATGCCGCCCGGCCTGCGGCGCCGCACCCCGGGGCTGCGCCGCGAGGAGGTCGCCCAGCTCTCCGGGGTCGGCGTGACCTGGTACACCTGGCTGGAACAGGGCCGCCCGATCAACGCCTCCGCACAGGTCCTGGACGCCGTGGCCCGCACCCTGCGACTGGACGCGCCCGAGCGGGAGCATCTGTACCACCTGGCCGAAGTGCCGTACGCGTCGGCGCCGACGCCGTCCACGCGCGCGGTGGGCGCCGAGATCCAGGGCATCCTCGACGCCCTCGCCCCGCGCCCGGCCGTGGTCTACAACGCGCGCTACGACATCCTCGCCACCAACGCCCCCTACCGCGACCTGTTCTACGCCGACGACGGGCTGCCCGAGGCGCCCAACGCGCTGTGGACGCTGTTCAACAGCCCTCAGGGGACCTGCCGGCTGCTGTTCCGTGAGGAGGAGCTGCCGTTCATGGTGGCCACCCTGCGCGCGGCCTACGGCACCCATTGCGGGGAGCCGGCCTGGGAGGACTTCATACGCCGGCTGTCGGCCGCGAGCCCGCTGTTCGCGCGGCTGTGGGAGTCCGGCGACGTACGGCAGCCCGGACGCCGCGTGAAGGCCTTCCGGCACGCGCTGGTGGGCGAGTTGCGGATGACGTCCCAGTCGCTGTCGATCGACGGGATGCCGGAGTGCCGGATCGTCGTCTACACCCCCGACGACCAGGAGACGGTGCGCGCGATGGCGGTGCTGCGGGAGCCGCTCCGCCCGCGTGAACCCACGAAAAATCCCGCCCCCTGACCGGGGACGGGATCTTCGTTCACTGCTCTTTGACAACTCGACAGGGAGTCATTGTGTGGAGCTAAGGAGAATTGAACTCCTGACCTCCTGCATGCCATGCAGGCGCTCTACCAACTGAGCTATAGCCCCTTGCGTTCTTCCCGCTCGGCGGGGGCGAACAAGAAGAACTTTAGCCTGCGACCTGCCGGAAAGTGAAATCCGGGTCCCCGGAGGGGGCGCGGGCCCGGTGAGCGGGCCCGGTCGCTCAGTCGTCGTCGCCGAGAACCGGCTCCGGCAGGGTGCCGGCGTTGTGCTCCAGCAGGCGCCAGCCGCGGGCGCCCTGGCCGAGGACGGACCAGCAGCAGTTGGAGAGACCGCCGAGGCTCTCCCAGTCGTGCGGCGCCAGGCCGAGCAGGCGGCCGATGGTGGTCCGGATGGTGCCACCGTGGCTGACGACGACGAGCGTGCCGTCCTCGGGCAGCTTGTCGGCGTGCCGCAGCACCACGGGAGCGGCCCGGTCGGCCACCTCCGTCTCCAGTTCGCCGCCGCCGCGGCGTACCGGCTCACCGCGCTTCCAGGCGGCGTACTCCTCGCCGTGGCGGGCGATGATCTCGTCATGCGTCAGCCCCTGCCAGACGCCCGCGTACGTCTCGCGCAGCGCCTCGTCACGGGCGACGTCCAGGTCGGTGAGCACGGCGAGCTCGGCGGCCGTGTTCGCGGCCCGCTGGAGGTCGGAGGAGAGGATCGCGTCGGGGCGCAGGGAGGCGAGCAGCCGGGCGGCGCGCCGGGCCTGGGCCACGCCGGTCTCGGTGAGCTCGACGTCCGTGGTGCCCTGGAAGCGGCGCTCCACGTTCCAGGAGGTCTGGCCGTGGCGCCACAGGATGATGCGGCGGCCGCGGCCGGGCGTCCGGGCGGTGCCGGCATCCGGTGCGGTCATCACCACTCACCACCCGTGTCGGCCGCTTCCTCGGCCGCCTTCAGCTCGGCGTGCTCCTTGGCCTTGCCGCGGGTGGCCTTGGCGTCGGCGGGCAGCTCCAGCTCGGGGCAGTCCTTCCACAGCCGCTCCAGGGCGTAGAAGACGCGCTCCTCGCTGTGCTGGACGTGCACGACGATGTCGACGTAGTCGAGCAGGATCCAGCGGGCCTCGCGGTCGCCCTCGCGGCGCACCGGCTTGGCACCGAGCTCCTTCTGAAGCCGCTCCTCGATCTCGTCGACGATCGACTTGACCTGGCGGTCGTTGGGTGCGGACGCCAGCAGGAAGGCGTCCGTGATCGACAGGACGTCGCTGACGTCGTAGGCGATGACGTCGTGGGCGAGCTTGTCGGCGGCCGCCTGGGCGGCGGTGGTGATGAGCTCGATGGAACGGTCGGTGGCGGTCACTACATGGCTTTCCGTCGGCGGTCAGTTGACCTCAAGGGTCTCACGGACCGCCGACGGCACCCCACGTGAATAAAACCGGGGACCGCCCTGCCGGGCCCTAGGGGGACGGCGGGCTGTAGTCCTGGCCGAGGATCACGGTGACGTCGGCGTTGGTGGAGACCTCGCCCTTGGTGACGGAGCCGTCCGGCAGGCCGAGGGTCCTGGCGACCTCGGTGGCGTTCTGCTTGTCGGCGGCGTCGGTGTAGACCACCTTCGACTCGCTCTCGTTCTCGCTGGCCGAGCCGCCGTCGAGGAAGGTGAAGCCGCCGTTCAGCAGGGCGATCCGGGCCTTCTCGCCGCGGCCCTTCTCGCCGGTGGCGTTCCGGACCGAGACGCGCAGGGCCGCGCCCTCCGCGGGGCTCTTCGCGGTGCCGCCGAGGACGTCCTTGACCACGCTGGCGCTGGCCTTCGCGTCCAGGGTGCCGTCGGTCCGCACGGGCAGCATGGCCGTCTTGAAGTCGCCGCCCTTGGCCAGGTCGGACAGGTTGGCCAGGAAGGTGCCGAGGTCCTTGTCGGTCAGTGAGGGGTCCAGGATCTGCGCCAGTGTCTGCACGGTGATCGTCGCGGCCTGCGGGTCGGACGAGATCTTGCGCAGCACGCCCTGGATGACCTGCCCGAACCGCTGGAGCTGGGCGTTGTCGTCCTCGCCCGAGGCGCGGTAGGTGGCGTAGGCGACGGCCATCTTGCCGCTGAGGGTCTGGTCCTGGCCCTTGCGCACCAGGGGGGCCGTGCCCTTGGACTTGGCGGCCGGGTCGGGCACGGCGGTGTCGGTGTCGATGTCGATGTCGCCGACGATGTCGACGAGGTTCTGGAGGTAGGGCGTGTCCAGGCGCCAGGTGCCCTGGATCTGCGTGCCGAGGACGGTGTCCAGGGCCTCCCGGGTGCCGGAGGAGCCGTCGTCGTCCACGGACTTGGACAACGTCGTGGTGCTGCCGTCGTCCGAGGTCAGGGCGAGGGCGTTGGGGAGCAGGACGGTGGTGCCCTGCTCGGTGGTGGTGTTGTCGACGAGCAGCGCCGTGGAGGTGCCGCCCTTCTTGGTGTTGTGCAGGTGGACGACGATCACGTCGCGTTTCTGGGCGCCGGCGGCGACCGAGCCCTCCTTGTCGGTGGCCGTCGTGGACACGCCCGGGAGCTTGCCCGCGTACCAGAGGTAGCCGATGCCGCCGACCGCGACCAGGGCGAGCACGACCACGAGGGCCATGACGCGGCTGCGGGCGCGGCGCTTGGCCTCCTCGCGGCGCTCGGTGCGGTTCTCGGTGAACTTCAGCCAGTCGATGACGTCCTCGGAGTCGCCGTCGGGCTCCTCGACGAAGGCGAACTGTTCCGTGCGGTAGTCCCGGTCGCCGCGGTCGCCCGCGCCCCCACCGCGGCCGCCGCGCTGCCCAGGGGCCTCCGGTTCCTGGGCGGGGGCCGACTGCTGCGGGATGTAGGCGGTCTGCTCGGCGGCACGGGGCGGCCGTCCGGCGGCGGTCTGTCCGTACGGGTCGTAGGCCTGGCCGGGGTTGGTGCCCGTGGCCGTGCCGTAGGGGTCGTACGGATCGTAGGAGGGCACCTGGGGCTGCCGGCCGGTGTCGTAGGCGTCGTACGGGGGGACGGGCTGCTGGGTGCCCGTCGCGTACGGGTCGTAACCGTATCCCTGCTGTGCGTAGGGGTCGTAGCCCTGACCGGTGGGCCGAGGCGGCTGGACCTGCTGGTACACAGGTCGGCCGTACTCGTCGTAGCCGACGATCTCGTACTGGTCGCCCCCGTGGCCAGCGTCGTATCGGTCGTTCACCGGTGCCCCTCTCGGCTCACTCGCCGCGGTACAGCTCTCGTTTGGCGATGTAGCGCACGACTCCGTCCGGCACCAGGTACCAGACAGGGTCGCCCTTGGCGACTCTCGCACGGCAGTCCGTGGAGGAGATGGCGAGGGCGGGCACCTCCACGAAGGACACACCGCCCTCGGGAAGGCCTGGGTCGGCAAGCGGGTGGCCCGGCCGGGTGACGCCGATGAAGTGCGCCAGGGAGAACAGTTCCGCCGTGTCCCGCCAGGTGAGGATCTGGGAGAGGGCGTCGGCGCCGGTGATGAAGAACAGGTCCGTGTCCGGGTTGAGCACCCGCAGGTCGCGCAGGGTGTCCACGGTGTAGGTGGGGCCGCCGCGGTCGATGTCGATACGGCTCACCGAGAACTGCGGGTTCTCGGCGGTCGCGATGACCGTCATCAGATAGCGGTCCTCGGCCGGGGAGACGTCACGGTGGGTCTTCTGCCAGGGCTGGCCGGTGGGGACGAACACCACCTCGTCGAGGTGGAACTGCGCGGCGACCTCGCTGGCCGCCACGAGGTGCCCGTGGTGGATCGGGTCGAACGTTCCGCCCATGACGCCGAGCCGACGCTTGCCGGTGCTCGCCGGGCCCTGTCCGGGGCCGCCGGTGTCCTGCCGCGCCGAACGGCCGCCGGTGTCCGGCGTATCGGTCCTGTCGTGCGCCGGACCGGTAGGCATGTCCTGCTCTCCCATGCGTGCAGACCCTACCGGCCCGGACTGTGGGCTCCGGCGGACGGTTCCCCCGGTGCCCGCCGTGCGGGGTGGGGCCGGCTTCAGCGGTCGCGGTTGAAGAGAGTGGTGATCCAGAGGAGCAGCAGCAGGATGACGAAGGCCGCGCCTCCGGTGACCAGGGGATTGAGGCTCTCGTGGTTGCCGCCGTGCTCCTCGCCCTCGGAGGCGAGAGTGACCAACTGGGCAGCGGCGCTGTGGAAGCTCATCTTCGGCAGGACCAATCCGGTGTGGGCGGGATAAAGATGTCGGCCCATCGTAATCGGGCGGCTTCACGCGGCTCACGCCGACTCCGCCGTTGGAGAGTCCGGGGAAACACCTAGGGGGAACGTCAGGGTCGCGAGGGCCCGACCCGGCCCGCGTTCCGGAACTCGGCGGCTCCGTCAGTCGTCCTTCTGTTTGTAGCCGCGCAACAGGAACCACGCGGTCAGGACACAGCCCACGACCATCACGATCAGTACCACCCGGAGCAGACTCCCCGCTCCCTGCTGTTCGGCGGCGACGGTGGCCTGGTCGATCCAGGCGGCTGCGGGACTGTGCTCCATGGCTCCGGACTCCGTTCGCTGTACTGCCCGACCACGGTAACCCGGCCTAGGCTGGGCCCGGCTTCGGGGCACGGACGGCCCGGCGCCTCAGGACAGGGCACTCATACGCACATGGGGGAAGACATGTCCGACGACAGCCATCAGCACGACGGGCACGAGCACGTGCCGAGCAGGCAGCGCAGGCGCTTCCCGGGGATCTCCTCCCGGGCCTACGAACACCCCGCGGACCGCTCCGCACTGGTGGCGCTGCGCAAGCTGAGCGGCTTCGACACCGTCTTCAAGGTGCTGAGCGGGCTGCTGCCCGAGCGGAGCCTGAGACTGCTGTTCCTGTCGGACTCCGTGCGTGTCTCCGACCGCCAGTTCTCGCATCTGAACGACATGCTGCGGGACGCCTGTTACATCCTGGACCTGGAGAAGGTCCCGCCGATGTACGTCAACCAGGACCCGCAGCCCAACGCGATGTGCATCGGCCTGGACGAGCCGATCATCGTGGTCACGACCGGACTCGTCGAGCTGCTCGACGAGGAGGAGATGCGGGCGGTGATCGGCCACGAGGTCGGGCACGCGCTGTCCGGGCACTCCGTCTACCGGACCATCCTGCTGTTCCTGACGAACCTCGCCCTGCGGGTGGCGTGGATCCCGCTCGGCAATGTGGCGATCATGGCGATCGTGACGGCCCTGCGGGAGTGGTTCCGCAAGTCGGAGCTCTCCGCCGACCGGGCCGGGCTGCTGGTCGGCCAGGACCTTCAGGCGTCCATGCGCGGTCTGATGAAGCTCGCGGGCGGCAACCACCTGCACGAGATGAACGTGGACGCGTTCCTGGAGCAGGCCGAGGAGTACGAGGCGGGCGGCGATCTGCGCGACTCGGTGCTGAAGATCCTGAACATGCTGCCGCGCACCCACCCCTTCGCGGCCGTGCGGGCCGCCGAGCTGAAGAAGTGGGCCGAGTCCCGGGACTACCAGCGGATCATGGACGGCCACTACCCTCGGCGCTCCGAGGACAAGGACACCTCGGTCACCGACTCCTTCCGCGAGTCGGCGTCGAGCTACGCCGGGCATGTGAAGAGCTCCAAGGACCCGCTGATGAAGCTGGTCACCGACATAGCCGGCGGCGCGGGCGACCTCGGCAGCCGGGTCCGCCGCGGCTTCGGCGGCTTCACGGGCTCGGGCTCCGGCGGCACGAACGGCTCCGGCTCGGCCTCCGACTCCGGCACCGGTTCCGCTGGATCGACCGGCACCACGGACGCGCCGCCGAAGGACCAGCCCCCGCGCGACGAGGACTGAGCACATGCGGGTGAGAGGACCGGGCCGCCTGCCCTCCCCCGGCCCGCTCACCCGCCCTCGCAGCGTCGGCGCGACCTCCCGTCCGGGCTCGCATCGCCGGATCGGCGTCCGCCCTCACACCTTCGGCTGTGCCTCGTCCGCCAGGGTCCCGCACAGCGCGGGCACCGCACCCGTGGCGTAGGGGTTCGTGCCCGCGGGGCTCCCGGGCCTGGCCGTCTGGCCGGCCAGGAGGGGGGTCAGATGGCCGGCCGCGTCGGTGGCGCAGGAGAGCGGGCCCGCCTGGAGCGAGGAGACGACCAGCTGGGCCTGGTGCAGCCGCAGGTCGTCACGGTCGAACCTGAAGCGCAGTTCGCGGCGGACGGTGAAGAGGGAGGCCTTCGCGTCGGCCCCGGAGCCGGCCGGGCGCAGGGCGTACACGAAGGTGTGGTCGGCGGTGACCTCCAGCGTGGAGGAGTCGGCCTCGACGGCGTGCAGGGTGCCCCGCACCCGGATCCCCTGGTCGGCGAGCTCGGTGTCGGCGGGGTCGAAGCGGACCAGCCAGCCGGTGGCCGCGTGGAGGCCGTCGGCGGCCGGATGGGCGATGCTCGCGTCGAACTGGTCCAGCTGATCGGGGGCGACCAGCAGACGCACCGGCCGGACCTGCTGCCCGGTGAGCACGTCGGGATACAGGGAGGAGCGGACCAGATAGTCCTTGGCGGTGGTCAGGGCGGCGATGACCTGGCCCTCGGAGAAGTTCGCGGTGCGCCGGACGGAGGGCAGCGGGATGCCCTCGGCGCCGAGCCGGTAGGGGGCGGCGGGGCTACGGGCGAACAGTTCGGCGGGGTCCTCGGAGCCGGGCACCCTGCCCTGGGGAGCGAGCGGCACGAGGGTCATCCGAAGGGCGCCGGTGGGCTGCGAGGCGCTCCGGGGCGCCGGGGAGGGGTTGCGTAGCCCCATGAAGATCGCGGTGCCGAAAGCCAGGGCGATCAGCAGGAGCAGGATGAGCGCCTGCCGGGACAGACCTCCTCGGCGCAGGGGCGGGAGGCTGCGCACGGCGGGCGCGTGGTCGCCCACGCGCTCCTGCGCGGAGAACTCCTGGAGGCGGGCAGCACGGATGAACGACTCGTCGAACACGACGGACCGGTACTCGTCCTCAGCACCGCCGGGGGCGCCGTCGGGTGTCCCCTCCGGTGGCTCTCCTGGCCCTCCCATACCTTCAGGGTAGGTCTCGCGGAGCCGCGGTAAACGCACTGCCGCGCGACAAGTTCTGACAGGTTCTCACCAGGTTTGCCGGGACTTCGCGAGGACTCCCCCAACCGGTGCGAACGCCTGGTCCGCGAGCCTGCGCGGGGGCCGGACGGCCCCGTGGGCAGGGCCCGGCTCAGGGGCTGCGGGGCACCACCGAGACGGTCGGCCGGGAGTAGTCCGCAGAGGCGGACGGGGACGGCGCGCCGCCCTGCTCCAGACCGGTGGACGCGGGCGGCGGGACCTGGTCCTGACGGCTCGAGGCGGCTCCCCGGTAGACCGCCGCGAAGGCCAGCACCACCATGCCGACCCCCATCACGAGGGCGAGCACCCAGGCGACGGGCCGGTGCCAGCGGGCGTGCCTGCCGAAGGGCCCTGCGGTGCCGTAGCGGCTGTCGAGGATGTCCGGGTCGTCCAGATCGTCGAGCTCGGGATCGTGGCCGAAACCGGTGCGGCCGACGGGGTCGTACCCGTCGTCGTAGTGTTCGCCACCGCCGCGGGCCCGGCGGGCGGCCTCGGCCTCGGAGGCCTCGGCTCTGGCCTCCGCGGCGGCCAGGAGGCGTTCGACCGCGGTCGGCTCATGCACCTGGGCCGCTCGCACGAAGGCCTCGTCGAAGACCACGGAGGCGAACTCTTCGTCCGACACCCCGCGGTCGTGGTCGTCGTCGGGCTCCCAGCCGTCAGGGAACGGCGTGCCCCCCACGTCCTCCGGCACGGGTCCAGAGTAGACCTGGGGGGTCAATTTGGGCAGACGGTACGGAAATTATCCGCCTGGCGAGACACGGACCGAGCGGTTCCGGCCGAGGGGCCCGCCGGGCCGCCGCACGGGCGTCCCGGAGCGGCCTGAGCGGCCTCGCGCGCCCCGAAGCGCCCGGGCGGCCTGCGCGGGCCCCGGTCAGCGTCGAATGTGCCCGTCACCGGTGACGATGTACTTCGTGCTGGTCAGCTCCGGCAGGCCCATCGGGCCGCGGGCGTGCAGCTTCTGGGTGGAGATGCCGATCTCCGCGCCGAAGCCGAACTGGCCGCCGTCGGTGAAGCGGGTGGAGGCGTTGACGGCGACGGTGGTGGAGTCGACCAGTTGGGTGAACCGGCGGGCGGCCTGCTGGGAGGTGGTGACGATCGCCTCGGTGTGGCCGGAGGTCCACAGCCGGATGTGCTCGACGGCCCGGTCGAGTGAGTCCACGACCGCGGCGGCGATGTCGTAGGACAGGTACTCGGTCTCCCAGTCCTCCGGCGTGGCCTCGACGACGTTCGCGCGCGAGTCCTTGGCGTAGGCCAGTACGCGCTCGTCGGCGTGCACGGTCACGCCCGCCTCGGCGAGGGCGTCCAGGGCGCGGGGCAGGAACTCGGCGGCGATGTCCTGGTGGACGAGAAGGGTCTCGGCGGCGTTGCAGACGCTGACCCGCTGGGCCTTGGAGTTGATCAGGATCTCGACGGCCGTGTCGATGTCGGCCTGGGCGTCGACGTAGACGTGGCAGTTGCCGGTGCCGGTCTCGATCACGGGAACGGTGGACTCGCTCACCACCGTCCGGATCAGGGAGGCGCCGCCGCGCGGGATGAGCACGTCGACCAGGCCGCGGGCGCGCATCAGCTCACGGACGCTGTCGCGGCTCTCGCCGGGCACGAGCTGGACGGCGTCGGCGGGCAGCCCGGCACCGCCGACGGCGTCGCGGATCACCCGGACGAGGGCGAGGTTCGACTCGTAGGCGGAGGCGGAGCCGCGCAGCAGGACCGCGTTGCCGGACTTCAGGCAGAGGGCGGCGGCGTCGACGGTGACGTTGGGGCGGGCCTCGTAGATGATGCCGACGACGCCGAGCGGGACGCGGACCTGGCGCAGGTCGATGCCGTTCGGCAGGGTCGAGCCGCGGACGACCTCGCCGACCGGGTCGGGCAGGGCGACGACGTCCCGCACGTCGGAGGCGATGGCCCGCACCCGCTCGGGGGTGAGGGTGAGCCGGTCCACGACGGACTCGCTGGTCCCGGCCTCGCGCGCCTTGGCCACGTCCTTGGCGTTGGCCTCGACGATCTCACTCGTACGGACCTCCAGCGCGTCCGCGATGGCGAGCAGCGCGTCGTCCTTGGTGGCCCGCGGCAGCGGGGCGAGGTCGGCGGCGGCGGCCTTGGCCCGGTAGGCGGCCTGGGTGACCGGGGACATGGAGTCGTACGGGGAGAGCGTCGTCATGCGGAAAGGGTAGTGCGACGGGCGGGGCGTACCACGGCTTGTTCCACAGCCCGAGACACGCGTACCAGTGCCCGGACACCGGCCCCCGGCGCGGGACTCGCGGTGGGGACGTGGCTCCTCTCCCCACCGACGCCACGACCGGGAGACGGCCCCCGGCCAAGGCCTAGCCGTCAGGCCAGGCCCCCGGCCCGGCCCAGGGCCCCGGCCCTCAGTACGGATGCACCCCCACCGGTGACGCCGGAGGCGGGCCGTAGCCCTCCGCGACGCGCTGGTGGTAGGTCGCGCGGTCGATGACCTCCAGGCCGACGATCTCCCAGGGCGGGAGCCCCGCCGTCTGCCGGTGCTCGCCCCACAGCCGCAGGGCGACGGCCGCGGCGTCGTGCAGGTCGCGGGCCTCCTCCCAGTACCGGATCTCGGCGTGGTCGTCGGCGTACCGGCTGGTCAGCAGGAAGGGGTGGTCGTGCGCGAGCTGCTCCAGCGCCCGGCGCACCTCCTTCAGAGGGGCCGCCTCGCCGGAGACGCTGAGGGTGACGTGCCACAGCCGGGGCAGGTCGGCCGGCTCCTCCGTCTCGTACCGCTCGCCGGCCGCCACACTCGTCAGGGCGCGCTCCTCGCCGGCCGCGCGGGTCGCCGCCGCCCCAGGGCGCACTCGTCTCACGACGGCCTCCTTCTCCCGCAGTGCCCGGACGACGCCCGGCAACGACCGAGCGGCAGCCCCAGCGGACCCATGCCGTGCCCGGACGGACAGGTGCGCCCGGAACACGTCCTTGAATCAAAGTTGAGCAGGCCGCAAGCCTCTGTGGGGCGGTTTTACGGAACGTCCCCCACCGGGGGCGGACGTTTCGGGCCTTTTACGGGAGGAGGAGGACCAGGTCGTCCCTGTGTACGACCTCACGTTCGTACCCCGGTCCCAGCTCGGCCGCGAGGTCGTGCGTGGAGCGCCCGATCAGCCGGGGGATCTCCTTGGCGTCGAAGTTGACCAGGCCGCGGGCGACCGGGCGGCCCCGCCCGTCACGTAGCTCGACGGGGTCGCCCGCGCTGAAGTCGCCCTCGACGGCGGCGATACCGGCGGGCAGCAGCGACTTGCGGCGCTCGACCACCGCGCGCACCGCCCCGTCGTCGAGGACGAGCGCGCCCTGCGGGGCGGAGGCGTGCTGGAGCCAGAGCAGCCGGTCGGCGGAGCGCTTGCCGGTGGGGTGGAAGTAGGTACCGGTGTCCTTGCCGGTGAGGGCGTCGGCGGCGTGCACGGCGCTGGTCAGGACGACGGGGATGCCGGCCGCGGCGGCGATGGAGGCCGCCTCGATCTTGGTGACCATGCCGCCGGTGCCGACCCCGGCCTTGCCCGCGCTGCCGATCTCGACGTGCGCCAGGTCGGCGGGGCCGCGCACCTCGGCGATCCGGGAGGTGCCGGGCCTGCTGGGGTCGCCGTCGTACACGCCGTCCACGTCTGACAGCAGCACCAGCAGGTCCGCCCGCACCAGGTGGGCCACGAGCGCCGCGAGCCGGTCGTTGTCGCCGAAGCGGATCTCGTCCGTGGCGACGGTGTCGTTCTCGTTGACGATCGGCAGGGCGCCCATCGCGAGCAGCTTGTCGAGGGTGCGGGAGGCGTTGCGGTGGTGGGCGCGGCGGCTCATGTCGTCCGAGGTGAGCAGCACCTGGCCGACACGGACGCCGTAGCGGGCGCAGGAGGCGGTGTAGCGGGCGACCAGCAGGCCCTGGCCGACGCTCGCGGCGGCCTGCTGGCGGGCCAGGTCCTTGGGGCGGCGGCGCAGCCCGAGCGGGGCGAGCCCGGCGGCGATGGCGCCGGAGGAGACGAGGACGATCTCCTTCTCCCCGCCGCTGCGGATCTTGGCCAGGACGTCCACGAGCGCGTCGACCCGGTCGGCGTCGAGTCCGCCGGAGGCCGTCGTCAGCGACGAGGAACCCACCTTGACGACGATCCTGTGGGCCTCGCGCACGGCCTGCCTTGCCCCTGACACTCGCTCTTCCGTCCCCTCGCATGGCTGCACATCGCTCTACGACTGTCCGCCCGCAATGTACGCGAAGACGATCGACGCACGCGCGGCCGTTCCAGCCCCCGGGATCACCGCCCCGGCCCGTCACCGCAGGGCAGGCCGCGCCGGTCCGCTCACCGCGCCACCGCCCGGGTCACGCCGCAGGCCGGGCCGTCGCGACCCCGCCGCACATCTCGGTGTCGTCGGCGAGGTCGTCCCGTTCGGCCACCGCCCGGGTCACCCCGCCCCGGGACGGTTCGTCTCGTGCTGTCCGGGGAGCACGTCCGCCATCTCGGTGTCCGCCCCGGCGGCGTTCTCGGCGGCATCTGCGGCGGCGCCCGCGGCCGCGTCGACGACGGCGTCGACCGCCACGTCCGCTGCCAGGTCGGCGTCCGTTCCCGCGCCGGCCTCCGCCGCGGCGCGCGCCGACTGCCCGAGGTTGCGGGTCTCGGCCTTCAGCGCGAGGTCCGCGACGGCGCCGTTGAACCGGTCGATGGACCTCGGCTCGTCCGGGCCGATCAGATACCGCTTGAGTTCCGTGCGCTCCCCGGCGAGCGGGTCCTCGGACGGGTCGCGGACGGCGTCGAGCAGTTCGCCCAGCTCGTCGGCGCCGTTCGACAGGATCACCGCGGCGCGCACCGCCGTGTTCTGCCGCCTGAACTCCGCCGCGCCGATGCCGGCCGAGTCCGTGACGGCGTACGGCTTGCCGCTGGCGATGAAGTCGGAGACGACGGAGGAGATGTCGGAGACCATCGCGTCGGAGGTGTTGAAGCAGTCGTAGAGATGCGGCTCGGCGCCGGTGACGACCCGGTGCTCCCAGTCGGGGAAGGAGCGCCAGTAGGTGTCGTTCCACTCGGCGCGCAGCCGGGCGATCTCCTGGTGCCGCTCGATGTCGACGACTCCGTCGCGGGTGGCCTCGGCCTCGTCGTGGGTGTCGGTGGAGCCGGTCAGCTCGGTCAGCCGGGCCTCGATGCGGGCCAGTTCCTCCTGGGCCCGCAGATGCCCGTCCGGGTCGGCGGGGTCGGCGTCGGGGGCGCGCTCGGCGGGGGCCGGGGCCGCGGCGGCGGCGCGCTCTGCCGCGGCCTGCTCGACCAGCGCGGTGATGCGCTGGTGGGCGGCCTTCGCGGCGGGGCTGACGGTGCCGGTGAAGGGGTGCGGCTTGTACAGGACCCGGACCGGAGGGTCGGCGCGGACCAGCGCGCGCACGATGTTCTCGCCGGCCAGCACGAGCGAGGTGTTGCCGGGGTTGTCGTCCCAGCCCTCCCAGGTGGGGGCGTAGAGCACGGTGGGCATCCGGTCCTCCGGTACGCCCTGCCAGGTCCGGATCGGCGCCAGCTGCGGGCGGCCGACCTCGACGATGTCCTCGTCGTGGACGCCGACGTCGGCGATGGCGTACCGGTCACGGCCGGCGCGCCCGGCGGTCCACACCTCGTCGTAGACCTTGCTGAAGGGGTTGACGCTGGCGAGCTTGTCGCTGTCGCCGTGGCCGATGAAGACGTGCTTCATGGTCGGTACGCGCAGCAGGTGGATGTTCTTGCCGACGTTCGCGGCGTAAAGCGCGACCCGTACGGTCGACAGGTCCATGTTCATCAGGTGGACGCCGCCGGGCACGCAGATCACGGGCACGGTGGTGGGGGCGAGGCGCTCCAGTATCGTGCGCTCGCGCAGGACGATCAGCGGGGCGGAGTCCGACTGCTCCATGGTCTCCAGCCACATGTTGACCTGGTAGGCGGAGTCCTTGGAGCCGGAGAAGTAGAGCACGGTCCCGGGCCGGTAGGCGCGCAGCCAGTCGTCGACGGCGGCGAGCACCTTCTCGGCGTTCGGCGGGATGCGGTCGCCGCGCACATAGGGCGAGAGGGCGAGGACGTAGGCGAGGCCCAGGGCGAGGGTGGCGATGATGCCCGTCCAGCCGAAGGCGTCGTTGTCGGTGCCGGCCGTGAGCAGTATCCCGACGACCGCGAAGAGGTCGAGGTGGAGCATCTTCTCCGTGGAGCGGTGCAGCAGGACGTGCGGCGGGGCGTCGGGGATGCGGATGCGGGAGGCCAGGTCGACGTTGCGGGTGGCGACGGGCAGTCGGCGGCGGTTGCGGATCAGGGTGATCAGCGCGCCGTGCGGGGCCTGGAGGCCGTAGAACGCGGTGAAGCAGGCGACCGCGCTGTAGAAGACCATGCTCTCCGACAGGCCGAGCCGGGCCAGCAGCAGGACGAGGAGCAGCTCCCTGATCAGGAAGCGGATGGAGACGCCCGCGCGCACCTTGCTGAGGCGGTTGATCAGGTAGCTGCCCTTGTGATGCAGATAGTGGTCCGCCACGTACGTCACGGCGGCCGCGACCACGAAGGCGGGCACGCTCGGGACGAGCGCGGCCGCCATCAGTGCCGGGAAGCCCAGCGTCAGGAGGACCGCCGCGGCCAGCTCGGCCGCGCTGCCGACCCGGGCGACGCGAATAGCGGTGGATATCACGGAGAACCTGCTCTGTCGGATACCGGTGGTGGAAAAGCGTGCAACCATCGACCGTGCCACCTGCCCAGTAAAAGTCGGAAAAACATGAGTTGCCATTTTTCCGATATCTACGGATTCAGGCCCCTGTGAATACTCCCCGAACGGACATCCACAGAGGCCTGAATGACAGAAGGCTAATTGATCCCGATTATGCCACGCCGTCCTGCCGGTCGAGGACGCTGGCCAGCGCCTGCTCGAATCCGGAGGCCTGTCCCGCGGCCGCCGTCGGATCCTGCTGGCGGACGTCGATGACATGCCCGGTGAGCTCGGAGAGCAGCACGTCGAGCGAGGTGCGGGCGACGGCCTCGGAGGACAGCAAGCTCTCCGCCGGCTCCTGCCCGAAAGCCTTGGTACGCATGGGCGTCGCGGTGCGCTCGGGGTTGATGCAGTTCACCCGTACGCCGTCGGCGGCCCACTCGTCCGCGAGCGCCTGGGTGAGATTCACCATGGCCGCCTTGGTGGAGGAGTACAGGCTGTACTCGGCCCGGCCGCGGGTGTAACTGCTGGAGGTGTAGAGCAGCAGCTGCCCCTTGGTTTCCGCTAGGTATTTGTACGCTGATCGGGCGATCTGGACCGGTGCCAGGTAGTTGACCTTGAGGGCCTCCTGGATGGTGGCGTTGTCCGTCTCGGCGAGTTTGCCGATGCGCAGGACGCCCGCGGTGTTGACCACGTGGTCGATGCGCCCGGTCTCGGCGTAGGCCCGGGACAGCGCGTCGTCCACCTCCTCGGGGTTCTCCACGTGCGTGCCGGTGGTGGAGCGGCCGAGGGCGTACACCGTGGCGCCGTAGGACTCGGCCAGCTGGGCGATGTCGTGCCCGATGCCGTAGGAGCCGCCGAAGACCACGACCGTCTTGCCGGTCAGCAGCGCGCGGTAGTCGTCCTCGCCGATCCGGTCGGGCGCGGCGGTGGAGCCGAGCTGGAAGAGCTTGTCGGCGATGAAGACGTCGACCGGCTGGGTGACCTTCATGTTGTACTCGTCGCCCGCGACGACGTGGATCGGGACGTCCGGCAGGTACTTCAGCACGACGGAGCAGTCGTCGGTGGCCTGGAAGTTGGGGTCGCCCGCGGCGATCTCGTAGGCGTGCCGGATCGTGGACAGCTTGAAGGCCTGCGGCGTCTGGCCTCGGCGCAGCCGGGAGCGGTCCGGGATCTCGGTGATGAACTCGCCGTCCTCGCCGTGCGTGCGGGTCACGATGATGGTGTCCGCGGAGGGGATGGCGACGTCGACGGCCTGGTAGCGCTCCAGCGCGGTCACGCAGTCGTCGATGACGCGCCGCGAGAGCAGCGGGCGTACGGCGTCGTGGAACAGGACGTTCGCGTCCTCGCCCTCGGCGAGCCCCTCGCTCAGCGCCTCGATGGCGCGCTCGGTCGTCTCGTTGCGGGTGGCGCCGCCCTCGATGATCCGGCGGACCTTCCCGAACCCGGCCCGGGTGACGATCTTCTCGACGTCGGGCACATAGCCGGGCGCCATCAGCACGATGACGTCGTCGATGGAATCGGCCTTCTCGAAGGAGGTCAGGGTGTGCTCGATGACTGCCTTGCCGGCGATCTTCAGCAACTGCTTGGGGATCGACAGGCCCACGCGCTGACCAGTGCCACCGGCCAGGATCACAGCGGTGGTTCGGGGCTTGGCTAGGTGCTGAGACACGGATGACCTACCTCGGGACGACTGGGAACGCGGAAACTGTCCCACTTTCCGTCACCGCGATGCAAGGCGGACGTCCTTCACAGCATAAGCGTCGGCAACCTGTCATTCACCTTGTACGCCCGGTGATTGTCGGGATCATTCCAAGCGGGTCAGATCAAGCGGGACACACGAATTAGCTGTGAGTTACTCCACAGCAAATGTTCGATTACGTGACGTGATACTCCGTCGGATATCGGCGAAACCATACACCCCCTGCGACACCAGGACCTCGGCGTCCTCACCGGGGGCTTCACGGATGCGACGAGGGGCCGTTCGGGCGTCCGGTTCACCGTGGGAGCGCGCCACCCCGGTCACCGACGTATACAGATCTTCACGCTCCGGGTCGCCGGGCCGCACATGTTCTCCAAATGCCGGGACCCCGGAATTCCGATCCATTCGGGCGCACGGCGGAACACCCCCACAACGGAACGGGCGGACCGCGCAGAAACGCGGACCGCCCGAACGGAAGTACGAGTGAGGCTTAGAACGGGTTGAAGTCGTCGAACTCCTGCTGGGCCTCGTCCCGCTCGGCCTGCTTGTCGCGACGGCGCGTGACCGCCGGACGCTGGGCCTCGAAACGGTGGTCCTCGCCACGTCGGCCGAGCATCTCCGCGCCCGCCGTGACCGTCGGCTCCCAGTCGAAGACGACCGCGTTGTCCTCGGGGCCGATGGCGACGCCGTCGCCCGAACGGGCACCCGCCTTCATCAGCTGGTCCTCGACGCCGAGGCGGTTGAGCCGGTCGGCGAGGTAGCCGACGGCCTCGTCGTTGTTGAAGTCGGTCTGGCGGACCCAGCGCTCGGGCTTCTCGCCGCGCACCCGGAACAGCGGCTCGCCGCCCACGTCCTCGCGTACGACGGAGAAGCCCGCGTCGTCCACGGCCTTGGGCCGGATGACGATCCGGGTCGCCTCCTCCTTCGGCTTCGCGGCACGCGCCTTGGCGACCAGGTCGGCCAGCGCGAACGACAGCTCCCGCAGACCGATGTGCGCCACCGCCGACACCTCGAAGACGCGGTAGCCGCGCGCCTCCAGGTCAGGCCGCACCATCTCGGCGAGGTCCTTGCCGTCGGGCACGTCGATCTTGTTCAGCACGACCATCCGCGGCCGGTTGTCCAGGCCGCCGTACTGCCGCAGCTCCGCCTCGATGATGTCGAGGTCGGAGACCGGGTCGCGGTCCGACTCCAGCGTCGCGGTGTCCAGCACGTGCACCAGCACCGAGCAGCGCTCCACATGGCGCAGGAACTCCAGGCCCAGGCCCTTGCCCTGGCTGGCGCCCGGGATCAGTCCGGGCACGTCGGCGATGGTGTAGACGGTCGAACCGGCCGTCACCACACCGAGGTTGGGGACCAGCGTGGTGAACGGGTAGTCCGCGATCTTCGGCTTGGCGGCCGAGAGCACCGAGATCAGCGAGGACTTGCCGGCGCTCGGGTAGCCCACCAGGGCCACGTCCGCGACGGTCTTGAGCTCCAGCACGATGTCCTGGAGGTCGCCCGGCTCACCGAGCAGCGCGAAGCCGGGCGCCTTGCGGCGGGCGGAGGCCAGCGCCGCGTTGCCGAGGCCGCCGCGGCCGCCCTGGGCGGCGACGTACGAGGTGCCGTGGCCCACCAGGTCGGCGAGCACATTGCCTGCCTTGTCGAGGACGACGGTGCCGTCCGGCACGACGAGGACCAGGTCCTGGCCGTCCTTGCCGGAGCGGTTGCCGCCCTCGCCGGGCTTGCCGTTGGTCGCCTTGCGGTGCGGGGAGTGGTGGTACTCGAGCAGTGTCGTCACCGACTGGTCGACGGTCAGGACGATGTCGCCGCCCCGGCCGCCGTTGCCGCCGTCCGGGCCGCCGAGCGGCTTGAACTTCTCGCGGTGTACGGAGGCACAGCCGTGACCTCCGCTACCCGCGGCGACGTGCAGCTCGACGCGGTCCACGAAGGTGGTCATGGTGGGTGCCTCCTGGTACGTGCGGGATGTCTACTGCTTAACACGCGAAAGGCGGACCCGCCTTCCCGACCGGGAAGTGAGGTCCGCCTCGCGAAAGTGTTCCGGTCAGGCGACCGGGACGATGTTCACGACCTTGCGGCCACGGTGGGTGCCGAACTCCACCGCACCGGCCTGGAGCGCGAACAGCGTGTCGTCGCCGCCACGGCCGACGCCCGAGCCCGGGTGGAAGTGGGTGCCGCGCTGACGGATCAGGATCTCACCGGCGCTCACGACCTGACCGCCGAAGCGCTTCACGCCGAGCCGCTGGGCGTTCGAGTCGCGACCGTTCCGGGTGGACGATGCGCCCTTCTTGTGTGCCATTGCTCAGTCCCTCTTTACTTCGCGGCCGTCGGGATGGACGTGACCTTGATCGCCGTGTACTGCTGGCGGTGACCCTGGCGACGGCGGTAGCCCGTCTTGTTCTTGTAGCGCAGAATGTCGATCTTCTGGCCCTTGTGGTGGTCCACGACCTCGGCCTGGACCTTGATCCCGGCCAGGACCCACGGGTCGCTGGTCACGGAGTCGCCGTCGACAACGAGCAGGGTCGAGAGCTCGACCGTGTCGCCAACATTGGCGGTGGAAATCTTGTCAACCTCGACGACGTCGCCGACAGCAACCTTGTGCTGGCGACCGCCGCTGCGCACGATGGCGTACACGCGGATCTCTCTTTCGCTCGGAACGGCACCCCGCAGGCCAGCCGTCCGGCACACGACGCGGACGACCTCTCCCGACCACCGTGTGCTCGGGAGGAAGAGGTTTACGGGGATGTGGCGTGCTCAGTGGACACGCCGACGGTCAAGGTTACGGGGCGGTGGCCGAGAGGGTCAAACCGGGCCAGGCCCGGTGGACGTGCGCTCGGTCACGCCTCGCGACCGCGGTCCCGGGCGGGCGCTTCGGGGCGCCCGCCCGGGACCGGGAACGGTCAGGCCTCGTCGGTGGAGGCCGTGACGGTGGGCAGCGTCTGCTGCGCCGCCGCGGTCTTCTTCGACGCGGTCTTCTTCGTGGCCGCCGTCTTCTTGGTCGCGGCCTTCTTCGCCGTGACCTTCTTGGCGGCGGTCTTCTTGGTGGCCGCCGTCTTCTTGGTGGCGGCCTTCTTCGCCGTGACCTTCTTGGCGGTCTTGCGCGCGGCGGCCTTCTTGGCCGGAGCGGTCTCCTCGACGGCCTCCGGGGCCTCGACGGCCGCCTCGGCGACGGTCTCGACGACCGCCTCCGCCACGGGAGCCTCCTGCGCCTGGCCCTCCGCCGCGGGGACGACCACCACGGCCGTCTCCTCCGACGCGGTCGGCGCGGTGGCCTTGCGCACGGCGCGACGCCGCGGACGGGCCGGGGCGGCGCTCTCGGCGGGCGCCTCGACGACGGCGGCGGGCTCGGCGGCCTGGGCGGGCTCGGCGGCCACGGGGGCCCCCGGCTCGGCGGCGACCGGCGTGGCCTGCTCGGCGACCGTCACGACCGCGGCCTCCGCACCCGCGGGCGAACCGGCCGGCGCGGACACCTTGCGGGTGGCACGACGGCGGGTGCGGCCCTTGGGCGCGGCCTCCTCGGCGACCGGCGCCGCGTGGCGGACCGGGTCCTCGACGGCGGCCGGCTCGGCCTGGATCTCCGCGGCGGACTCCGCCCGCACCGGACGCGCGATCTCCTCGGCGACCGTCACCTGCTGGGCGGTGGGCACGGCGGCCACGGGCTCGGCGGCGGCCACGGCCTCCGCCCTGGGCGCACCGGCCGGAGCCGAGGCCCGGCGGCCCGCCCGGCGGCGCGAACGGCCACGGGACGCCGCGGCCTCCGCCTCGGCGACGCTGCTGTACAGCTCCTCGTCCGGCGCGAAGTCGGGCGCGGGCAGCGCGACCGGCTCGGCCACCTCCGCGACGATCTCGGCCTCGGTCTCCGCCTCCTGCTCGGCGGTCACCGCGGGCTCGGCGGCCACGGTCTCGTGCTCGTGGTCGGCACCGCCGGCGCGGGCACGCTTGCGGCGCTTGCCGCCGCCCCCGGCCGCGGTCGCCTGGTCCATGTGCACGATGACACCGCGACCGTTGCAGTGGACGCAGGTCTCCGAGAACGACTCCAGCAGACCCTGGCCGACCCGCTTGCGGGTCATCTGCACCAGGCCCAGCGAGGTCACCTCGGCCACCTGGTGCTTGGTGCGGTCGCGGCCCAGGCACTCCAGCAGACGGCGCAGCACCAGGTCGCGGTTGGACTCCAGGACCATGTCGATGAAGTCGATGACCACGATGCCGCCGAGGTCGCGCAGCCGCAGCTGGCGCACGATCTCCTCGGCCGCCTCCAGGTTGTTCCTGGTCACGGTCTCTTCGAGGTTGCCGCCCTGGCCGGTGAACTTTCCGGTGTTGACGTCGACCACGATCATGGCCTCGGTCTTGTCGATCACCAGCGAACCGCCGCTGGGCAGCCAGACCTTGCGGTCCAGCGCCTTGGCGAGCTGCTCGTCGATGCGGTACGTCGCGAAGACGTCGACCTCGGAGGTCCACCGGGACAGCCGGTCGGCGAGGTCCGGGGCCACGTGCGAGACATAGCCGTGGATCGTCGACCAGGCCTCGTCACCGCTGACGATGACCTTGGAGAAGTCCTCGTTGAAGATGTCGCGCACGACGCGGACGGTCATGTCCGGCTCGCCGTACAGAAGGGTCGGGGCGTTGCCGCTCTTCGCCTTCTTCTTGATCTCCTCCCACTGCGCCTGGAGCCGCTCGACGTCGCGGCGCAGCTCGTCCTCGCTCGCGCCCTCCGCGGCGGTGCGCACGATGACGCCCGCGTCCTCGGGGACGATCTTCTTGAGGATGGTCTTCAGCCGCGCGCGCTCGGTGTCGGGCAGCTTGCGGCTGATGCCGGTCATCGAGCCCTCGGGCACGTAGACCAGGTAGCGGCCGGGCAGCGAGACCTGCGAGGTCAGACGCGCGCCCTTGTGCCCGATCGGGTCCTTGGTGACCTGGACCAGCACGGACTGGCCGGACTTCAGGGCGGACTCGATACGGCGCGGCCCGTTGGCCATGCCCAGCGCCTCGAAGTTGACCT
Source organism: Streptomyces sp. NPDC005017 (assembly GCF_042873115.1). Classification (NCBI taxonomy): domain Bacteria; kingdom Bacillati; phylum Actinomycetota; class Actinomycetes; order Kitasatosporales; family Streptomycetaceae; genus Streptomyces; species Streptomyces sp. NPDC005017. The sequence continues at coordinate 464,917 of NZ_JBIALD010000001.1, read as the reverse complement.
CACCGGCGTACAGGACGGCGTTGCGGCCCTTGCCGATGTCGATGAAGGCGGCCTCCATCGACGGCAGCACGTTCTGGACCTTGCCCAGGTAGACGTTGCCGACGTACGAGGTCGACTGCTCCTTGTTGACGTAGTGCTCGACGAGCACGTTGTCCTCGAGGACGCCGATCTGGGTGCGGTCGCCCTGCTGGCGGACGACCATCACGCGCTCGACGGCCTCGCGGCGGGCGAGGAACTCGGCCTCGGTGATGATCGGCACCCTGCGGCGGCCCTGCTCGCGGCCCTCGCGGCGGCGCTGCTTCTTGGCCTCCAGACGGGTCGAGCCCTTGATGGACTGCACCTCGTCGGACGGCTCGGCGGCCTTGCGCGGCTCGCGGACCTTGACGACGGTGCGCTCCGGGTCGCCCTCGCCGGGCTCGGCGTCGGCGGAGCTGTCACCGGCGCGGCGACGGCGCCGGCGGCGACGACGGCTGGAGGAGCTGGAGCCGCCGTCCTCGGCGTCCTCGGCGTCCTCTTCCTCCTGCTCGGCGGTGTCCTCGGCGTCCTGCTCGGCCTGCTCGGCGGCGAACTCCTCGCCGTCGGCGGACTCGCCCGCCTCGGCGTCCGCGGACTCGCCCCGGCGGCGACGGCGGCCACCGCGGCGGCGGCGACGGCGCGAACCGGTCTCCTCGGTGTCGTCCTCGCCCTCGGCGGCCTCGTCGGCCTCCTCCGGCTCCTCGTCGGCGGCGGGCTCGACGGACTCCGCGGGCACGGCGGCGGGCTCGGTGGTCTCGGCGGGGGCCTCGGCCTCCTCGACGAAGCCGGTGGCCCGGCGGCGGCGCCTGCGGCGCGGGGCGGCAGGCTCCTCCGCGAGCTCCTCGGGCTCGGTGGTCCCGGTCTCCTCCGCGGCCTCGGCGGCCGCTTCGGCGGCGGCCCGCTCGGGCGTCTGGAACTTCGGCTCGGCGAACACGGGCGCCTGGAACAGGGCGACCGCGGGCCGTGCCGGGCGGCGCCGCGACCCGGGCTCGGCGGCGGCCTCCTCGGCGGCCGGCTCACCGGCTGCGCGCTCGGGCTCGGAGAACCCGGTGGCGGCCTTGCGGACGACCCGACGACGACGGCGCGGCGCGGCGTCCTCCTGGGCCTGGTCGGCGGACTCCGGCACGGGAGCCTCCTCGATGGGTGCGGCGGGCGCGGCGGCCTCGGCCGGCTCGGTGGCCGCCGGGGTCTCGGCGCTCTCGGCGGGCGCGGTGACGCGTCGGGTGGCGCGGCGGCGCGTACGACGCGGGGCGGCGTCCTCGGTCTCGGCCTCGGCCTCGGCCTCGGGGCCGGTCTCGGCAACAGGCGCGGCGGTCTCCCCGACGGCCGGGGTCACCACGGTCTCGGCGGCCTCGGGCGCACCGGCGGGAGCCGTGGCACGACGAGTGGCACGACGACGCGTACGCGGCGCGGCGGCGGCCTCCTCGACGGCAGGCACCTCAGCGGCAGGCACCTCGGCGGCAACAGGCTCCGCGACCTCAGCGGCCACGACAGGCGTCTCCGCCACCACAGCCTCAGCGGCCTCGGGCGCACCCGCCGGAGCCGTGGCACGACGAGTCGCACGACGACGCGTACGCGGCGCGGCGGCGGCCTCCTCGACGGCAGGCACCTCAGCGGCAGGCACCTCGGCCTCTGCCTCGGTGTCGGCCTCCGGCTCCGGTTCGGCCGGTATGGCCGGAGCGACGATCTCCTCGGGCGTGTCGGCGGTGGCAACCGGCGGACCCGCCGGACGCGACGCGGCACGGCGCCGACGGCGCGGCGGCAGGGTGTCGCTGGGGGTGTTCGGTTCGGAACCCTCTACGGGCTCGGTCGGTTCGAGCATGCGGGCGTATCTCCCGTCAGGCTCCCGGGCGCCGCGCATGGTCCGGCATGTGGCCGGTGACGTCCGCGGCTCGCGCTATGCGCGAATGCCGCCGTCCGGGGCGCGGGCGCCGCACGGGAGCTCTCTGTGTCCTGTCTCGCCGGTTCCGTACGCCTTGTCGCGTACGGCCTGGCGAAAGTCTTGTGGTCGGTGCGCTGCCCGACCCAGGTGGCTCCCGAGTACGAGGGCGGCGCTTTCGACGTCCGTCCCTTCGCGGGACTTCCTTACGCAGGCTCCTTCGCGGCGGCAGTCGCCGCGGCCGGTCGGGCCGCTGCTGCCTCGCGGTCGGGCGCGAGCGGGTCGGTCACCGTGCCGGTCTCTTCATCGAACAGCCCCTGCGCCAGCCTGGTCACCGCTGCGGGGACCGGCGGCGCCAGGTCGGCCACGGCGCGGAGACCGGACAGGACGTCGTCGGGTCGAACGGCAGGCGTCACGTGCCGAACAACCAGCCGCAGTATCGCACAGGGCTGGTCGGTCGGCCTATCAGCCGGCGAACTGTGCGTTTCTGTACCGCCGGCCACGCTTTCCAGGCCGACGACCGCGGAGCGGGCGTCGAAGGTCCGGACGCCGTTCTTGGTCATCCGCTGGACCTCCACGGTCTCCGCCCCGATGAAGGCGGCCACCGCGCGGCCCGCGTCCTCGGGATCCACGCCTTCCAGACGCAGTTCCCATACCGAGGCCGTGAGCCGGTCGGCGAGCCCCGACGTACGGACCTCGACCGCGTCGACGACGTCGAGGCCCGGGGGCAGCGACTCGTCGAGCAGGGCGCGCAGCTTCTCCGGGTCCCGCGCCGCGGTGAGCGCGATCTCCAGATACTCGGCCTCACTGCCCGTGCCGGTGGGTGCGGCATTGGCGTAGGACACCTTCGGATGCGGCGTGAAGCCGGCCGAATAGGCCATGGGGACCTCGGCGCGGCGCAGCGCACGCTCGAAGGCGCGCTGGAAGTCGCGGTGGCTGGTGAACCTCAGGCGGCCGCGCTTGGTGTAGCGCAGTCGGATGCGCTGCACCGCGGGTGCCGGCGGCGGGCCTTCGGGCTGTCGCTTGCCCAGGGGAACTTCTCCTTGCTTACGCGTTCCGTGCACGATCCCCGCAGGCGCGCGGGGAGCATCCTCGGGCCAGCGCCTGCCCGGTGTGATGGTCGGGATCAGCCCCGCGTGTGCGGGGAGATTTCGCGTGTGGCCCTCTTTTCTAGATTACGCGCTCCGCCGTCCGAGAGTTCCCGCCGGTCCGACTGGGCCGTCTCGCGGGGTTCGCCGAACAGCATCCGCCGGAAGTCGGCGCGGGCCTGGCGTGCGGAGTCGCGCGCGGCCGCGAGCACCTGCCGGGTGGCCCGGCCGACACCGCGCGCGGCCTCGGCGGCGGGCCGCCAGACGGCGTCGCGGACGAGATGGCCGACGGGGGTGAGGACCGTCCGGTACACCCAGCGGACCGGCTCGACGAAGACCCACCTCAGGAGGGTGGCGAGGAACCGCCCGACGGCCCGCGAGATGTGCCCCGCCACCCGCCAGGCGTGCCCGAGCGCCTCCCCGATCTCCCGGCCGAGGACGGCCAGGAACCGCCCGACGGGCGTGAGGACGTACCGCCACACGCCGAGCGCGGGCAGCACGAACAGCACCCGGCTGGTCCAGTACAGGACGAACCCGACGCCCTTGACGATCCCCGTGAGCACCCACCACACACCCTCGGCGCACCAGGCGACGGCGTGCCCCACGGGCGTGAGCACCCAGCGGTAGAGCCAGAGGGACGGCACGACGACGAGGTACCGCACCAGCCGGATCAGCACGGCGGACACCCCGCGCGCGAGCGCCCCGAGCCCGAGACCGAGCCACTTGCCCACCCAGGCGATCGCGCGCCCGACCGGTGCGAGCACATACGCGTACACCCAGCTCAGCCCGGCCCCGACGCCCCGCAGCACCCAGGCGAGGCCGGCCCGGATCCCGCGCAGCACCCAGGCGGTCCCCGCACCCGTGGCCCGTACGGCCCAGGCGACTGCGTGCCCGACCGGGGTCAGCACGACCCGGTACAGCCAACCCGCCGGGACGATGACCAGCACCCGCCCCAGCCAGGCCAGGCCCTGGCCGACCGGCACCAGGACGTACCGCCACAGCCCCACGAGCGGCCAGACGAACACGGCCCGGCCGAGCCACAGCAGCGCCCGGCCGACGGGCCGGAGCACGGTGTCGTTCAGGAACCGCCCGCCGACGACGAGGGCGTCCCACACCACGCGCACCGGGACGACGAGCACGAGCACGACGATCCGCACGGGCAGGCGGACGGCGGTGACGAGGCAGCCTTCCGGCTGCCTGGGCTCGGGGTACTTCTGCGGCTCCATGTCGGTCAGGACGCCCGGGCCCGCGCAAGGGGTTCACGCCGTGGGGTTGCGATGCCGTCACGTCCTGGCCGCACGACCGCATCAACCAGCTAGACCGTTTTACGTATTTGACGGCGTGTTGTCCATGTACACGACGACTGCCGCAAGGTGCTCGGGTCACCCTCGCACCGGAGGTCCGGGACGCCCCCGGACCGTTTCGTGCCAAGGAGCAAGTCCATGAGTCCTCGCAACAGGACGTCTCTGCTCGGTCCGCTCGCCCGGGCGCGGTTCCAGAAGGCCGGGATGCTGACCTCCCTGACCCTGGTCCTGGCCGCCTCGGTCGTCGCGCCGACCGCGGTGGCCGCGCAGACCGTGTCCGACAGCAGACCGGCCGCCCGCGAGTACCCCGGCGGCACCGACTGCAAGCCCCCCAAACACCGGTCGGCCGCGGTGCCGGAGACCACCGACAAGTGCAAGGGCGCGACCGGGGCCACCGGCCCGAAGGGCGCCAAGGGCGCGACCGGGGCGAAGGGCGCGACCGGCGCCACCGGCCCGAGAGGCGCGACGGGAGCGACCGGGGCGACGGGAGCGACGGGCACGCCTGGCCAGAACGGAGCCACCGGAGCGACGGGAGCCACGGGCACGCCTGGCCAGAACGGAGCCACCGGAGCGACGGGAGCCACGGGCACGCCTGGCCAGAACGGAGCGACCGGAGCGACGGGGGCCACGGGCGCGCAGGGCGCCACCGGGGCGACCGGCGCCACCGGGGCCACGGGCGCGCAGGGCGCCACCGGGGCGACCGGTGCCACCGGGGCCACGGGCGCGCAGGGCGCCACCGGCCCCGCCGCCTGCACCGACATCGACGCCAGCCAGGACAGCAACAACTTCGAGGTCCGGGCCGTCCTGAGCGGGAGCAACCCCGCGCGCGCCTACGCGGGCATCCGCGACCTCACCGGCGACGCGCTCAACCCGTTCCTGTGGACCGACCTCAGCACCCACCCGAACTACCCGCAGAACGCCTGCGGGATCTCGATCGTCCAGCACGGCCTGGGCAGCGACCCCGAAGGGGACGTCCGGGTCGACGTGGTCACCACCGCGGGACAGGTCTACGAGACCCAGTGCGCGGTGGTCGTCTCCAACCGGACCCTCAACTGCGCGAACAACGCCTGGGTCCTCGTGAACCGGCAGCCGGCTCCCGGCGCCGTGAACGGCGGGACCGTCGTCCCGTAGACCGGCGTCACGCACAGGGGTGTCCGGGCGGCCCTCACGGCTGCCGGGCACCCCTTGCCGTGTCACCCCGCACCAGCAGACTCACCGTCATCCCGGTCACCGGGCGGCTCTCGGCCACGGAGTACCTGGTCTGGAGGGCGCTCGACTGGACGGGGTCGATGGCGTCGAAGGGGAACGCGGTGCCCTCGGTGAGCAGCCAGACGCGCTCCTCGTCCCCGAGGCACCGCTCCGGTTCGGCGCACTGGACCGTGTAGAGGTCGTCGATCCCGGCGGGGGTCCTCGCGAGGAAGACGTCGCGCAGCCTCAGATCGCGCGGCAGGTAGTAGCGCACTCCCCCGTCGAGCTGCCAGGTGTCGGCGCGGTCGTAGACGACGGCGTCCCCGGGCCGGTGCAGCCGTACGACCAGGTCCGCGGCCGCCGCGTAGTCGAGCGGCACGGGGGCGTTGTGCGCGAAGGGCCGCCGCACCTCGCGCTGGTCGGGGACCGTGAGCAGGGCGAGGGCCGACAGCAGGGCCGCGGCCGACTTCCAGGAGCGCAGGGCCCCGGCCGCCCCGGCGCCCGCCAGGAGGGCCCAGGCCGGGAGGGCGAAGAGGACGTAGACGCCCCGGAAGTAGGAGACCTCGCCGTGGGAGGCCGCCCACACCAGGGCCGGGGGCAGCAGGACCCAGGTCCCGCAGAGCAGCAGCGGCATCCTGCGGGGCGCGCGGGCCAGCAGGGCGAGGGCGATGAGCGCTCCGGCGCCCAGGGCGGAGGCGAAGAGCTCCACGGGCAGGGTAAGCAGCGCCCAGCCGTCCGGCTCGGGCACCCAGTACAGCTGGCGTCCGGCCTGGGACCTGCCCAGCACGGCGAGCGGGGCGGTGCACGCGGCGACCGCGGTGAGCGCGAGGGCGGGCCGCCACCACAGGGAACGGTCCTGCCGCAGCCGGGCCGCGAGCGGCCAGAGGTGGGCGAGCACCACGGACAGCGCGACCAGATGGAGGAACCCGGTGAGGACCAGCGCCAGGGTGTAGCCGGCCCACCGCCAGGGGCTGCGCGGCCGGTCCAGCGCCCGCAGCAGCAGAAGGCCGGCGAGGGCGACGGCGAACACGACCAGGGCGTACGAACGGGCCTCCTGGCCGTAGCGGCTCACCGCCGGTGTGAGCGCGAGAAGCAGCCCCGCCAGAATTCCGGCCCGATATCCGAAGAGGCGCTGACCGAGGAGGGCCACGACCGACGCCGTCGCGGCGACGGCCAAGAGGGACGGCAGCCGCAGCGAAAGGACGGAATCCCCGAACAGCTCCACCCACCCGTGCAGCAGCAGGTAATACGCGCCGTGCACGGCGTCGACGTTTCGCAGGGTGGCCAGGATCTGCCCGGTGTCCCGCCCGGCCATGTCCCAGGTGACCAGTTCGTCGCGGCCGAGCAGGGTGCCGGTGAGCCCCAGTCCGCCCAGGGCCAGGGCCGCGACGCACGGCCACAGCCAGAGCGGGACGCGAGGTGCGGCGGACCCGGGCGCTTCGGCGGAGTGGAATTCCTCACGGGAAAGCTGCGGGGTGATGACCATAGGAATTACTCCGGTCCGTCGGCTGGAACTCCCCACTTATACCTGCCAGGCCGTCCGTGGTTGCTTGTGCGGGCCGCCGGGGCCCGATAAATTCACCGGCCGGTCCTTTTCTCCGGAGAAAAGAAAAAGCCATGAAAACGGTCTGCCTTAATATGATCGTCAAGGACGAGGCCCATGTGATCCGGCGCTGCCTGGAGTCCGTGCGCCCGCTCGTCGACACCTGGTCCGTCCTTGACACCGGCTCGACCGACGGGACCCAGGAGATCGTCCGCGACACCCTCGCCGATCTGCCCGGAGCGCTCCACGAGAGCCCGTGGAGAGGCTTCGACCTGTCCCGCACGGAGGCGATCGAACGCGCCCGGGACCGCGCCCGGTATCTGCTGTTCATCGACGCCGACGACGTGCTGGAGACCGACCCCGGCTTCACCCTGCCGGAGCTGACCCACGACTGCTACGACCTCCAGGTGCGGCACGGCCCGGTCGTCCACTGGCGCCCCTCGCTGGTGTCGGCCCGCCTGCCCTGGCGGTACGTCGGCGTGCTGCACGAGTACCTGGAGTGCGAGGAGCCGTTCAGCCGGGCCGTCCTGGACGGCGTCCGCATGGTCATCATGGGCGGCGGCGGACGGTCACGGATCAGCGACCGCCAGAAGTACCTGCGCGACGCCGCGGTCCTCAAGGACGGCCTCGCCAGGGAACCCGCGAACGCCCGCTACGCCTTCTACCTCGCGCAGAGCTGGCGCGACGCCGGGGAACCGGCCAAGGCGCTCGCCGCCTACGACAGACGCGCCGCCATGGACGGCTTCGACGAGGAGGCGTTCTGCGCCCGCCTCTACGCGGCCCGTCTCGCCGTGACGCTCAAGCGCCGCCCGTCCGAGGTCGTCTCGCGCTTCCTGGAGGCCCACGAGTGCCGGCCGACCCGGGCTGAACCGCTCGGCGAACTCGCCCACTTCTGCCGCGTCCGGGGCGAACGCTGGCCGCTCGCCCACCTGTTCGCGCGCCGCGCGGCGGAGCTCCCGCGGCCCGACGACATCCTCTTCGTCGAACAGGCCTGGTACGACTGGCGGGCCCTGGACGAACTGGCCGTGGCGGCCTACTGGACGGGCGCCTACCGCGAGTCCCTGGAGGCCTGCGAACAGCTCCTGGACGGCGGCAGGCTCCCCGGGGAACACCGTGAACGCGTCCTCGCCAACCGCGACTTCGCCCGCGGCAGGCTGTCCGTCGGCACGCCCCGCTCCGAGCCTGCCGGGCGGACCGCCGCGGGCCACCTATAGCGCCGCGGGCCTCCCCTCACGTAGCGGCGCGGGGACGGGAAAAGGGGCCCTCCCTACACGGGAAGGGCCCCTCCTGGTCACCGTCCGCCTCAGTGGGTGTGCGCGCCGCTCGGGGCGGGCGCCGCGTTCTTCACCGTGAGCGGGAGCAGCTTCTTGCCCGTGGGGCCGATCTGGATGTGCGTGTCCATGGCCGGGCAGACACCGCAGTCGAAGCAGGGCGTCCAGCGGCAGTCCTCGACCTCGGTCTCGTCGAGGGCGTCCTGCCAGTCCTCCCAGAGCCAGTCCTTGTCGAGGCCCGAGTCGAGGTGGTCCCAGGGCAGGACCTCCTCGTAGGCGCGCTCGCGGGTGGTGTACCAGTCGACGTCGACGCCGAAGGGCTCCAGGGCCTTGTCGGCACAGGCCATCCAGCGGTCGTAGGAGAAGTGCTCGCGCCAGCCGTCGAAGCGGCCGCCGTCGTCGTACACCGCGCGGATGACGGCGCCGACGCGGCGGTCTCCGCGGGAGAGCAGGCCCTCGACGATGCCGGGCTTGCCGTCGTGGTAGCGGAAGCCGATCGAGCGGCCGTACTTCTTGTCGCCGCGGATCTTGTCGCGCAGCTTCTCCAGGCGCGCGTCCGTCTCCTCGGCCGACAGCTGCGGCGCCCACTGGAAGGGGGTGTGCGGCTTGGGCACGAAACCGCCGATCGACACCGTGCAGCGGATGTCGTTCGAGCGGGAGACCTCGCGGCCCTTGGCGATCACGTTCATCGCCATGTCGGCGATCTGCAGGACGTCGTCGTCGGTCTCGGTGGGCAGGCCGCACATGAAGTACAGCTTCACCTGGCGCCAGCCGTTGCCGTACGCCGTCGCGACCGTCCTGATCAGGTCCTCTTCGGAGACCATCTTGTTGATGACCTTGCGCATGCGCTCGGAGCCGCCCTCGGGCGCGAAGGTCAGGCCCGAGCGGCGGCCGTTGCGGGTCAGCTCGTTGGCCAGGTCGACGTTGAAGGCGTCCACGCGGGTGGAGGGCAGCGAGAGGCCGATCTTGTCTTCTTCGTAGCGGTCGGCCAGGCCCTTGGCGACCTCGCCGATCTCCGAGTGGTCCGCGGAGGACAGCGACAGCAGGCCGACCTCCTCGAAGCCGGTCGCCTTCAGGCCCTTCTCCACCATCTCGCCGATGCCGGTGATGGAGCGCTCGCGCACCGGACGGGTGATCATGCCCGCCTGGCAGAAGCGGCAGCCGCGGGTGCAGCCGCGGAAGATCTCCACCGACATGCGCTCGTGGACCGTCTCGGCCAGCGGCACCAGCGGCTGCTTCGGGTACGGCCACTCGTCCAGGTCCATGACGGTGTGCTTGGACACCCGCCACGGCACACCGCTGCGGTTCGGCACGACACGGGCGATCCGGCCGTCCTGGAGGTACTCCACGTCGTAGAACCGCGGGATGTACACCGCGCCCGTCTTCGCGAGGCGCAGAAGGACCTCCTCGCGGCCGCCGGGACGGCCCTCCGCCTTCCACTCGCGGATGATCCTCGTCATGTCGAGCACGGCCTGCTCGCCGTCGCCGATGACCGCCGCGTCGATGAAGTCGGCGACCGGCTCCGGGTTGAAGGCCGCGTGACCGCCCGCCAGCACGATCGGGTCGTCGATCCCGCGGTCCTTCGACTCCAGCGGGATGCCCGCCAGGTCCAGCGCCGTCAGCATGTTGGTGTAGCCGAGCTCCGTGGAGAAGCTCAGGCCGAACACGTCGAAGGCGCCGACCGGCCGGTGGCTGTCCACGGTGAACTGCGGGACCCCGTGCTCGCGCATGAGCGCCTCCAGGTCCGGCCACACGCTGTACGTGCGCTCGGCGAGGACGCCCTCCTGTTCGTTGAGCACCTCGTAGAGGATCATGACGCCCTGGTTGGGCAGCCCCACCTCGTACGCGTCGGGGTACATGAGCGCCCAGCGGACGTCACAGCTCTCCCACTCCTTGACGGTGGAATTGAGCTCGCCGCCCACGTACTGGATCGGCTTCTGCACATGCGGCAGCAGGGCTTCGAGCTGCGGGAAAACCGACTCGGCAGACATCGCGGAGGACCTTCGTGAGCAGACGGAACTGACAGGGGTGACCATCTAGCCTAACGCGACCGCCGACCCGGCCCGGCACGTCCACACCTCCGCCCCCGCGCCCGGGCCGTCGGGACGCCCCGTACTCCAGCCCGGCTCGGGCAGGTCGGGCCGCCCATTCCCGCGTCGCCTTCGGGGATGGTGCGGGTGAGTTGGCGGCCGACCGTCGCCGGTGGTCGCTCACGCAGTTCCCCGCGCCCCTGAAGGCGCGTGCCGTTCGGGCGGTACAGAAGGCCCTCGTCGGCCCGCTCAGACCCGGGCGCCCGCCTTCGTCTCCGCCCACGCCTGGGGCAGCCGCGCCTCGTCGGCCGTCGCCCGCCGTTCCTCCCGCCCGTACAGCACCCCGTAGGTGAAGGAACTCTCCCCAGCCGCCTGCGCCTGAGCGGCCAGTTCCCGCAGCGCCTCGCGGGTCATCACGCTGTCCTGGTGGTCGCCGAGAAGGTTCTGGAGGGACTTCATCGACTTCACCAGCCCCGCGGCGTCCGCACCGAGGGCCGGGACGGCCGCCTCCGCCGAGTACCGGGTGCGCTTCGCCTTCTTGCGCGCCTCGTGCAGCGCGAGGTCGCGCTCGTGGCCGGGCGGCAGCTCCAGGGCCCGCTCCACGAGGACGGACAGCTTCGCCAGGTCCTTGCGCACGGCCTTGCCGATCACCTTCTCCGGAGCCCCGGCCGCCGCCTTCAGCAGCGGCGGATCGGCGATCAGCCCGTCCAGCGTGCCGAGCAGCTCCAGATACCGCTTCCCGTCCAGTACGGCGATCAGCCGCCGCCGCGATCCGCCGCGCCGGGCGTTGGTCCAGATGCGCAGCCGCCCGCGCACCGGCCCGGCGAGCAGCGCGCGGGGCAGTTCGCCGAGGGCGGCGGTGATCCGCTCGGTGAGCACCTCCTGGTCGCGGTCCACGCCCAGCTCCCCCGCGAGCCACTTCAGTTCGTCGCCGACCGGGTCGGTGACGGAACGGTCGAGGACCGCGCCGAAGGAACGGAAGGCGCTGCGCGTCCTGCGGGTGGCCACCCGCATGCTGTGCACGGAGTCGTACACGTCACGCCGTACGGCGGGGTCCAGCTCCACGATCGCCGCGCGCTGGGCCCGCAGATACGCCAGGACGTGATCGCCGGCCGTGACGGGTTCGGCCGCTCTGCGCGCGCCCTTGGCCCTGCGCTTTCTCCTCGGAGCGGTCTCGGCGAGCGCGCGGGCCAGTTTGGAGGCGGACGACGAGGGCCGCACGCCCGCCTTGCGCAGGCGCTTCTCCACCTCGTCGAGGAAGACCGGGTCGCCGCCGTCGGCGAGTTCCACCTCGATCTCGGTCCACTGGGCCTCGCCGCCGCCCACGGTGAGCCGCTCGGCGCGCACGGCGTCCACGCTGACCTCGGCCAGCAGCCGCCCCTCGGCGTCGGTCAGCTCGCGCACGTCCCGGTCGGAGCGCAGCCGGACCACCGGCTCCAGCTCGGCGTCGCGCACCCGCGAGCGCAGCAGCCCGGCGAGGACACGGGGCACGGTGTCGGCGAGCGGGGCCCGGATCTCGTCGCGCACCCCCGGCGCCACGGGGAACTTCAGATGCCAGCCCGCGTCGGAGCCGCCGGTGCGCCGGCGCAGCGTGATCGACGCCGCGTTCAGCCGTTCGTCGGCCGTGTCGTAGTAGGTGGCGTCCAGGTGCGCGACACCCTTGTCCACCACGGCCGCGACACCGGCGACGCCGGTCAGGTCGGGCAGGCCGCTGTCGTCGGATTCGTACTTCCGCTCGATCTCGCGCTTGGTGTCCGCCATGACCTGAATCTAGTGCCCGGCGCGGCCGGACAACAGGGCACAACAGGCCCCGAAACGCCGGGCGAACGGAAGGTGATGGCCCTTTACGCCGACAACGGTCTCTGCACCCGGATGGACTGCAACAGCCCGACCGCCACCCACACCGCGAACATCGACGAGCCTCCGTACGACACGAACGGCAGCGGCAGACCGGTGACGGGCATGATCCCGAGGGTCATGCCGATGTTCTCGAAGGACTGGAAGGCCAACCAGGCCACGATCCCCGCCGCCACGATCGTGCCGTACAGCTCGGTCGTCTCCCGGGCGATCCGGCAGGCCCGCCACAGCACCACGCCGAGCAGCACGATGATCAGGCCGCCGCCGACGAAGCCCAGCTCCTCGCCCGCGACCGTGAACACGAAGTCGGTCTGCTGCTCGGGCACGAACTGGCCGGTGGTCTGCGAGCCGTGGAAGAGGCCGGAGCCGGTCAGACCGCCGGAACCGATGGCGATCCGCGCCTGGTTGGTGTTGTACCCGACGCCCGCCGGGTCGAGCTCGGGGTTGGCGAACGCGGCGAACCGGTTGATCTGGTACTCGTCCAGGACGCCGAGCTGCCAGATCGCCAGGGCGCCCAGGGTGCCCGTGCCCAGCAGGCCGAACACCCAGCGGTTGGAGGCGCCGGAGGCCAGCAGCACGCCCAGCACGATGATCACCATGACCATGACCGAGCCGAGGTCGGGCATCAGCAGCACGACCACCATCGGCACCGCGGCCAGGCCGAGGGCCTGGAGCACCGTGCGGTGGTCGGGGTAGGGCTTGTCGCCCGCGTCGACTCTCGCCGCCAGCAGCACCGCCATGCCCAGGATGATCGTGATCTTCACGAACTCCGAGGGCTGGAGGGAGAAACCGCCGCCGAGCACGATCCAGGAGTGCGCGCCGTTGACCGTGGAGCCCAGCGGGGTGAGCACCAGCAGGATCAGGAACACCGAGGCGCCGTACAGGACGGGCACGGCCGTGCGCAGGGTGCGGTGGCCGAGCCAGACCGTGCCGAGCATCAGGGCGAACCCGATGCCGGTGTTCATGAGGTGCCGGATCAGGAAGTAGTACTGGTCGCCCTGGTTGATCTCGGTGCGGTTGCGGGTGGCCGAGAAGACCAGCAGCGAGCCGATCAGCGACAGCGCGATCGCGGCCAGCAGTATCGGCCAGTCCAGCCGGCGGGCGAGCGAGTCGCGGGCGAGCAGCCGCGTCCAGCCGGCCCGCTCGGGTCCGTAGCCGGAGACCTGGAAGCTGTTGACGCCGGTCATGAGCACTTCCTCCGGCCGGGGCGGCGGGTCCGCCGTCGGCGCCGTGTCTCGCGGTTGCCGGTCTCCGGGGAGGCCACGGTCGCCGGCTGCTGTCCGTCCGCCGTGCCGGTGGCGTCGTCGTCCGGGTTCGCGGCGACCGTCTCCACCGTCTGCTCGGCGGGCTTCTGGTACTTCTGCTGGTCCTTCGCCGGGTCCTTGGACACCTTCGGCGCGGTGATCGAGCCGTCCGAGCGGATCGTCGGCAGGTTCCGCTGCGGGGTCGGCAGCAGCGCGTTCTTCTTGCTGATGACGCCGTCGTCGGAGATGCCGTACAGCGCGTCGTATATGTTGCGCACGGCCGGTCCGGAGGCCCCGGAACCCGTACCACCCTGGGAGATCGTCATCACGATCGAGTAGTCCTTGGTGTACGTGGCGAACCAGGAGGTCGTCTGCTTGCCGTAGACCTCGGCCGTACCCGTCTTGGCGTGCATCGCGATCTTGTCCTGCGGCCAGCCGCCGAACCGCCAGGCGGCCGTACCGCGCGTGGCCACACCGGCGAGGGCCTCGTCCATCTGAGCCAGCGTCGCCTTGTTCACCGGCAGCCTGCCGTGCGACTTGGGCTCGATGGGGGTGACCTTGCTGCCGTCGGCGCTGATGACCGCCTTGCCGACCGTCGGGTCGTACAGCGTGCCGCCGTTGGAGATGGCCGCGTAGATCGTCGCCATCTGGATCGGCGTCACCAGGGTGTCGCCCTGGCCGATGGAGTAGTTGATCTCGTCACCGGCGCGCATCTTGTTGCCCTCGAGGCAGTTCTCGTAGGAGATGCGCTCGACGTAGTCGCCGTCCTTCTTGCCGGTCTTGCACCAGGCGTCCTTGTTGGCCTTCCAGTAGTCCTGCTTCCACTGGCGGTCCGGGACGCGGCCGGTGACCTCGTTGGGCAGGTCGACACCGGTCTCCTCGCCCAGGCCGAACTGGTGGGCGGCCCTGAAGAACCAGTCGCTGGGCTTCTTCTTCGGGGCGATGCCGCCGTCCTTCTGCCACTGGGCGTGGGCCAGCTGGTAGTAGACGGTGTCGCAGGAGACCTCCAGCGCCCGGCCGAGGTCGATCGGGCCGTGGTTCTGGGACTCGAAGTTCTTGAAGACCTGGCCGCCGACGGAGTAGGAGCTGGAGCAGTTGTAGCGGCCGTCGAAGTCGTAGCCGGCCTGGACCGCGGCGGCCGTGGAGACCACCTTGAAGATCGAGCCGGGCGCCGCCTGGCCCTGGATGGCCCGGTTGAGCAGGGGGTAGTTGGAGTTCTTCCCGGTCAGCCGCCCGTAGTCCTTGGCGGAGATACCGCCGACCCAGGCGTTGGGGTCGTAGGTCGGGTTGGATGCCATGGCGACGATCCGGCCGGTCCTGGACTCCATCACCACGACCGCGCCGGCGTCCGCCTTGTAGCGCTCCTGGGTGTTGCGGTCCCACTCCAGACGGGCCGCCTTCATCGCCTCGTTGAGCTCGAACTCGGCGACGCGCTGCACCCGGGCGTCGATGCTGGTGACCAGGTGGGAACCGGCCTGGGCGGGGTCCGCCTCGGCCTGGCCGATGACCCGGCCCAGGTTGTCGACCTCGTAGCGGGTGACGCCCGCCTTGCCGCGCAGCGCCTTGTCGTACTGCCGCTCCAGTCCGGAGCGGCCGACCTGGTCGGAGCGCAGGAACGGCGAGTCGGTGTCCTCGGCCTCCTGGATCTCCTCGTCGGTGACCGGGGAGAGGTAGCCGAGCACCTGCGCGGTGTTGGACTTGCCGGGGGCCGGGTAGCGGCGGACGGCCTGCGGCTCCGCGGTGATGCCGGGGAAGTCCTCGGCGCGCTCACGGATCTGCAGGGCCTGGCGCGCGGTGGCCTCGTCGGTGATGGGGATCGGCTGGTACGGCGAGCCGTTCCAGCAGGGCTGCGGGGTCTCGGAGTCGCACAGCCGGACCTTCTCCTTGACCTCCTTCGGCCGCATGCCGAGGACGCCCGCGAGCTTGGTGAGGACGGCGTCGCCGTCGTCGGACATCTTCAGCAGCTCGGTGCGGGAGGCGGAGACGACCAGCCGGGTCTCGTTGTCCGCGAGGGGAACGCCGCGCGCGTCCAGGATCGAGCCGCGCACGGCGGGCTGGACGACCTGCTGGACGTGGTTCCCGGAGGCCTCCTTGGCGTAGGCCTCGCCCTCCCGGATCTGGAGGTACCACAGGCGCCCGCCGAGCGTGCCGAGCAGCGAGAGGACGAGGATCTGGATGACGACGAGCCGGATCTGGACGCGTGGGGTCCGCCCGGTCTCGGGAATGTTGGTCACTGCTGCCTCCCCCTCTCAGGCTGCGTGCGCGAAGGCTGCGTGCGCGAAAGCCGGTGCGACGACAACGGGTGCGTATGTGCGGACGGGCGACGACGGTCCGCGGCCGCCGGGAACCGGCCCGCGCACCACGGACACCGGTCCGCTCACGAGTGATGAACGAAGGGCACCCGCGCCGCGGTTCCGGCCCGGTTCCCCCGTCCGGGTGAACTCCTCCCTGCTCACAGCCGCTTGACCCCCTTGATGCGCCCGGCGCGTGCCGTGCGGGCGCGGGCCGCCTTCACCTTGAGGCCGCCGAGTCCCCCGCGCTGGCTGCCGATCCGCAGCCCGGTGCCGGAGGACAGCCAGCCGGAGGAGATGTCCGCCGCCTTGGTTCCCGAGCCCGACTCGACGAGCGGGTCGTTGTCCGCCCGGCGGGCCAGCGCCATGACCCCCGGCACCACGAAGGGCGCGAGCAGCAGGTCGTACAGCGCGGCGGTGAACAGCAGGCTGGGCAGGCCCACATGGCGGGCCGCGGTGTCGCCGACGAGGGCGCCGACACCGGCGTACAGCAGCGTCGTGCCGACGGCGGCGACGGCGACCACGGCCAGCGGGCCGGTCGCCGACTTCAGCCGGCCGTTCTCCGGCCTGACCAGGCCCGCCAGATAGCCGATGACGCACAGCACGAGCGCGTAGCGGCCGACCGCGTGGTCGGCGGGCGGGGCGAGGTCGGAGAGCAGTCCGGCGCCGAAGCCGACGAGGGCGCCGCCGACATGGCCGTAGACCAGCGCCAGGCCGAGGACGGTGAGCAGCACCAGGTCGGGCACCGCGCCCGGGAGATGCAGCCGGGCCAGCACGCTGACCTGGAGGACCAGGGCGACGACGACCAGGGTGACGGAGAGCAGGATCCGGTTGAAACGCATCGAGTTCGGCTCCCCTACTGCTGCTCTTGCTGGAACTGGCCGTCGGCCGGCGCGGACGGCGTGACGGTCACCGTCACGGTCGGCGTCGGGGTGGGCCTGGGCTTGGCCGGGAGCACGGTGTCGCGCGGATCCTTTACGGGTGCCTGGACGACGACGCCGACGATGTCGAGCTTGGTGAAGCCGACGTACGGCGTGACGTACAGGGTGCGGGTCAGGCCGCCGCCGGAGGGGTCGACGCGGGAAACCACGCCGACGGGGACGCCGGGCACGAAGGGCCGGTCGGCCTGGGAGCCGAAGGTGACCAGGCGGTCGCCCTTCTTGATCTCGGCCTTGCCGTTGAGCAGTTCGACGCGCAGCGGGCGGTCGCCCTGGCCGGAGGCGAAGCCGAGTTCGTCGGAGCCCTCCATACGGGTGCCGACGGTGAAGTCGGGGTCGTTGGCGAGCAGCACGGTCGAGGCGTTGGGGCCGACCGTGGTGACGCGGCCGACGAGGCCGTCGCCGTTGAGGACGGTCATGTCGCGCCTGATGCCGTCGTTGGCGCCGATGTCGATGGTGATGGTCCAGGAGAAGCCCTGGGCCGCTCCTATCGCGATGACCTCGGCGCCCTTTATGCCGTACTGGCCCTCGCCGGCCACCTTCAGCATCCGGTCGAGCTGGCGCAGCCGGCTGCGGTTGCGGTCGTCGGAGCCGAGCCGGGCCTTGAGCGCGGCGTTCTCCTTCTCCAGTGCGGCGACGCGGTCGTGGCGTTCACCGGAGTCGCGGACGGCGGCGACGGCGTTGCCGACCGGGTCGACCGCGGAGGCGACGCCGTTCTCGATCGGGCCGAAGACGGAGGCCGCGGCCTGGCGGGCACCGTCGACCGGCGAGTCCTCCCCACCACGGATGTCCACCGTGATCAGTGCGAACGCGATGGCAACCAGCAGCACCAGAAGCAGCCGGCTCTCTCGTGTGTCCCTCACGTGCGGCGGCCGTGCCCTTCCTCGATCGGAATTCGGGTAGCCCCTGGGGAAATCCGAGGGGCTCGTTTTGTGGCAGCTTATGCCTCTATATCAACGATCCGCCGTACGAGAGGAGATCATCTCGTACGGCGGAATCGAAGAGTTACGTCATCTGCGCGGCTGGGCGTCCAGAACCTGCTGGAGCGCCTCGAACTCCTCGACGCACTTTCCGGAACCGAGCGCCACGCTGTCCAGCGGGTCCTCGGCGATGTGGATCGGCATACCGGTCTCCCGGCGCAGCCGCTCGTCCAGCCCGCGCAGCAGGGCTCCGCCGCCGGTCAGAACGATTCCGCGGTCCATGATGTCGCCGGAGAGCTCCGGCGGGCACTTGTCCAGCGTCGTCTTCACGGCGTCGACGATGGCGTTGACGGGTTCCTCGATCGCCTTGCGCACCTCGGCGGCGGAGATGACGACGGTCTTGGGCAGCCCGGAGACGAGGTCCCGGCCGCGGATCTCGGTGTGCTCGTCGGCGTCGAGGTCGTACGCCGAACCGATCGTGATCTTGATCTGTTCGGCCGTGCGCTCGCCCAGCAGAAGGGAGTACTCCTTCTTGATGTGCTGGATGATCGCGTTGTCCAGTTCGTCGCCCGCGACCCGGATCGACTGGGCGGTGACGATGCCGCCGAGGGAGATGACCGCGACCTCCGTGGTGCCGCCGCCGATGTCCACCACCATGTTGCCCGTGGCCTCGTGGACCGGCAGGCCGGAACCGATGGCCGCGGCCATGGGCTCCTCGATGATGTGCACCTGACGGGCGCCGGCCTGGGACGACGCCTCGATGACGGCGCGGCGCTCGACGCCCGTGATGCCCGAGGGCACACAGACGACGACCCGCGGCCGGGCCAGATACCGCCGCTTGTGGATCTTCAGGATGAAGTAGCGGAGCATCCGCTCGGTGATCTCGAAGTCGGCGATCACGCCGTCCTTCAGCGGCCGCACGGCGACGATGTTGCCGGGCGTCCGGCCGATCATCTTCTTCGCCTCGGCGCCGACCGCGAGGATGCCACCGGTGTTGGTGTTGATCGCGACGACGGACGGCTCGTTGAGTACGATCCCGCGACCCCTGACGTACACCAGCGTGTTGGCGGTCCCGAGGTCGACAGCCATGTCACGGCCGATGAACGACATTGAGTTCCCCATCAGGATTCGTCTGGCCTTCCCGCTGGCTTTTGAGGGCTTGTCAGGTCGGCACGGTGGGTGCTGTGACGTGAAGTGCTTCCATCGTAGACGCGCTTTCACGGACCCTGCGTGAGGGTCATGGCCATTGTCAGCAGATGATGTGCGGGTTCGCTTCTGGAGACGGGCGTTCGGGGGCTCTCGTTCCCTCGATCGCCGCCCCCATGCCAGAAAAGTCCGGGGCGTCGCCCCGGACTTTCCAAGCGGCTTGCGGCGAAGAGTACGCCGTTACGCGCGCCCGGGGAAGAAGATCTTGACCTCGCGCTCGGCGGACTCCTCGGAGTCGGACGCGTGGATCAGGTTCTCCCGGACGATCACACCGAAATCGCCCCGGATGGAGCCGGGCGCGGCGGCGATCGGGTCGGTCGGACCGGCCAGCTGGCGCACACCCTCGATGACCCGCTCACCCTCGACGATCAGGACGACGACCGGGCCGGACAGCATGAACTCGACCAGCGGCTCGTAGAAGGGGCGGCCGACGTGCTCCGCGTAGTGCGTCTCCAGAGTGGCCCGCTCCAGGTTCCGCTGCTCCAGCGCGGTGATCGACCAGCCGGCCTTGCGCTCGATACGGCTGATGATCTCGCCGGTCAGGCCGCGACGGACGGCGTCCGGCTTGAGGAGGACGAGGGTGCGCTGGGTCACGACGGGACTCCTTCATACCTACAGGTGTGCGGTGTCACGAGGCTACAGGGCGCACCCCCGCGCCCGTTACGCAGCGTCAGGCTGGGAGGGTCCGCCCTCCGCGGCGAACCGCGCCTTCGCCTCGTCGACCTTCCGGCCGAAGTGCACCGACGCCCACCACAGGGCCGCGAACATCAGGCCCAGGACGTACATCAGCGGGACGAAGAAGCCGGAGGCGATCAGCCCGAGCTGGAGCGCCCAGCCGAGGGCGACGCCGCCCGGCCGGGTCACCAGGCCGCACAGCAGCAGGCTGAGGAGCATGGCGGTACCACTGACCGTCCAGACCGTCGCCATGGACAGGTCCGGGTCCTTCATCGCGACCAGAGCGGCGAAGCCGATCACGAAGAACTCGCCGATCAGGGTCGAGGAGCACAGCGTACGCATCGGAGGGTTCAGCCCTTCCCCAGGAGCAGGCGGGCCTCGCCCACCGTGATGACGGAACCGGTGACCAGGACGCCACCGCCGGTGAACTCGCCCTCCTCCTCGGCCAGCGTGATCGCGGCCTCCAGAGCGTCGGGCAGCCGCGGCTCGACCTGGACGCGTTCCTCGCCGAAGACCTCCACGGCGATCGCGGCCAGTTCGTCGGCGTCCATCGCGCGATGGCTGGAGTTCTGCGTGACGACGATCTCCGCGAAGACCGGCTCGAACGCCTCCAGCAGCCCGCGCACGTTCTTGTCGCCGCTCGCCCCGACCACGCCGATGAGCCGGCTGAAGTCGAAGGCCTCCCCGATCGCCTCGGCGGTCACCCGGGCGCCCGCGGGGTTGTGGGCGGCGTCCAGCACGACGGTCGGCGAGCGGCGCACGACCTCCAGCCGGCCCGGCGAGGACACGGCCGCGAACGCCTTGCGCACGGTGTCGATGTCCAGCGGCTCGGCCCGCAGCGCCCCGACGCCGAAGAACGCCTCGACCGCGGCGAGCGCCACGGCGGCGTTGTGCGCCATGTGCGCGCCGTGCAGCGGCAGGTACACCTCCGGGTACTCGCCGCCCAGGCCGCGCAGGGTGAGCATCTGGCCGCCGACGGCGACCTGCCGGGAGACGACGCCGAACTCCAGGCCCTCACGGGCGACCGTGGCGTCCACCTCGACGGCCTTCTTCAGCAGCACCTGCGCCGCGTCGACCGGCTGCTGGGCCATGATCACACCGGCGTCCTGCTTGATGATGCCGGCCTTCTCCCCCGCGATCTCGGCGGGCGTCTCGCCCAGCCGGTCGGTGTGGTCGAGGTCGATCGGCGTCACGACGGCCACGTCCCCGTCGATGACGTTGGTGGCGTCCCACGAGCCGCCCATGCCGACCTCGACGACCGCCACGTCGACCGGCGCGTCCGCGAAGGCGGCGTAGGCCATGCCGGTGAGCACCTCGAAGAAGGAGAGCCGGTACTCCTGCTGGGCGTCGACCATCTCGACGTACGGCTTGATGTCGTCGTACGTCTCGATGAACCGCTCGGCCTGGATCGGGGCGCCGTCCAGGCTGATGCGCTCGGTGATCGACTGCACGTGCGGGGAGGTGTAGCGGCCGGTGCGCAGTTCGAAGGCGCCGAGCAGGGCCTCGATCATGCGGGCCGTCGACGTCTTGCCGTTGGTGCCCGTGATGTGGATCGACGGGTACGACCGCTGCGGCTCGCCCAGGACGTCCATCAGCGCGGCGATACGGCTGACGGAGGGTTCCAGCTTGGTCTCGCCCCAGCGGGTGGCGAGGTCCGCCTCGACCTCGCGCAGGGCCTTGTCGACCTCGGGGTCCTCGGGGCGCGCGGGTACGTCGGCCTGCGGCCGGCCGCCCTGGGTGCGCAGGGTGCGGCTGCCGGCCTCGATGACCGCGAGGTCGGGGTCGCGGTCGGTCTCGGCCTCGACGATCTCGTCGAAGGGGTCGAAGGGGTCGGGCTGGTCGTCGCTGGGGTGGGTCACGGTGCCCAGTCTACGGAGCGGGGGTGACATCGCGGGCGGGGGCTTGAGTGTGCCTTGTGCCTCCGGCGGGGAGGCCGTGCGCCCACGGGGTGGGGAGCTTCTGCCGTCCGGCGGGCGCGGGTACGTCGTGGCTTGTCGCGCCCACGCGGCGGAGCGGCATATCGATACAGCCCCGCGCCCCCTGCGGGACGCGCAGGGCCCCGGCGTTTTCAGCGCCGGGGCCCTTCGAGACAACACCTACGCCGTAGGCAGCTTGTCCAGCTGGCTCTGGATGCGGGCGATGTCCTCGTCCGCCTTGGCGAGGCGGGTGCGGATCTTGTCCACCACGTTGTCCGGGGCCTTGGCCAGGAACGCCTCGTTGCCGAGCTTGGCGTTCGCCTGGGCCTTCTCCTTCTCCGCGGCCGCGAGGTCCTTCGCGAGGCGCTTGCGCTCCGCGGCCACGTCGATGGTGCCGGAGAGGTCCAGCGCCACCTCGGCGCCGCCGATCGGCAGGGTCGCCGTCGCCGTGAACGCGTCGCCCTCCGGCTGCAGGCGCAGCAGCTGGCGGATGGCGGCCTCGTGGGGGGCGAGGGCGGTGCCGTCGAGGGTGAGGCGGGCCGGGACGCGCTGGCCGGGCTGGAGGCCCTGGTCGGCGCGGAAGCGGCGGACCTCGGTGACGACCTGCTGGAGGTTCTCGATCTCCGCCTCGGCGGCGTCGTCGCGGAAGCCGCTGTCGGCGGGCCAGTCGGCGACGACGATCGACTCGCCGCCGGTCAGCGTGGTCCACAGGGTCTCGGTGACGAACGGCATCACCGGGTGCAGCAGACGCATCAGGACGTCCAGGACCTCGCCGAGGACCCGGCCGGAGGCCTTGGCGCCCTCGCCGCCCGCCATGAACGTGGTCTTGGACAGCTCGACGTACCAGTCGAAGACCTCGTCCCACGCGAAGTGGTACAGCGCCTCGCTGAGCTTGGCGAACTGGAAGTCGTCGTAGTACGCGTCGACCTGGGCGACCGTCTTGTTCAGCCGGGACAGGATCCAGCGGTCGGTCGCCGACAGCCGCTCGGCCGGGGGCAGGTCGCCCTCGATCGTGGCGCCGTTCATCATCGCGAAGCGCGTGGCGTTCCAGATCTTGTTGGCGAAGTTCCGGGACGCCTGGACCCAGTCCTCGCCGATCGGCACGTCGGTGCCGGGGTTGGCGCCCTTGGCCAGGGTGAAGCGGACGGCGTCGGAGCCGTACTTGTCCATCCAGTCCAGCGGGTCGACCACGTTGCCGAAGGACTTCGACATCTTCTTGCCGCGCTCGTCGCGGACCAGGCCGGTGAGGGCGATGGTCCTGAACGGGACCTCGCCGTCCATGGCGTACAGGCCGAACATCATCATCCGGGCGACCCAGAAGAAGATGATGTCGTGGCCGGTGAGCAGGACGTCGGTGGAGTAGAACTTCGCCAGGTCCGGGGTCTTCTCCGGCCAGCCGAGGGTGGAGAACGGCCACAGGCCGGAGGAGAACCAGGTGTCGAGGACGTCGGTGTCCTGGTGCCAGCCCTCGCCGGTGGGCGGCTGCTCGTCGGGGCCGACGCAGACGATCTCGCCGTCGGGGCCGTACCAGATCGGGATGCGGTGGCCCCACCAGAGCTGGCGCGAGATGCACCAGTCGTTCATGTTGTCGACCCAGTCGAAGTAGCGCTTCGACAGGTCGACCGGGTGGATGGCGACCCGGCCGTCACGGACCGCGTCACCGGCGGCCTGGGCGAGCGGGGCGACCTTGACCCACCACTGCATCGACAGGCGCGGCTCGACCGTGGTCTTGCAGCGCGAGCAGTGGCCGACCGAGTGCATGTACGGGCGCTTCTCGGCGACGATCCGGCCCTGCGAGCGCAGCGCGCCGACGACGGCGGAGCGGGCCTCGAAGCGGTCCAGGCCGAGGAAGGGGCCGTGGACGGTGATCACGCCGTGCTCGTCCATGATCGTCATGGCGGGCAGGCCGTGACGCTGGCCGATCGCGAAGTCGTTCGGGTCGTGCGCCGGGGTCACCTTGACGGCGCCGGTGCCGAACTCCGGGTCGACGTGGGTGTCGGCGACGACCGGGATGGTGCGGTCGGTCAGCGGGAGCTTGATCTGCTTGCCGACGAGGTGCTTGTAGCGCTCGTCGTCGGGGTGGACGGCGACGGCGGTGTCACCGAGCATCGTCTCCGCGCGCGTGGTGGCGACGACGAGGGAGTCGTCGCCCTCGCCGTAGCGGATGGAGACCAGCTCGCCGGCGTCCTCCTGGTACTCCACCTCGATGTCGGAGATGGCGGTCAGACAGCGCGGGCACCAGTTGATGATGCGCTCGGCGCGGTAGATCAGCTCGTCGTCGTAGAGCTTCTTGAAGATGGTCTGGACGGCCTTGGACAGTCCCTCGTCCATGGTGAAGCGCTCACGGGACCAGTCGACGCCGTCGCCGAGGCGGCGCATCTGGCCGAGGATCTTGCCGCCGTACTCCTCCTTCCACTGCCAGACCCGCTCGACGAACTCCTCGCGGCCCAGGTCGTGGCGGGACTTGCCCTCCTCGGCGAGCTGCTGCTCGACCTTGTTCTGGGTGGCGATACCGGCGTGGTCCATGCCGGGCAGCCACAGGGACTCGTAGCCCTGCATGCGCTTGCGGCGGGTGAGGGCGTCCATCAGCGTGTGCTGGAAGGCGTGGCCCAGGTGGAGCGAACCGGTGACGTTCGGCGGCGGGATGACGATGGTGTACGCGGGCTTGTCGCTGCCCGCGTCGGCGGTGAAGTACCCCTTGTCCACCCAGCGCTCGTACAGCGTCCCCTCTACCTCGGCCGGCGCGTACTGGGTCGGCAGTTCGGTCGTGGGCGCTGGTGGCTGCTGCTGAGTGTTGTCGGTCACGGGCCCAGTTTAGGGGTGTCACGGGGCCGTCCCGAAACGCGATTCCTTTGTAACGGTGCCGACCCCGATGCTCTGGGTGCCGTGCGCCTGCGTCAGGATGTCGAAGACGCATAAGTATCTGGAGGGGAACCCAGTAATGAGCTACAACCAGCCGGGCCCGTACGGCGGGCAGCCTCAGCAGCCGGGCCCGTACGGCCAGCAGCCCCCGCAGCCTGGCCCCTACGGCCAGCAGCCGCAGGCGCCGCAGCCCGGCTACGGGTACCCCCAGCAGCCCGCTCCGCCGCAACCGGGTTACGGCTACCCGCAGCAGCCGGTCCCCCCGCAGCAGGGCTACGGCCAGCAGCCGCCCTACGGCCAGGCTCCTTACGGCGTCCCCCAGCCCCCGGCCTCCGGCGGCGGCAAGAAGAAGACCGGTCTCGTCATCGGCGCGGTCGCGGTCGTCGCGGCCATCGCGGTCGGCGCGTACTTCGTCCTCGCCGGCAGCGGCAGCGGCAGCTCGGACATCGCGGACGACGGCCCGCACAAGCTCACGACGCCCGACACCGTCCTGACGGAGTACAAGAAGGACGACAGCGAGTCCGGCTCGATGACGAAGGACGACGTCAAGGACGCCGAGAAGTGGGGGGTGAAGAACCCCACCGACGTCAGCGCCCAGTACATGGCGGGCAACAAGGACAACCCGCTCGCCCAGAAGGTGCTCAGCTTCGGCGGCGTCTACGGCGAGATCGAGGACCCCGAGAAGGTCGTCGACGCCTTCCTCGCGTACATGAAGAAGGACGCGAAGGAGGAGGACGGCATGAAGGTCACCATGGTCGGTGAACCGAAGTCGTACGACAACGCCGACGGCGCGGTCCTGAAGTGCCAGGACGCCAAGATGGAGCCGACCGAGGCGGGCGGGGAGGGCCCCAAGGAGATGCACGTCACCTACTGCGCCTGGGGAGACCACAGCACCCTCGGCCTGGTGGCGCCCATCGAGCTCGCGAACCTCGCCTCGGAGAAGGCGTCGGACCCGGCCGCCGCTGCTGAGATCACGGCCAAGTTCCGCGAGGAAGTCCGCGTCAAGGCCTGACGCCGACGCACCACACAGAAGGGCGGGGCTCCCCGGTCGAACACGACCGCGGAGCCCCGCCCTTCTTCACACCCGCTCAGGCGCGCACGCAGGCTTCGAGCGCGTGGTTCGCGCGGACGCCGATCCCGATGAGGCCGGTCTGACACGTGATCCTGTCCGCGAGCGACTCCACGTCGTCGCAGGCGGACCTGACTCGCGAACCGATCCGGTAGCCCTTGCTGCTCAGGTAGTTGACGCAGTCGACCTGGCCGGCCTGGGCGGGGGCGGCGGTCACCAGCGGGACCACGCTCGCAGCCGCGACGACGCCGAGTACCGTGATGGCGTTCCTGATCTCCATCGGTGATCCTCCCGTCTTCCTGCCCAATCGCACGAACTGACGATCGAGTTGGTCGGGAGTCACTAGATCACGAAGTCCGTTTCACGCATCACACAGGACCGTTCACTTGGCGTGATCTGTGCAGGTGATGGCGTAGATCCAGCACACAAGGGCGCAACACACCGATGCCCGGCCCGCCTTGGGCGGGCCGGGCATCGGGAGGAACCGCGGGGGTGTTACGCCGACTTCGCCTCGCCCGAGCCGCGACCGCGGGCGTCGCGGGGGATCAGGGTCGGGTTGACGTTGGAGTGGACGACGTCGGCGGTGATGACGACTCGGGCGACGTCCTTGCGGGACGGGACCTCGTACATCACCGACATCAGGACCTCCTCCATGATGGCGCGCAGGCCGCGGGCGCCGGTCTGGCGGAGGATGGCCTGGTCGGCGATGGCCTCCAGGGCCTCGCGCTCGAAGTCCAGCTCCACGCCGTCGAGTTCGAAGAGGCGCTGGTACTGCTTGACCAGGGCGTTGCGCGGCTCGACCAGGATCTGGAGGAGGGCCTCGCGGTCGAGGTTGTGGACCGAGGTGATGACGGGCAGCCGGCCGATGAACTCGGGGATCATGCCGAACTTCACCAGGTCCTCGGGCATGACGTCCTCGAACTGGTCCTTGGACTCCAGCTCGCGCTTGGAGCGGATCGTCGCGCCGAAGCCGATGCCCTTGGCACCCGCGCGGGACTCGATGATCTTCTCCAGGCCGGCGAAGGCACCGCCCACGATGAACAGGACGTTCGTCGTGTCGATCTGGATGAACTCCTGGTGCGGGTGCTTGCGGCCGCCCTGCGGCGGGACCGAGGCCGTGGTGCCCTCGAGGATCTTGAGCAGTGCCTGCTGGACGCCCTCGCCGCTCACGTCGCGCGTGATGGAGGGGTTTTCACTCTTCCGCGCGACCTTGTCGATCTCGTCGATGTAGATGATCCCGGTCTCGGCCTTCTTGACGTCGTAGTCGGCCGCCTGGATCAGCTTCAGCAGGATGTTCTCGACGTCCTCGCCGACGTACCCCGCCTCGGTGAGCGCGGTGGCGTCGGCGATGGCGAACGGGACGTTCAGCATGCGCGCCAGCGTCTGCGCGAGGAGCGTCTTGCCCGAGCCCGTGGGGCCGAGCAGCAGGATGTTGGACTTGGCGAGCTCGATCGCGTCGTCGCGGCCGGCCCCGCCGCCGTTCTCCCCGGCCTGGACGCGCTTGTAGTGGTTGTAGACCGCCACGGACAGGGCCTTCTTGGCGGCCTCCTGGCCGACCACATAGCCCTCGAGGAACTCGTAGATCTCTCGCGGCTTGGGCAGTTCCTCCCAGCGCACCTCGCTGGTCTCAGCGAGCTCTTCCTCGATGATCTCGTTGCAGAGATCGATGCACTCGTCGCAGATGTACACACCAGGGCCTGCGATGAGCTTCTTGACCTGCTTCTGGCTCTTGCCGCAGAACGAGCACTTGAGCAGATCGCCGCCGTCACCGATGCGTGCCACGGTGTGCTTCCCCTTCGCCTGGGAGACGCCTGGACGCTTTCGCCTCCAGCGGCTCCTGGTGCTGCCTTATTCCGACGGTACCTTGCCGGGCCCCCCGTTCGGGCCCCCCTTGGCAGGGTTCACTTTGTCGTGCACCTTGTCGGGCACCGGGTGAGACCATGCCAAGGGGCGGCAGACGATACTCCCGCGCCCGCGTCAGCGGACAGAGCTGTTGTTCATCTTCCGGGTGGAGATGATCTGGTCGATCAGTCCGTACGACAGCGCGTCCTCGGCCGTGAGGATCTTGTCGCGCTCGATGTCCTCGCGGATCTTCTCGATCGGCGTGGTGGAGTGCTTGGCCAGCATCTCCTCCAGCTGCGCGCGCATCCGCAGGATCTCGTTCGCGGCGATCTCCAGGTCCGAGACCTGCCCGCGGCCGGTCTCGCTGTACGGCTGGTGGATCAGCACGCGCGCGTTCGGCAGGGCCATGCGCTTGCCGGGCGTACCGGCGGCCAGCAGGATCGCCGCGGCGGAGGCCGCCTGGCCCATGCAGACCGTCTGGATGTCCGGCTTCACGAACTGCATCGTGTCGTAGATCGCAGTCAGCGCGGTGAAGGAACCACCGGGGCTGTTGATGTAGACCGAGATGTCCCGGTCGGGGTCCATCGACTCCAGGCACAGCAGCTGCGCCATGACGTCGTTGGCGGAGGCGTCGTCGATCTGCACGCCGAGGAAGATCACGCGCTCCTCGAAGAGCTTCGCGTACGGGTCGTACTCGCGGATGCCCTGCGAGGTGCGCTCGACGAAGCGCGGGATGACGTAACGGGACTCCGCCGTGGGACCCGTGTACTCGGCGCGCGTGCGGTCGTACAGGCCGCTGCCGGGGAAGTCGTTCACTGTCTGTCTCCTAGGGGCTGAGCGGTCGGCTGAAGGGCTCTGAGGGGCTTCTGGGACCCTGGCGGGGGCCTCAGGCCGCCCCGGTGCCGCCGCCGCCCGGCATACCGGCGGCCGTGGGGATGACGTCGTCGATGAGGCCGTACTCCTTGGCCTCGAACGCGTCGAACCAGCGGTCGCGGTCCGAGTCGCGGGTGATCTGCTCGACCGACTGGCCGGTGTGCTGCGAGGTGAGCTCGGCCATGCGCTTCTTGGTGTGCAGCAGCCGCTCGGCGTGGATCTTGATGTCGGAGGCCGAACCGGCCAGACCGGCGGAGGGCTGGTGGATCAGGATCTCGGCGTTCGGCAGCGCGAAACGCTTGCCCGGGGTGCCCGCGCTGAGCAGGAACTGACCCATCGAGGCAGCGAGGCCCATGGCGATCGTCACCACGTCGTTCTTGATGAACTGCATGGTGTCGTAGATCGCCATACCGGCCGTGATCGAACCGCCGGGGCTGTTGATGTACAGGTAGATGTCCTTGTCCGGGTCGGCGGCAAGGAGCAGCAGCTGCGCGGTGATCTTGTTGGCGATGTCGTCGTCGACCGGCTGGCCGAGGAAGATGATCCGCTCGTTGAGCAGCCGGTTGTAGACCTGGTCGCCGAGGCCACCACCGATGGAAGGCTCGCCGGCGGCGGAGGGCATCAGATTCGTCACGTATCCACCTGCTCGTCTTGCGACGGCGCCGGGGCCGTCTCACGTGTACTACGTATTCATGGACCCTAACGCCGTAGCCCTTCCGGGGAATCCCGGTAACGGGGGTGTTCGCCGGGGGCGTAGCGCCTCAAGGTCCAGGTAGGCGAACGGACCCCGAGTCCGAAGCACTCGGGGTCCGTTCCACAGCGATTCAGGGCTGCCGGGCGGCTCAGGCCTCCGGCTTGTCCTCGGTCTCGGCGGCGGCCTCGACGTCGGTGCCCTCGACGGCCTCGACCGTCTCGACGGCGGCCTCGACCTCGTCCTCGTCGTCCAGGTCGATGACCTCGCCGTTGGTGTCCTTGACCGTGGCGGCCTCGACGACGACGGCCAGGGCCTTGCCGCGGGCGACCTCGCCGACCAGGAGCTGGACCTGGTTCTGCTGCACGACGGCCTGCGCGAACTGGTCGGGCGACATGCCGGAGGAGGCGGCACGGCGCATCAGGTGCTCGGTCAGCTCGTCCTGGCTGACGTTGAGCTTCTCGGTCTTGACGAGCTCGTCGAGGACGAACTGGGTCTTGATGCCCTTGACCGCGGCCTCGCGGGTCTCGGTGTCGAACTCCTCGGCGGTCTTGCCCTGGATCTCCAGGTACTTGTCGAGGTCCAGACCCATCTGGCCGAGCTGGTGGTGCTCCAGGTTGTGCTTGCGGGTGTTGATCTCGTCCTCGAGCAGCTTCTCGGGGACGGCCACCTCGACGAGCTCCAGCAGCTTCTCCAGGACGCGCTCCTGGGCCTGCGTGGCCTGGTCGAACTGCTTCATGTTCTCGAGGCGCTTGCGGCTGTCGGCGCGGAGGTCTTCCAGCGTGTCGAACTCCGAGGCGAGCTGCGCGAAGTCGTCGTCCAGCTCGGGCAGCTCACGGGCGGCCACCTGGGTGACCTTGACCGTGATCTCGGCCTCCTTGCCGGCCGCCGAGCCGCCCTTGAGCTCGGAGGTGAAGGTGGCCTCGCCACCGGCCTCCACGCCCTTCACGGCGTCGTCGATGCCGTCGAGCAGCTCGCCCGAGCCGATCGTGTAGGAGACACCGCTGGCGATGCCGTCGGCGAGGACCTCGCCGTCGACCTTGGCCTCCAGGTCGATCGTGACGACGTCGCCTTCCTCGGCGGCGCGCTCGACCGGGGAGGTGGACGCGAAGCGCTCGCGGAGCTGCTCCACGGCCTTCTCGATGTCCTCCTCGGTGACCTCGACCGCGTCGACCTCGACCTCGATGCCGGAGTAGTCCGGGATCTCGATGACGGGGCGGACGTCGACCTCGGCGGTGAAGTTCAGCGTCTCGCCGTCCTTCAGCTCCGTGATGTCGACCTCGGGCTGGCCGAGGACGTCCAGCTCGGCCTCGGTGACGGCCGCCGTGTAGAACTTCGGGAGCGCGTCGTTGACGGCCTCCTCCAGCACGGCACCACGGCCGAAGCGCTGGTCGATGACCCGGGCCGGGATCTTGCCCTTGCGGAAGCCCTTCACCGTGACCTGCTGGTTGATCTTCTTGTACGCCGCGTCGAGGCTGTCCTTGAGCTCCTCGAAGGGCACCTCGACAGTGAGCCGAACCCGGGTCGGGTTCAGGTTCTCAACGGCGCTCTTCACGGTTCGGTCTCCTTGATGGCTGACTTCTGGGTTCTGCCGGAGCCAGACGGTTCCGGCGGATCTGGCCGCCCGGAGTACTTCAGTGATGAGACATACGGGCGCGCAGCTTGCATAGTAACCGCAGCCGCCGAACGCCCCAAAAGGCGATCACCGCGACGATCTCGCGGATGGATCGGATGGGTGGTCGGGGTGGCGGGATTTGAACCCACGGCCTTCCGCTCCCAAAGCGGACGCGCTACCAAGCTGCGCCACACCCCGTCTGGTGCGACACGTAGGGTACATGCCCGCAGGCAGCGGGGCCGCCGCATTTCCACAGCCGCTTCCGCGTCCGCCACGACGGCCGGGAATGGGGTGTGCGGGCCGGGGGTGCGACCCGCTACGATGCGTGCAGTGCCGCGGCCCTCGCACCTGCGGCGCGTGCTGTGCGGGCGTAGCTCAATGGTAGAGCCCTAGTCTTCCAAACTAGCTACGCGGGTTCGATTCCCGTCGCCCGCTCTTTCCGGTCCGGGGCCGGACGGAGATTCGATTCTCCGTCCGGCCCCGGAGCGTTTTCCGGGGTCTTTTTCGCCCGCTCGGGCTCACAGGCGGTTGACGTCGACGGTGTAGACGGAGCGGTCGCCGTAGGAGACGTACAGGGCGTCGCCCACCAGGAGGGGGCGGGGGCCGGGGAAGGACAGGGAGACACCCCGGCCGGCGTCGTCGAAGCCGGGGCGGCTGGCGGTGATCTCGCCGGTGCGCCGGTCCATCGCGGCGAGGCGGCCGCTGCGGGAGGCGACATAGACCCGGGTGGCGGAGACCGCGGGGGGACCGGGGTGTTCCACGGTCGAGTTGTTCTCCCACGCGCGGCGGCCGGTGAGCGGGGAGTAGGCGCGCAG
The DNA here is from genome assembly GCF_042873115.1 of Streptomyces sp. NPDC005017. NCBI lineage: Bacteria > Bacillati > Actinomycetota > Actinomycetes > Kitasatosporales > Streptomycetaceae > Streptomyces > Streptomyces sp. NPDC005017. The sequence goes on along the minus strand of NZ_JBIALD010000001.1, from coordinate 433,785 downwards.
GGTGCCGCTGTCCCAGGTGAGGTAGACCGTGTCGCCGGCCAGGTACGAGCGGAATCCCTCGGCCGGGGCGGGGGACAGCACGGTGCGGGTGACCGCGCGGGTCTCGGGGTCGAGCAGGACGAGGGCCGGCTCCTCCTGGGACGTGTCGGCGAGGACGAGCCTGCCGTCGCTCTCGCCCAGCAGTCTCAGGGTGCCCGTGATCCCGACGGTCCAGCGGGCCGTGCCGGTGGCGGGGTCGAGCCGGACCACGTCGGTGCTGACGGACTTCGTGTTCGGCTCGTGCTCGACGAGCCAGTACGCGGCTCCGGCGGCCTCCTCCAGCGTCTGGTTGGCCCCGGCGGGCATCGGGCGCTTCCAGCGGACCCGGCCGTCGTCGGGGTCGAGCAGCGCGTAGGACTCCGCGTAGTCGCCGTAGCGGGCGATGACGCCCTCGGGGACGACCGCGGTGTTGTCGGGGGTGGGTGAGAGCGCCCAGCCGCCCTTGCCGGTCACCGTGCGCCATTTCTCCTTGCCGGTGACCGCGTCCAGGGAGAGCAGGAGCGCGCGGGACGGGCTGCCGGAGCCGGGGTCCTCGGGCTCCTCGCCGTAGACGAGCACGTTGCCCCGGTGGAGGCCGAGGACGGCGCCCCGGTCGCTGTGGCCGCCGTCGCCCTCCGCGCTCTGGACGGGCCGGGACCAGGCCCCGCGGCCGTCGGCCAGGTTCCAGCCCGCCCCCATCAGGTCGCTCCCGGCGCACACGAGGGTCTTGCGGGTCCTCTCGCAGTCCAGCGGCTCACCGAAGCCCCCCGAGTCCCCCTCGGCCTTGGTCCGCCACGGCTGCCATCCGGAGGGCAGGTCGCTCGCGGCCACGGGCTCCTTGACAGCCGTCGAGCCCTGCTCTCTCTCGGAGCGCAGGGAGAGCAGGCCCGAGGCGACGGCCGCCAGGGCGACGGCGGCGGCGCCCCAGCCGAGCAGCCGGCCTCGCCGTCGGCTGCGGTCGCCGGCCGGTGCGGCGGAGGGTTCGGACGCGGATGCGGGTTCAGGGGCGGGGACCCGATCGGCCCGTAGGACGGTGTCCGAGTCCGGCCAGTCCGGCGCGGCCGGGTCGGACAGCCAGTCGGCGCTCCGGCGCTCCGGCGGTGTGCCCCGCTCGCCGACCAGGGTGAGCAGTTCGTGGGCCGTCGGGCGGTCCTCGGGGTGCTTCGCGAGGCAGCGGCGGATGACCCCGGCCAGTTCGGCGGGCACGTCCGTGAGGTCCGGATCGCCCTCGACGACGCGGACGGCCGTCTCGTAGGGGCTGCCGCCGTCGAAAGGGCCCCGGCCCGTGGCGGCGAAGGTGAGCACCGCGCCGAGGGAGAACACGTCGGCGGCCGGGCCCACGTCCTGCGGGGCGGAGAACTGCTCGGGCGACATGAAGGGCGGCGTACCCATGACACGGCCGGTCTGGGTGAGGGCGTCGGAGGGCCCGAACTCGGTGGCGCGCGAGATGCCGAAGTCGATGACGCGGGGGCCGTCCTCGGCCAGCATCACGTTGGCGGGCTTCAGGTCGCGGTGGACGACCCCGGCCCGGTGGATGTCGCGCAGCGCCTCGGCGAGACCGGCGGCGAGGTCGCGCAGTTCGGCCGGCGGCAGCGGGCCGTGCTCGCGGACATGGTGGGTGAGGTTCTGTCCTGGGATGTAGAGCGTGGCCATCCAGGGCCGTCCCGCGTCGGCGTCGGCGTCCACCACGGGGGCCGTGAAGGCGCCGCTGACCTGGCGGGCGGCGGTCAGTTCCCGGCGGAAACGGGTGCGGAACTCGGCGTCGTCGGCGTACTGCTCGTGGACGACCTTGACCGCGAGGCGGCGCCCGGAGGCGGAGCGGGCGAGGAAGACCACCCCCATGCCGCCCGAGCCGAGGCGGTCCTCGATGAGGTAACCGCCCACTTCCACCGGGTCGGCATCGCGCAGCACCATCCCCGTGACATCCCCCGTCCGCGTCGGCCATGGTCGGGGACGAGCGTATCCGTACCGGCCTGCGGCCACTTCGGCCGCACCGGGGTCAGAAACTGATCGAGTTGATCGTCTCCGCTATCGAGTCCAGGAAGCGCTGGATCGACGGCGCCATGCCGGTCGAGGCGAGGAAGAAGCCGAACAGCACGGCGACGACGGCCGGTCCCGGCTTGATCGAGCCTCCGCGCATGAGGACCACCAGGATGATCGCCAACAGCAGCACCACGGACAGCGAAATGGCCACAACTGATCACACCCTCGGTAGGTCTGCGCTCTCCCGCCGGAAGCGCCGCCCCGCCGCGCCCCCGCCAGAACCATCGTGCCACCAACCGGCCCGGGCTATGCGACCCGTGACACATCGTCGGTGAACCGTGGCCGCGCCGGCGGTGGGCCGGCGCGCCGCGCGGGCCGATCTCCCGTGCCCCGCAAGGGAATTCGATGATTTCCCGGTGGGGGAATTCCCACACCTTCGCACACACCGTTTCCATACCCGGGTTTCCGGTTCCGCACATCGGGCACACGGAGAATTCGAATACGGTGACAGCGTCCGGACATTGGCTCGCTATGGGAGGGTTAGTCCGGATCAATACGGACACTTCGGACCGCGAGGGGGCCAAAGTCATTCCGCGGAGCGAGAAATTGGTCTCTGACGTCGGAGGTTTTACGGAAACGCGCGGGCCGGGCTAGGGTGCCTCAGATGTTCCACGCTGTGACGACCCCACTCCGACAGCATGGCCGCGACAGAACATCCCTTCCCCCACACCGCGACGCGTTCTTCGACAACGCCAAGTACCTGGCGATCGTCCTGGTCGCCGTCGGCCACGCCTGGGAGCCGCTGAAGGCGGACAGCCGGCTCCTGGAGGGCGCCTACACGTTCGTGTACGCCTTCCACATGCCGGCGTTCATCATCATCTCCGGCTACTTCTCCCGGAACTTCGACCTGCGCCCCGAGCGGGTCAGACGGCTGGTCACCGGCGTTCTCGTGCCCTACCTCCTCTTCGAGACGGCGTACTCCCTCTTCGAGCGGCTGGCCGGCGACGACCCCGCGCAGCCCCTCTCGCTGCTCGACCCCTGGTATCTCACCTGGTTCCTGATCGCCCTGTTCATGTGGCGGCTCACGACCCCGGTGTGGAGGCAGATCCGCCGGCCCCTGCCGGTCGCGCTCGGCATCGCGATGCTGGCCTCCGTCACCCCCGAGATCGGTGACGACCTCGACCTCCAGCGGGTGCTCCAGTTCCTGCCGTACTTCGTGCTCGGACTGTGCCTGAGGCCCGAGCACTTCCGGCTCGTGCGCCGCCGCTCGGCGCGGCTGCTCGCGGTGCCGGTGTCCGCCGCCGCGTTCGCCGTGGCCTGGTGGAGCGTGCCGCACATGAACACCGGGTGGTTCTACCACCGCGACTCCGCGCAGGAGTTGGGTGCGCCGTGGTGGTGCGGGCCGGTGATGGTGCTCGCGCTGTTCGGCTGCTCGGTGCTGCTGGCCGCGTGCTTCCTGTCCTGGGTGCCGGGCCGCTCGCTGTGGTTCACCGCGCTGGGCGCGGGCACGCTCTACGGCTATCTGCTGCACGGCTTCCTGACCAAGGCCGGTGACTACTACGGCTGGTACGACGCCGCCTGGCTGCACGGGCCGCTCGGCGCCCTCACCGTGACACTCCTCGCGGCGGCCGCCGTCACGCTGCTGTGCGGACCGCCCGTCCAGCGGGTCTTCCGGTGCGCGGTGGAGCCGAGGATGACCTGGGCGTTCCGGCGCGACGCCGGGCAGCGGGCCCGTGAGCGGGAACTGGCCGGGACCTGAGAGCGCCGCCTCACAGCCCGAGAAGTGCGCGCATCCCCGCGTACTTCCCGGCCAGCCGCGCCCGGGTCGCCTCGTCCAGCACCGCCAGCCGCGCCGGGTCCGCGTTGTGCGCCAGGTCCGCCCGCTTGACCAGCAGGGCGCCCGGGGTGGCGAGGATCCGCCCGGCGTACTCCTGCGGGGCCTCCCCCGCCCGCTTGGTGACCGCCAGCACGATGTCCTTCGTACGGCGGCTCAGCGCGGCCTCCTCGAGCCACCGCTCGGACAGCGCGTCGTCCTCGACCGCGTCGTGCAGCCAGGCCGCGGCGATCTGCTCGCTGTCGCCGCCGAGCTCGCGCACGCCCGCGGCCACGGCGGCGAGGTGCTCGGCGTAGGGCCGCCCGGCCTTGTCGGTCTGGCCCTCGTGGGCCGCGCGGGCGAGGGCCTCCACCTCGGTGAGGGTGAGCACGGCGGGCGCCTCCTTCAAGAAGAGTGGGCCGTCGGGCCCTCACGGCAGATCAGCAGCAGCGCCCGGTCGTCGTTGACGTCCTTGGCGACGGCCTCGATGAGATGCCAGGCCGCGCCGCGGAAACCGGCGGCGACATAGCGGTCGGCCTCGCCGGTGAGCCGGTCGATGCCCTCGACGATGTCCCGGTCGGAGGTCTCCACCAGGCCGTCGGTGAACAGCATCAGCACGTCCCCGGGGCGCAGCACGCCCTTGACGGGGTCGAACTGGGCACCGTCGTACACCCCGAGGAGCGGGCCCTCGGCGGCCTTCTCCTCCCAGCGGCCGCTGCCCGCGCTGAGCTGGAGCCCGGGCGGGTGGCCCGCCGAGTAGAGCTCGTAGTCGCCCGAGTCCAGGTCCAGGACGAGGTGGATGGAGGTCGCGAAGCCCTCGTCCCAGTCCTGGCGCAGCAGATAGCCGTTGGCGGCCGGGAGGAAGGCGTGCGGGGGCAGCGAGCCGAGCAGGCCGCCGAAGGCGCCGGACAGCAGCAGGGCGCGCGAACCGGCGTCCATGCCCTTGCCGGAGACGTCGGTGAGGACGACCTCCAGGGTGCGTCCGCCGCCGGTGCGGGCCGCGACGACGAAGTCGCCGGAGAACGACTGGCCCCCCGCGGGGCGCAGCGCCATCTCGTGGTGCCAGCCGCGCGGCAGCTTGGGCAGCCGGCTCTGGGTGCGGATGCGCTCGCGCAGGTCGAACAGCATGGTGCCGCCGCGCCGCCAGGGCACGCCGACCCGGCTGCGGAACTGGGCGATGAGCAGGCCGAAGAATCCGCAGGCGGCGACCACGAGGACGACCCCGGGGGTGACCCGGGCGGGGCCCTCGGTGTAGGGCCCGAGCTGGACCGACTCGACGATCAGCGCGGTGGCGGCGGCCGCGTACAGCCCCAGCAGGCTCGCCGGGCGCAGCAGCAGGCCGCCCGTGACGATGGGCAGGACCAGCGCGGCGGGTGAGCACCACACGGGGTTGCCGAGGGTGGCGGCGGCGATCAGCGGGACGGTCAGCAGCAGACCCGCGAGGGCGATCCAGTCGGAGCCGTCGCCGCGGAAGTAGTCGACGGCACTTCTGCGCAGGCCGACGCGGACCCGGTGCCAAAGCATCCGCACCCGGGCCGGGAGCGTCTCGGCGGCCGTGCGCCGCTCTCGTCCTGCTGCCATCGTCCGGACCCTATCCACCCGACCGGCCGCATGGCACGGGAGGTCCCACTTGTCCCCCGTCCGAGGCCGGACTTCGCCGTGGCTCTCAGTGAACTCCACCAGGGGCGGGCTCGCCCCGGGCGCGGAGAAATCGGTTGGCTCGTCCCGCATTGCGCTGGTAGTGATGGCGGCATGGCGAATGACACTGCGGGCCCGGTGCCGACGATCCGGGAGCTGCGCCCCGAGGACTGGGATCCGTGGTACGACAACCTGATCCGCGCCTTCGGCGGGTCCGAGGAGCCGGCCGAGGAGCGCGAGCTGTTCAACGGGCTCACCGAGCACAGCCGTTCCATCGGCGTCTGGGACGGCGCGGAGTGCGTGGGCACGGCCGGGGCGTACTCGTTCCTGGTCACGGTGCCGGGCGGGGCCTCGGTGCCGGCGGCGGGCATCACGATGGTGAGCGTGGCGGCCACGCACCGCCGGCGCGGGCTGCTGACCGCGATGATGCGGCGGCAGCTGGACGACATCCGTTCCTGGGGCGAGCCGCTGGCCGTGCTGACGGCCTCGGAACCGGCGATCTACGGCCGGTACGGCTACGCCGCGGCCACCCGCCAGCTGAGCGCCGAGATCGACACCACCCAGGTCCGGCTGTCCGTGCCGCCCGGGACGGACGACGTACGCGTGCGGTACGCGGCGCCCGCCGACGTGCTCGACGCGTGCGAGGCGGTGTACGCGTCGCTGGTGTCCCGCCGCCCCGGCATGCTGGCCCGGCGGCCCGGCTGGGAGCGGCTCGGCCTGCTGGACCCGCCGTCGCATCGCGACGGGGCCTCGGCGCTGCAGTGTGTCGTCGCCGAGCGGCGGGGCGAGATCACCGGGTACGCCCGTTTCCGTACGAAGGCGGAGTGGATCGCGTCCGGGCACAACGGCGTCGTCACGCTGGCCGACCTGGCGGGTGGGGACCCGGCGACCGAGGCGGCGCTGTGGCGGTTCCTGTTCGGGATCGACCTGATGACCCGGCTGGTGGTGCGCGGACGTCCGCTCGACGAGGCCTGGCAGTACCAGGTCTCCGACATCCGGCGCTGTCTGCCGCGGCTGGGGGACTCGCTGTACGTCCGGCTCGTGGACGTCGGCGCGGCCCTCGGGGCGCGGACGTACCAGGCGCCGGTGGACGTGGTGTTCGAGGTGGAGGACGTCTTCTGCCCGTGGAACGGGGGCCGTTGGCGGCTGTCCGGGGACCCGAAGGGCGCGGTGTGCGAGCGCACGGCGGACGCGGCCGATCTCGCGCTGTCCGTGCGGGAGTTGGGCGCCGTCTATCTGGGCGGGGTGAGCCTCGCCGCGCTGGCTGCGGCCGGGCGGGTGCGCGAGCTGCGCGAGGGGGCGCTGGCGGAGGCGGCGACCGCCTTCGGTTCCGCTGTGGCCCCGTGGCTGCCGCACGGGTTCTGAGCGGGCGTCAGGCCTTCTGGCAGTCCGGGCACCAGAAGAGGTTGCGGGCGGCCAGCTCCGCGGTGCGGATCCCCCCGCCGCAGAGGTGGCACGGCAGGTTCGCCCGGCGGTAGACGTAGACCTCGCCGCCGTGGTCGTCGACGCGCGGCGGACGGCCCATCGCCTCGGGGGTGTGCTCCGGGCGGACGGTGTCGATGCGGTTGAGGCGTACGCCCTCGCGCATCAGGCCGACGAGGTCGGCCCAGATCGCGTCCCACTCGGCGGCCGTGACGTCCTTCCCGGCCCGGTAGGGGTCGACGCCGTGCCGGAAGAGGACCTCGGCGCGGTAGACGTTGCCGACGCCCGCGATCACCTTCTGGTCCATCAGCAGCGCGGCGATCGTCGTACGGCTGCGGGAGATCCGCCGGTACGCGGCCCCCGGGTCGGCGTCCGCGCGCAGCGGGTCGGGGCCCAGACGGCCGTGTATCGCGTCCTTCTCGGCGTCGGTGATCAGCGCGCAGGTGGTGGGCCCGCGCAGGTCGACGTACGAGGTGGTGTTCGCCAGGCGCAGCCGGACCGTGCCGGTCGGCGGGGGCGCGGGCACGGCGCCGAAGGCCACCTTGCCGAACAGGCCGAGGTGGATATGGACCCAGGACGCGCCGAAGCCCAGGAAGAGGTGCTTTCCATGGGCGTCGGCGGTGTGCAGGACGCCGCCGTCGAGCAGGGCGGCGGCGTCGCTGAACTTGCCCTGGGGGCTGGTCACACGCGGGGCGGTGCCGGAGAAGGCGGCGGCGTAGTCCTGGGCCAGCCGGTGGATCGTGTGCCCTTCCGGCACGGTGCCCTGCCTTCCTACTGCTGCGGGTGGTGCGCCGGGATCGGGGGCAGGTCGCCGGTGGTCTCGTAGGCCGCGAGCATGTCGATGCGGCGGATGTGGCGCTCGTCACCGGAGAACGGCGTGCCCAGGAAGATCTCGACGAACTTCGTCGCCTCCTCCTGGGTGTGCATCCGGGCGCCCACCGCGACGACGTTGGCGTCGTTGTGCTCGCGGCCGAGCGCGGCGGTCTGCTCGCTCCAGGCGAGGGCCGCCCGGACGCCCTCGACCTTGTTGGCGGCGATCTGCTCGCCGTTGCCGGAGCCGCCGATGACGATGCCGAGGGAGCCGGCGTCCGCGGCGGTGCGCTCGGCGGCCCGCAGGCAGAACGGCGGGTAGTCGTCCTGGGCGTCGTAGATGTGGGGGCCGCAGTCGACGGGCTCGTGCCCTGCCGCCTTGAGCCACTCGACGAGGTGGTTCTTGAGTTCGTAGCCCGCATGGTCGGAGCCGAGATACACGCGCATGAGAGGAGTGTGTCATGCGCGGCCGGGTAGCGGCGGGAGGGGGCTACCGAAGGCAAGGCTGTGAGAAAGACTACAGAACCTCAGGAAAACCTCAAGTAACGATCTGGATTCAAAGGTTCACGAATCCCGTAGCCTCCGATTCACTGGACCGGCTCGTGCGCCGCTCCGTGATCGCGCACGAGTTCCCCCCTCCCCCGGCGCAAAGGAAATCCATCCAATGACCTCGCAGCCGAACCCGACAAAGACCGGAACCGGCGATCCCGGTTCCGGTCTTCAGGCGGGGCTGAAGAACCGGCACCTCTCCATGATCGCCATCGGCGGTGTGATCGGTGCCGGTCTGTTCGTGGGCTCCAGCTCCGGCATCGCCACCGCCGGCCCTGGCATCCTGCTCTCGTACGCGCTCGTCGGCACGCTCGTGGTGCTGGTGATGCGGATGCTCGGCGAGATGTCCGCGGCCAACCCGTCGTCGGGTTCCTTCTCCGCGCACGCCGACCGGGCGCTCGGCCGCTGGGCCGGGTTCTCCATCGGCTGGCTGTACTGGTTCTTCTGGGTCGTCGTGCTCGCCGTCGAGGCGACCGCGGGCGCCGCGATCCTGGAGGGATGGATCCCCGCCGTCCCGCAGTGGGCCTGGGCGCTGATCGTGATGGTCGTGCTGACCGCCACCAACCTGGTCTCCGTCGGCTCCTACGGTGAGTTCGAGTTCTGGTTCGCCGGTATCAAGGTCGTCGCCATCGCCGCGTTCATCGTCGTCGGCGGCCTCGCGGTCTTCGGTGTGCTGCCCGGTGTCGAGGCCGACAAGGCAGGGCTGTCCAACCTGACCGGGCACGGCGGCTTCCTGCCCAACGGGCCCGGCGCGATCCTGACCGGTGTGCTGCTGGTCGTCTTCTCCTTCATGGGCAGCGAGATCGCCACCCTGGCCGCCGGTGAGTCCGAGGACCCGCAGCGCGCGGTCACCAAGTCCACCAACAGCATCATCTGGCGTATCGCCGTCTTCTACCTCGGCTCGATCCTCGTCGTGGTCTCCCTGCTGCCGTGGAACGACCCGGCCATCAAGGAGGACGGCTCCTACGTCGCCGCGCTGGACTCCCTGGGCATCGCCCACGCCGGCGAGATCATGAACTTCATCGTGCTGACCTCGGTGCTGTCCTGTCTCAACTCCGGTCTGTACACCGCCTCCCGCATGGCCTTCTCGCTGGGCCAGCGCGGTGACGCGCCGAAGGCCTTCGCGAGGACCACGGCCAACGGTGTGCCGCGCACGGCCATCCTGGTCTCCGTGGTGTTCGGCTTCGTCGCGGTGTTCTTCAACTACAAGTTCCCGGACTCCGTCTTCCTCTTCCTGGTCAACTCCTCCGGCGCGGTCGCGCTGTTCGTGTGGCTGGTGATCTGCTTCTCGCAGCTGCGCATGCGGAAGATCATCCAGGCCGAGTCGCCGGAGAAGCTCGTCGTGAAGATGTGGCTGTACCCGTACCTGACCTGGGCCGCGGCCGCGCTGATCGTCTTCGTCCTCGGCTACATGCTCACCGACACCGAGCACAACGGCCGCGAGACCGTGCTGCTGTCGCTGATGGTCGCCGCGGTCGTGCTGGTGATCGCCGTGGTCCGGCAGCGGACCGGCGCCGGGCGTCCGGCCGCCGCCGTCGCCGAGGCGGCCCCGGCCGAGCCGGCGGACAAGGTCACGACCGGCTGATCTCCTGCCTCACGGGGCCCCGCGGCAGTGCTCGCCGCGGGGCCCTTCGGCGTTCCCAGAGCACCGTGAAGCTCTTTCTGACGTCCTCGTACGCGGCGAGCGCCTGCTCCTCGATCGCCGGCTGGTACCAGGTGTTGACCTGGTAGGACTTGCCGTCGACGTTGGGGCCGAGGAGCCGGGCGTGCCAGGCGACGCCCTCCAGCGTGAAGGTGTACTCCCACACGACGGCCGGCCCGCCGCGGAACGTGGTCTCCTCCAGGCGGATCTTGCGGTAGTCCCGGCCCTGGTGGACGTTCTCCTCCGAGGTCCTCCAGGTCTCCATGAGGTCGCCGCGGGCCAGGGAGGACTCGGCGACGAGTTCCCGCGCGCCGTCGGGCGAGGTGTAGTGCACCTCGGCGCCCGTCTCCACGTCCCGCCGCCAGCCCTCGGGCGTGGCCCAGGCGTAGCCGCCCGCCTCCTGGCGGACGCCCGGGGGCGGGCTCGGCGGCCGGTAGGTGCCCTCCACGGTGGCCGTCACGGTGGGCGAGGGGCCGCCGCCACCACCGCCCGTCCGGTCGCCGTCGTCGTCCCGGGGCGATCTGGCCGTCGTCGCCGTCGTGGCGAGCACGACGGCGACGACGGCCCCCACCGCAGCGACCCCGGCCGCGGCGGCCGGGGCGGTACGGCGGCGGCGCCACCAGGGGCCGGGACCGGGCGGCCGCGGGGGTGCGGGCGAAGGTGGTTCCGGCCGCTGGTGCGGGCCGGGCCGCGGCTGGGGGTGCGGCGGGCGCGGTGCGGGCCGGGGCAGCGTCACCGTCGGTGCCGGCTCGGGGTGCGCGATCGGGCGGAGTGCCGCCTCCAGGGCGTCCAGCGCGGGCCGGGCCTGCGGGTCCTCGGCCAGCAGCGCGGTCAGCAAGGGGGGTGACGGCGCCTCGGCAGTCCGCCGGCCTGGCCGGACCGCCGAAGAGGCCCGCCGGTCGAGCCGGCGGGCCTCTTCGGGGACGTACGGCGCCCGTCGGGCCGTACGGCGGGCGTTCAGCGCTTGACGAGCTTCCAGGCGCTCGGCAGCAGGCCCATCGCGAGGGCGGCCTTGAGGGCGTCGCCCAGCAGGAACGGCGTGAGGCCCGCGGCGATCGCGGCGGAGGCGGACATGCCCGTGGCGAGGGCGAGGTAGGGCACGCCCACGGCGTAGACGACCGCCTCGCCCAGCAGCATCGCGGCGGCCGTGCGCGGCACGCTGCGGTCGGCGCCGCGGCGGGCGAGAGCGCCCACGACGGTGGAGGCCAGGATCATGCCGAGGATGTAGCCGAAGGAGGGGGCGGTGGCGCCCGAGCCGGCGTCGGCGAACCACGGCACACCGGCGATGCCCGCGAGCGCGTACAGCGCGAGGGAGAGGAAGCCGCGGCCCGCGCCCAGGGTGGTGCCGACGAGCAGCGCGGCGAAGGTCTGGCCGGTCACCGGGACCGGGGAGCCGGGCACGGGCACCGCGATCTGCGCCGCGAGACCGGTCAGCGCGGCGCCGCCGACGACGAGCGCGATGTCACGGACGCGCGAGGCCGGCAGCAGGTCGGCGAGGACCTGCCCGGGGTGGACGGGGGCGGCGGCAGCGGTGCTCATGGGGACTCCGCGAAGAGTGGGGGCGGTCGGGGACGTCGCGACGCTATCCCAGCGCCCCGGAGTCGATCACCGTCAGTGATCGACAAAGGGCGAAGTGCGGGCTTGGTGGAGTCTCGACAAAGGATGCCTCATACATGCGAGTGGAGGTGATGACAGTCACTGAGGCAGTGGCGATCCGGTCACACGCGGAGTGTTTCAAGTTTATGTAGAGACTCACCAAACACCCTGTCACGCCCTGGCCGGACCCCGAGCACAGGGCCTACCCTTCCAGCCATGGTCGCCCAGGCTCGGAACCTCACGTCGCGTCGCTATGTCGACCTGCGCCGCCAGGGCACGGCCACCTGTCGCCGACTCCCCGGGTGAGGCGGCACCGACCGCTTCGGCTTCTCCTCGCCCGGTGCACGGCACAGTGTCGGCCCGGCCCCTGAGGAACTGTCATGCCCCGTACCGCGGTACCCGCCCGCGTCTCCCCCGTGCCCCGCGCCGCCGACAGCGACCGGCGGCGCACCAGTGCCAGCGTCGTGCTCCGCTCGGTGCTGGAGCACGGGCCGGTGGCCCGCAGCACCGTCGCCCGGCTGACCGGGCTGTCCCCGGCGTCGGTGACGGACTACTGCGCCCGGTTCGCCGAACTGGGTCTGCTGCGCGAGACGGCGGCCCCGCCGCGCACCCGGGGCGCCGGGCGGCCGCATGTGCCGGTCGACCTCGACCTCTCGCGGTTCCTGGTGGCCGGGGTGCACATCGCCGTTCCCTACACCACCGTCGCCCTGCTGGACCTGCGCGGCCGGGTACTGGCCGAGCGGGAGCTGCCGCACGAGAGCACCGAGCCCTCCCGTGTGCTGGCGCGGGCCGCCACCGCGCTCGCGGCCCTGTTCGCCGGGGCGCCGGGCACCCGGCCGCTGGGCGTCGGGGTGGCGGTGGGCGGCTGGGTGGACCGGCAGGCGGGCACGGTCGTCGACCATCCGCTGCTGGGCTGGCGGGACGTGCCGGTACGGGAACGGCTCGGCGCGCTGACCGGGCTGCCGGTCCGGGTGGACGGGCACGCGCGGGCGCTGGTCGACGGCGAGCGGCTGTTCGGCCGGGCACGCGGCAGCCGCAGTCTGCTGCATCTGTTCGCCGGCAACGTGGTGGACGCGGCGTTCGCCACCCATGACGAGGTGCACCACGGCCCGCGCTCCCAGGCCGGGGCGATCGCCCATCTGCCGCTGCCCGGCGGCACGGAGCCGTGCGAGTGCGGCCGGACCGGCTGCCTCCAGGCCGAGCTGAGCGAGCGGACGCTGTGCCGCCGGGCGCGTGCCGCCGGGGTAGCGGCGGGCACGAACCCGATGCGCGTGGTGGCCGCGGCGGCGGCCGGCGACGGGGTGGCGGCCGGGCTGCTGGTGCGGCGGGCCCGGCTGGTGGGGCGTGCGGCAGGCCTGCTGCTGGACGTGCTCAACCCGGAGACGGTCGTCGTCACCGAGGTCGGGGTGATGTACCGCGAGGACTGTCTGGCGGCCCTGCGCGAGGAGGCCGGGCCGGAGCGCGCGGCAGCCGTGCTCCCGACCAGCTTTCCACGATCCGTGCTGGCCGTGGCGGGCGGCTCGGTGATTCTCGACGCCCTTTATCGAGACCCGCTGAGCGTGTCGCCCGGGACGAATTAATTCAGAAACTCCGAATGTTGACAGCGACCGGTGAAAGCAAGGAACATCCTGGTCATGAGCGTTCGCCTGCACTGTTGTGCCTCTTGTTGCTGACACGTTGCCCCGTGTGAAGCGCTCATTTCCTGTTGCGTGAATTTCCCTGTCGGACCACCCGCGTCCGTATTTTCTCCTGCATTTCTCACTCCATGCACAAAGGAGTCCGCCATGCCTTCTCCCACCCTGTCCGGCCTCGATCGCCGCCTCTTCCTGACCTCCACGCTCGGTGCCGCGGCAGCGGTCGCCGGGCTGAGCGGCTGCGCCGAGAGCAGCGCCGCCACCTCCTCGAAGGGCTCCTCCACGGCCCCGCTCGCCGACAAGGTCCCGGCGGGCACCAGCCTGAAGGTCAGCTCCTTCCAGGGCACCCAGCAGCTCCAGTTCAAGCTGGCGAAGCTCGGCGAGCTGCCGTTCGAGGTGTCCAGCTGGGTGAACGTCGCGGCCGGGCCCGATGTCATCAACGCCTTCCGCGCCAACTCCCTGGACCTCGCGAACAACGCGGGCATCCCGCCGATCCAGGCGCACTTCCAGGGCTTCGACGCCAGGATCGTCGCGATCAACATCACCCGCAGGCCCAACTACGTCTTCGCCACCAAGCCCGGCAGCGACATCCGCACGGTGGCCGACTTCAAGGGCCGCAAGCTCGCCTTCTCCCAGGGCCAGGCCCAGGGAGTGGTCCTGCTGCGGGCGCTGAAGAAGGCCGGTCTGGCCTACGACGACGTACAGCTGGTGCCGCTGACCAGCAACCAGTTCCTCACCGCGCTGCAGTCCGGCCAGGTGGACATCGCCCCGCTCGGCAACACCCAGTCGCCCGCCTATCTGGCGCAGTACGAGTCCAAGGGCGCCCGGATCATCACCACCGACGTGGTCGACCTGCTCAACCTGCTGTGGGCGCCGGCCGCCGTGCTGAACGACCCCGCCAAGGCGGCCGCGGTCGCCGCGTACATCCCGTACTGGGCCAGGGGCACCGTCTGGGCGTACGAGAACCCCGGCATCTGGAACGAGGAGTTCTACGTCAAGACGCAGAACCTCACCGCCCAGCAGGCCAAGAGCATCAGCGATCTCGCCAACAAGCCGCTGTTCCCTCCCAGTTGGGCCGAGGCCATCCGCTGGGAGCAGGAGACCGCCGATCTGCTGGCGGAGGGCGGCTTCGTGAAGAAGTTCGACGTCTCCTCGCTCTTCGACCACCGCTTCGAGGCCATCGCCGCACGGTCCGTGACAGCGGAGTACCGGAAGTGAGCGCCGCGACCACGCTCACGACGACGCCCGCGCCCGCAGCCGAAGAGACACCGAAGGGCACCCGCAGGCGTCGCCGCGGTCTCTCCCCGGGCAGGAGCCTGCCCGCCGCCCGGCTGGTCGGCCCCCTGCTGCTGCTCGGCCTGTGGGCCGCGGCCTCGGCCGCCGGGCGGCTGGACCCGGGAGCGGTCCCGGCCCCCTGGACGGTGGTGGAGACAGGGGCCCGGCTGTGGACCGACGGCACCCTGACCGACGACGTGCTGACCTCGCTCCAGCGGGCCGCCTCCGGGTTCGCCATCGGACTCACCGCCGGTGTCGTGCTGGCACTGGCGTCCGGACTGAGCCGGGTCGGGGAGGCGCTGATCGACGGGACGGTCAACCTCAACCGGGCCATCCCCACCCTCGGTCTGATCCCGCTGTTCATCCTCTGGCTGGGCATCGGCGAGACCTTCAAGATCGCCATCATCGCGATCGTCGTCTACATACCGATCTACCTCAACACGCACGCGGCGCTGTCCGGCATCGACAGCCGGTTCGTCGAACTCGCCGAAGTACAGGGGCTGAACCGCTTCCAGTTCATCCGCCAGATCGTCGTCCCCGGCGCACTGCCCGGATTCTTCGTGGGACTCCGGCTCGGCGTGACCGGCTCCTGGCTCGGCCTGGTGGTGCTGGAGCAGATCAACGCCACCAGCGGACTCGGCTACATGATGTTCCAGGCCCAGAACTACGGCCAGTCGGACGTCATCCTCGTCGGCCTGGTCGTCTACGGGATCTTCGGCCTCGCCTCCGACAGTGCGGTCCGCCTCATCGAACGAAGGGTGCTGTCATGGCGACGCACACTGAGCAGCTGACCCGTCCCGCCGTCCAGTTGCGCGGCCTGACCAGGTCCTTCGACGGACGCACGGTGCTCGACGGCATCGACCTGGACATCCCGGCCGGGCAGTTCATCGCCCTGCTCGGGCACAGCGGCTCCGGCAAGTCCACGCTGCTGCGGGCCGTCGCCGGACTGGACCACGAGGTGACCGGGAGCGGACAGCTCACCGCCCCGGAGCGGGTCTCCGTGGTGTTCCAGGACTCCCGGCTGCTGCCCTGGCGCCGGGTTCTGGACAACGTACTGCTCGGCACCGAGGGCGCGGACGCGGCGGACAAGGGGCGCGCGGCACTCGAGGAGGTCGGGCTGAAGGGACGCGAGCGGGCCTGGCCGAACGAGCTGTCCGGCGGTGAGGCGCAGCGCGCGGCGCTCGCCCGGTCACTGGTGCGCGAGCCAGAACTGCTGCTGGCGGACGAGCCGTTCGGGGCGCTCGACGCGCTCACCCGCATCCGGATGCACGGCCTGCTGCGGGAGCTGTGGGAACGCCACAAGCCGTCGGTGCTGCTGGTCACGCACGACGTGGACGAGGCGATCGTGCTCGCCGACCGCGTGCTCGTGCTCGACGGCGGCCGTATCGGCCTCGACCTGACCATCGAGCGCCCGCATCCGCGCTCGTACCGCGATCCACGGCTCGGCGAGTACCGGGAGCGGCTGCTGGCCGCCCTGGGCGTCACGGAGGACCACTGATGACCAGACAGCTGCACCTCAACGCGTTCCTGATGAGCACCGGCCACCACGAGGCGTCCTGGCGGCTCCCGGAGAGCGATCCCCACGCCCACGTCGACCTGGCGCACTACGTACGTCTGGCGCGGATCGCCGAGCGGGGCACCTTCGACTCGCTGTTCCTCGCCGACGGGCCGCATCTGTGGGGCAGTGTGGGCCAGCGGCCGGCCGGCGCGCTGGAGCCGCTGACGCTGCTGACCGCGCTCGCGACGGCCACCGAGCACATCGGGCTGATCGCCACCGCGTCCACCTCGTACAACTCGCCCTACAACCTGGCCCGCAGGTTCGCCTCCCTGGACATCGTCAGCGGTGGCCGGGCCGGCTGGAACATCGTCACCACCGCCGGGGCGGACGCGGCCCGCAACTTCGGCCTGGACGCCGAGCCCGCGCACGCCGAACGGTACGCGCGCGCCGCGGAGTTCCTCGACGTGTCGCTGAAGCTGTGGGACAGCTGGGAGGACGACGCGATCGTCGCCGACAAGGCGGCGGGCGTGTGGGGCGACGACGGCCGCATCCATCCCCCGCGCCACAAGGGCACCTACTTCAGCGTCGAGGGCGCGCTCAACGTGCCGCGCTCGCCGCAGGGTTACCCGCTGCTGGTGCAGGCGGGCTCCTCGGAGGACGGCAAGGACTTCGCCGCCCGCTACGCGGAGGCGGTGTTCACCGCGCAGCAGACGGTCGAGGACGCGCAGGCCTTCTACGCCGACCTCAAGTCCCGCACGGCCGGCGCGGGCCGCGACCCGGACCACGTCAAGGTGCTCCCCGGCATCGTCCCGGTGGTCGGCTCCACCGAGGCCGAGGCACGCGCCCAGGAACAGGTGCTGGAGGACCACATCGTGCACACGCACGGCGTGACCAACCTGGAGCGGCTGCTGAACCTGCCCGCCGGAACCCTGGAGCTGGACGGCCGGCTGCCCGGCGACCTGCCCCCGGACTCCGCGATCGAGGGCGCCCGCAGCCGCTACACCCTCGTGGTGGAGCTGGCCCGGCGCGAGCGGCTGACCGTACGGCAGCTGATCGGACGGCTCGGCGGCGGACGCGGCCACCTCACCTTCGCGGGCACGCCCGGCCAGGTCGCCGACACCATCGAGACCTGGTTCACCCGGGGCGCCGCCGACGGCTTCAACATCATGCCCGCCGTGCTGCCCTCCGGCCTGGAGACCTTCGTCGACCAGGTCGTCCCGTTGCTGCGCGCCCGCGGCCTGCTGCGCACCGAGTACGGCCCGCGCCGCACCCTGCGCGACCGCTACGGCCTGCCCCGACCCGCGAACCAGCACACCCTCGCCGACTCCCTCGTCTGAAAGGAACCCTCCCCATGAGCATCGACATCCGCAAGGTCACCGCCCGTATCGGCGCCGAGGTCACCGGCGTCGACCTCACCGGGCCGCTGGAGGAGAAGACCGTCACCGCGATCCGGGAGGCGCTCAACGTCCACAAGGCGCTCGTGTTCGACGCGGCCGGCCTGGACGACGAGGGCCAGCAGGCCTTCGCCCGGCACTTCGGCGAGCTGACCACCGCCCACCCGACCGTGCCGGCCGTCGAGGGCGCGCCGAACGTGCTGCCCGTCGACAGCGAGGCCGGCCGCGCCAACCACTGGCACACGGACGTCACCTTCGTCCTCAACCCGCCGCAGGCCAGCACCCTGCGCAGCATCACGGTCCCGCCGTACGGCGGCGAGACGCTGATCGCGAACGCGGCCGCCGCCTACCGGGACCTGCCCGAACCGCTGCGGAAGCTGGCGGACACCCTGTGGGCGGAGCACACCAACGACTACGACTACGCGGTGCCCGAGGAGGACGTGGACGAGGACCGGGCCGCCCAGCGCGCCCAGTTCACGTCGGTCACGTACCGCACCGCGCACCCGGTGGTCCGCGTCCATCCGCTCACCGGGGAGCGGGGGCTCTTCATCGGCGGGTTCGCCCAGCGGATCGTCGGCCTGTCGGTGGGCGAGTCCCGCAGGATCCTCGACCTGCTCCAGGCGTACGTCACCCGGCCGGAGAACGTCCTGCGGCACCGCTGGTCGCCGGAGCAGCTGGTGCTGTTCGACAACCGCATCACCCAGCACTACGCCATCGACAACTACGACGGTCTGCCGCGCCGGCTGCACCGGGTGACGGTCGCCGGTGACGTGCCGGTCGGCATCGGTGGCGAGGAGAGCCGCTCGATCGAGGGCGACGCGGCGCACTACACGGCCGTCGCGGGGTAACCGGCCGTCGGGTACGCCGGGCAGCGGGCCCGCGCGGCCGGGTACTGACCCCCCGCCGACGCCTGGCACGTCCCGCCCCGCCGCACGTCTGGCCCGCCGCGGCCCCGCCGCTACGGCTCGAAAGCCCCCGGGTGATCCACCCGGGGGCTTTTTGCTGTTAGCTTGTTGTTGCGAACTACTTGCAATAAGAGGTCGGAGGGGGCCCTCATGCCCGTGTACACGCTGCCCGAACTGCCGTACGACTACTCCGCGCTGGCACCCGTGATCAGCCCGGAGATCATCGAGCTGCACCACGACAAGCACCACGCGGCGTACGTGAAGGGCGCCAACGACACCCTGGAGCAGCTCGCCGAGGCACGGGACAGGAACGCGTGGGGCTCCGTCAACGGCCTGCAGAAGAACCTGGCCTTCCACCTCTCCGGCCACATCCTGCACAGCATCTACTGGCACAACATGAGCGGTGACGGCGGTGGGGAACCGCTGGAGAAGGACGGCGTGGGCGAGCTCGCCGACGCCATCGCGGAGTCCTTCGGGTCGTTCGCCGCCTTCAAGGCCCAGCTGACCAGGGCCGCCGCCACCACCCAGGGTTCCGGCTGGGGCGTGCTGGCCCACGAGCCGCTCAGCGGCCGTCTGATCGTGGAGCAGGTCTACGACCACCAGGGCAACGTCGGCCAGGGCTCCACCCCGATCCTGGTCTTCGACGCCTGGGAGCACGCCTTCTATCTCCAGTACCGGAACCAGAAGGTCGACTTCATCGACGCGATGTGGGCGGTCGTCGACTGGCAGGACGTGGCCAGGCGCTACGCCGCCGCCAGGGAGCGCGGGGACGTCCTGCTGCTCGCGCCCTGACGAGACGCCCTGACGAGACGTCCTGCTCGTGATCGTCTTCTCACCGCTGACCGGGCAGGCGCGTGGAAAGGCAGGCCCCCGCGAGAAACGTGACTCGCGGGGGCCTGCTTCGTTCGAACCGGCAGTGGTCTCCGCATCGGCGGAGGTGTTCCGTCCGGCCCCTTGGTTCGTGTCCGGTTGACTTCCTCGTCTCCGCAGTCGCGGAGGTCAGTCGAACACTGGCCCGCGCGTACGGGTCCGCTTGATCTCGTAGAAGCCTGGCACCGAGGCGACCGCCACCGCTCCGTCCCACAGACGGACCGCGTCCTCGCCCTTGGGGGCGGGGGTGACGACCGGGCCGAAGAACGCTATCTGCTCGCCGTCCGGGCCGGGCAGGGCGATGACCGGGGTGCCGACGTCCTGGCCGACCTTGTCGATGCCCTCCTTGTGGGAGGCGCGCAGCTCGGCGTCGAACTCGAAGTTCTCCTGATCGGCGTACCCGATCAGGTCGGCGGGGAGCCCCACGTCGGCGAGCGCGCCGGCGAGGGCCTCGAGGGTGGCGCCCTCGCCCCGGTTGTGGATGCGGGTGCCGAGGGCGGTGTAGAGCGGGCCGAGGACGTCCTCGCCGTGCTTCTGCCAGGCGGCGGTGACCACGCGCACCGGCTGCCAGGCCTTGGTGGCGAGCATCTCCCGGTATTCCTCGGGCAGTTCGTCGAGCTTGGGTTCGTTCAGGACGGCGAGGCTCATGATGTGCCAGCGGACCTCGATGTCCCGGTGCTTCTCGACCTCCAGCACCCAGCGCGAGGTCATCCACGCCCAGGGACACAGCGGGTCGAACCAGAAGTCGACGGGGGTCTTCGCGGGCGCGGGCGCTGTCTCGGACATGGCTCTCCTCTTCGTACGGGCTTCCCACCTCGCAACACCCCGGTGCGGCTGCCCCATTCCCGGCTGTCCCGCGTCAGGGGCGCATGGCAGGATCGGTGCTGTTCAGCATCCGAGACGACCGGCCGACGACGACCGGCGCCGAGGACGACGTAGATCCGCAACGACCCGAGGGAGTGCCGCCCGTGCCCGGTGAGAATCTGTCCCGCGACGAGGCCCGCGAGCGGGCCGCGCTGCTGTCCGTCGACGGCTACGAGGTCTCGCTCGACCTGCGAACCGCCGTCGGTGAGCACAGCGGGGACGGGCCGCGGACCTTCCGGTCCGTGACGACGATCCGGTTCCGCTGCGCCGAGCCCGGCGCCAACAGCTTCGCCGACCTCATCGCCCCGAGTGTGACGGCCGTCTCGCTGAACGGCCGTGACCTGGACCCGGGCGAGGTCTTCGACGGGTCCCGCATCCTGCTGGAGGACCTGGCCGCCGACAACGAGCTGGTCGTGGACGCCCAGTGCGCCTACTCGCGCACGGGTGAGGGTATGCACCGCTTCGTCGACCCCGAGGACGGCGAGGTGTACTTGTACACCCAGTACGAGCCGGCCGATTCACGGCGGGTTTTCGCCAACTTCGAGCAGCCCGACCTCAAGTCCCCGTTCCGCTTCGAGGTGCGCGCGCCCGAGGGCTGGACGGTGTGGAGCAACGGGGAGGGCCGGCTCGCCGACGGGGTGTGGCGGTTCGCCGAGACCAAGCCGATCTCGACGTACATCACCTGTGTGGTGGCGGGGCCGTACCACTACGTGACCGACAGCTACGCGCGGACGTTCGAGGACGGCACCACGCTGGAGATCCCGCTCGGCGCGATGTGCCGCAAGGGGCTCGCCCCGCACTTCGACGCCGACGACGTCTTCCTGGTCACCAAGCAGGGTCTGGACTTCTTCCACGACCACTTCGACTACCCGTACCCGTTCGGGAAGTACGACCAGGCGTTCGTGCCCGAGTACAACCTCGGCGCGATGGAGAACCCGGGTCTGGTGACCTTCCGCGAGGAGTACATCTTCCGCGGCAAGGTGACGCAGGCCTCGTACGAGGCGCGGGCCAACGTCATCCTGCACGAGATGGCGCACATGTGGTTCGGCGACCTGGTCACCATGGAGTGGTGGGACGACCTGTGGCTGAAGGAGTCGTTCGCGGACTTCATGGGCTCGTTCGCGCTGGTGGGCGCGACCCGCTTCACCGACGGCTGGATCACCTTCGCCAACCGCCGCAAGGCCTGGGCCTACCGGGCCGACCAGCTGCCGTCCACGCATCCCGTCACGGCGGACATCCGTGACCTCCAGGACGCCAAGCTGAACTTCGACGGCATCACCTACGCCAAGGGCGCGTCCGTGCTCAAGCAGCTGGTGGCGTACGTCGGCCAGGACGCGTTCCTGGAGGGCGCCCGGCGGTACTTCAAGCGGCACGCGTACGGCAACACGCGGCTCGGGGACCTGCTGTCGGCGCTGGAGGAGACCAGCGGGCGGGACATGGGCGCGTGGGCGCGGTCCTGGCTCCAGACGGCCGGGGTGAACTCGCTGACCCCGCAGGTGCTGCTGACGCCCGAGGGGCGGATCGAGGAGCTGGCGGTGGTCCAGGAGGCCGCCGAGGCCTACCCCGAGCTGCGGCCGCACCGGGTGGCGATCGGTCTGTACCGGCGGAGCGAGGGGCCCGGGGGTCCGGTGCTGGAGCGGTACGCGCGCGCCGAGACGGACGTGGACGGGGCGCGCACGGTGGTGGCGGAGCTCGCGGGCGCCGAGGCGCCGGACCTGGTGCTGGTCAACGACGACGACCTGACGTACTGCAAGACCCGGTTCGACGAGACCTCGCTGGCGGCGCTGCGGGCCGGTCTCGGTTCCATGACCGATCCGCTGGCGCGGGCGCTGTGCTGGTCGGCGCTGTGGAACATGACGCGGGACGCGCTGCTGCCGGCGCGGGAGTTCATCGGTCTGGTGCTGAGGTTCGCGGGGCGGGAGACCGACATCGGTGTCCTGCAGATGCTGCACGCGTGGGCGGAGTCGGCGGCGGTGCACTACGTCGCGCCCGAGTGGCGCGAGGAGGCCGGGCGGCAGCTGTGCGAGGGCGCCACGGCCGAGCTGCTCGCGGCGGAGCCCGGCAGTGAGCAGCAACTGGCGTGGGCGCGGTTCTTCGCGCACGCGGCCGATGCCCCTGACGCCTTCGAGCTGTTGAGCGCGCTGCTGGACGGCACGCGGTCGCTGCCGGGGCTGGAGGTCGACCAGGAGCTGCGCTGGGCGTTCCTCCAGGCGCTGGCCGTGCACGACGTGGCCGGCGAGAAGGAGCTGGCCGAGGAGCTCTCGCGGGACGACACCGCGTCCGGCAAGCGGCATCAGGTGCGCTGCCTGGCCTCGCGGCCGGTGGCGGCGGTCAAGGCGCAGGCCTGGGCGCAGGTGGTGGAGTCGGACGAGCTGTCCAACGCGCTGGTGGAGGCGACCATCGCGGGCTTCGCCCCGGCCTCGCAGCGGGAGCTGACCGCGCCGTACGCGGCGAAGTACTTCGCCGTGATCGAGCGGATCTGGGCGGAGCGGTCGATCCAGATCGGCATGGACGTGGTGAAGGGGCTGTTCCCCTCGCTGCAGGACACGCCGGAGACGCTGGCGGCCACGGACGCCTGGCTGTCGGAGCACGAGGACGCGCCGCCCGCGCTGCGGCGGCTGGTGCTGGAGGCCCGGGACGACCTGGCGCGCGGGCTGCGCGGCCAGGCGTGCGACGCGGCGGCGGGCTGAGGCGCGGCCTTCCGTCGGCGGGCTGAGGGCCGACGGCCCGTCCGAAGGCTGAGGCCCGGCGGCCCGTCCGCGAGCTGACCCCGGCGGCCTGTCCGCGGACTGACCCCGGCGGCCCGTCCGAAGGCCGAGGCCCGGCGGCCCGTCCGCGGACTGACCCCGGCGGCCCGTCCGTGGGCTGACGGGCCCGCCGCCCGAGCGCGTGCCGGGAGTGCTCGCCCCCGTTCGCGGGGGCGGGGCTCCGGAGCCTGATCCTTGGCCACGGATTCGGCGGAAGGTGACCGTTACCGAATCCGGGCACGCACGGCCGTAACCCCTGGTTCCCGATGTCGGGACCAGGGGTTTTCCGCGCATTGTCGGCATCCGAACACCCGTCCTTTAGTGCAGGCTTGTCCGGCTTTGTCGACGGGCTTGTAACAACGGTACGCAGGCGCTCCGCAGGCGGGAATCTGCACGGCATGGACCACGACACCCCCCTCTCCCCCCACCCCCTGCGTCGGCTGTCCGAGGTGCACCGCCGTGTGCTGAGCACCGCCCAGCTGCGTGCGCACGGGATCACGGCGGCCGACCTCACCGCGCGGTGCCGGGCCGACGGGCCCTGGCAGCAGATCCTTCCGGGGGTGTTCCTGCTCCACCCCGGACCCCCCACCAGCGAGGAACGGCTGCACGCGGTGCTGATGTACGCCGACCGGGAGACCAGGGCGGCCGGCGTGCCCGCGCAGCCCGGGTCGGTGGAGCCGCGGGCCGGGTACCCCGAGGCGATGATCACGGGGCTGGCGGCGCTGAACCTGCACGGGTTCGCCGGCGCGCCGCCGCTGCCGCAGCTGGAGCGGATCGACGTACTAGTGCCGCGGCTGCGGCGGCTGCGGTCGACGGGCTGCGCCCGCGTGGTGCGCACGCCGGCCCTGCCGGACCCCTGCCAGGTCACCGGCCTGCCGGTCGCGCCGGTGCCGCGGGCGCTGGCCGACGCGGTGGCCCAGCTGTCGGACGCGGCCACGGTACGGCGGCTGCTGACGGAGGCCGTGCGCGGCGGGCACTGCGAGGCCTCCTCGGTGGTGCGTGAGCTCAACCAGGCCAGGCTGCTGGGCCGTTCGCACGTGGTGGACGCGGTGGACTCCCTGGTGGCGGAGGGCCGGGCCGTCGCGGAGGACCGGCTGTACCGCATGGTGCGCGAGCACGGCCTGCCCGCCCCGCTGTGGAACGTCGACCTGCGGCTGCCGGGCGGCCCCCACCTCGGCGGGGTCGACGCCTTCTGGCCGGAGCAGGCGGTCGCGGTGGAGCTCGACACGCGCGCCGCCCGGCAGGGCCTTCGGCGGGACGACGACGCCATGTGGTCGGAGTCGGCCCGTACGCGGGAGCATCTGGAGCGGCTGGGCATCACGGTCGTCCACGTCACGCCGAGGAAGCTGCGCGACGGCCTCGAGCAGCAGGCCGCGGTGGTCCGCACGGCCCTGATGGCCTCCCGCGACCGGGAACCGGCCGCCTATGTCGTGGTGCTGCCCCGTTAGCGAGGCAGCGGGCGGGCGTCAGGAGGGGAGAGGAGGGGCCACCGGGTCGTACCGGGTGGCCCCTCCTCACCGTCTCTTTCAGCGGCCGCCGCCGCAGGACTCGGCCCAGTGGCACCGCGGGTTCTCTACGGTGTCGTCGAGCGAGAGGCGTCCCTCCGCCTCCAGTTGGAGCAGGACGGTGGCGACGAAGGTCTTGGTGACGCTGCCGACGCGGTAGCGGTCGGCGGTGGAGCGCGGCGCGCCGGTGCGCAGGTCGCCGACGCCCGCGGTGGTGCGCCAGGTGCCGCGGGAGTCCCTGGCGGTGGCGGTGACCCCGGGGACGCCGTCCTTCACCGCGGCGCGCAGGGCGTCGTACGTGGCCAGGTGCCGGGGCCGGTCGTGGTGGGGGGCGGCCACGGCGGGGCCGGCCAGCGGCGACGGGTGCCTCGCGCTGGGCGGGTACGGCGGGGGCGGCCTGGCTGTCGAGGGGGCGCAGGGTGTGGCCGATGCCCGCGGACACGGTCACCGCGCCCGCGGCGGCGAAGAGGGTGCGGCGGTCGACCGCCAGGGCGGAGACGGCGGAGGCGGCGACAGAGCGTGAGCGCGACATGGCGCGATCTCCCGGAGTGCGAACGCGTCGGCAGGGAACGCGGGGTGGTCCGCAGGGCGGACCTCCCGCTCGCTTCGGATCGTTGGCATCGGGAATGGCCTGCGTGTGAACGCGGCGGCAACGAGCGGCGCCGATCTCGTACGTGGATCACGCGTCGGCCGGCAGGACCCGAGCCGCTCGCACGGCGGCCCGGAACCGGTCACTCGGAGTTCATCTCGTGGGGTGGTTGCCCTGGCCCCCGGCCGGGCGTTCGCGCCACAGCCGCAGGGCGACGTCGACGAGCGGGATGCGGGTGAGTCCGGGTACGGCGTCGAGGTCGTGCCAGGCGGCCAGGTCGGTGGAGCCGTTCTCCTCGAAGCGGAGTTCGCCGCCGCTGATCCGGCCCTCGTAGACGAGGCGTACGCCGTGGTGGTCGACGGCTCGCCGCAGCCCGCGGCGCGGCAGCGTGTGGTGGTGGGAGTGCGTGCCGAGGAGACCGGTGACCTCGATGCGGTAGCCGGTCTCCTCGGTGACCTCGCGGCGGACGGTGTCGTACGGGTCCTCGCCGTGCTCCGTGCCGCCGCCGGGCAGCACCCACTCCGGGATGCCCTCGTCGTTCCGTGAGAGGGCGAGCAGGAGCTGTCCGTCGCGTACGCATACGGCGTAGGCCGCCACCCTCAGCTTTCTCCGCATCCGGGGAAGTTAGCGCGCCGGAACGGGATTGGCAGGTGAGTATTCGGGCGCGGACCAGCGCAGCGGCACGGCCGAGGGTGTCTCGATCACCTCCGTGAGGGTGAAGCGGACCGTGCGCCCGCCGTCCTCGGCGATCTCGGTGCGGGCCTCGCCGGTGAGCCGCAGCGCGGTGCCGTCGGTCCAGTCCAGGAGGAGCAGTCCGGCGCGGGGGTCGGCGGCGAGGTTGCCGAGAGTGAGGAACATGGAGTTGCCCGGGTAGTCGGGCCAGGCCAGTTCGCGCGGGGAGACGACCTCGAGGAAGCCGGGGTTGCCGCCGCGGTGGCTGACGTCGGCGCCGCCCTCGTGCACGGTGGCCAGGAAGAAGGTGTCGGCCGCCGCGACGAACGCCCGCTGCGCCGCGGTCAGCGCGTCGCCGTGCCGGCCGGCACCGGGGGCGCGGCCGGGCACGACCTCGTAGGTCTCCCGCTTCTGGAGGTACTTGGGACAGTTGGAGAAGACCTTGTCGGCCTCGATCCCGAGGCCGCGTTCCGCGGTCGTGACGCGGCCGTTGAGGCGCATCCGGCGGCGGGTGCGCGGGTCGAGGGCGAGGGTGCCGACGGCGGTGCCGGGTGTGGTGAGGGCCGTGGCGAGCGGGTCGGCGGGGGCGGGCCGGCCCGCGACGGAGACGGAGTGCGGGCCGGTGGCCCGGACGAAGCCGGGCGCACCGGTCAGCGGGGAGGCCCAGACCTCGCCGGTCGCCGGGTCGGCGGCCCCGGCGACCAGCAGCGGCTGGAGCTCCAGGAAGGCCGCGGCCACCGGCTTGATGCCGGAGCCGACGGACCGGCCGACGTGGTCGGCGGCCTCGCGCACCCCGAGGCGGTCCTGAAGGGTGCGCGAGCCCGCGTGGTAGACGGCCATGGCTAGAAGAACCCGCAGGTCGGCGCGGTCTCGCTGGGCGCGGGGGCCTCTTCGGCGCCGGTCGGCACGGAGATCTCCAGCCGGGTGCCGTCCGGGTCGTGGAAGAAGATGCCGCCAGAGGCGGAGCCCTCGCGGTGGGCGACCAGGCCGTCGTGGGCGAAGTCGGCTCCGTAGGCCTTCAGGGCCGTCTCGTACTCCCGGACCCGCTCCACGGAGTCGGCCTCGAAGGCCAGGTGGTGCAGCCCCGCGCGGGAGGGGTCGAAGGACCGGCCGGCCTGCTCCCAGAGGGTGAGCAGGAGCCGCTCCCCGTCGCCGAGGAAGGCGAAGCGGCTGTCACCCTCCTTGCCCTCGCCGGCCACGGTGAAGCCGAGGACGTCCCGGTAGAAGGCGAGCGAACGGTCGAGGTCGGTGACGCTCAGGCCGACGTGGCCGGTGCGCAGGGTCTTCGTGATCATGGCTGTTCCCCTTCGGCTGACTTCCTCTAACCTGTGAAAATCACATTAGCGGTTAGAATCCAAGAGCGTCAACCAGTCACGTACTCTTGGGCGGTTAGCTCGAAGGAGCGGCCGGCTCGAAGGGAGCCCCAGATGTCCGCCGACCCCCGCCCCCTGACCGGTGAGCCGCTCGCCCTCGACCTGCTGAACACGCGGTGGATGCGGGACGGCGAGCTCCAGGACCTGCTGACCGGCACCGACGGGCTCACGGTCTGGCTCACGGCGAACGGGCTCCAGGACCGCTTCACCGCCGACGCGGCGACCCTGCGGCACACCCTGCGGGCGCGGGACGCGCTGGCGAACGCGGTCGACGGCCCGCTGGAGCGGGGGGCCGGCGCGGTGGACGCCGTCCTCGCGCACGGCCGGATCCGGCCGACCCTCGGCGCCGGCGGACCCGGCGAGCACCCCGAGTTCGCCGACCCGGCCTGGGGACCCGCCTGGCTCGCCGCACGGGACTACCTGCACCTGCTGGCCACCGCCCCGGACCGCATCCGCTCCTGCGCGCACGAGGCCTGCGTCCTGCACTTCTTCGACACCTCGCGCAACGGCACCCGGCGCTGGTGCTCGATGGCCGTGTGCGGCAACCGCGCGAAGGCGTCCCGCCACTACGCGCGCGGCAAGGACGCCTGAGCACAAGAGGACTTAAGGGGATCAAACACCGCACACCGCATCGCGGGTTTTCCCCACACCTCCATTTCGGTTCGGCCAACTCTCCCCAAAGAGCAGTCCCTTGCGTAAGGCTGAGCGACCGTCCGGGATCGCATTCCGGACTCCTCTGTCCTTTACGTGCAAGGGATGCCGATGACCAACACCCCCCAGCGTGAGTCGATATCGGCCACCAGACGCACGGCCCGCATCGCCGTGGCCGCCGGTCTGGTGGCCGCCCTGTGCGCGCCGATCCCCGTCGCCCTCGCCGACGACTCGGGCCCGATCGTCGCCGACTCCGGTGTCAAGTCCGCCCAGGCCAAGCTCGGTTCGGACGACGCCGACCTGCTGGCCGAGGCCAAGGCAGACGGCGACAAGACCGTCACGCTGATGGTCGCCACCGCGCCCGGCCAGACCGAGCAGGTCGCCGGCCAGCTGGACGCAGTCGAGGGCGGCCTGGTAGGCCGTACCCACGACAAGCTCGGCTACGTCCGGGCCACCGTCCCGACCGGCAAGGCGGACGCGGCCATCGCCGCCGCGGCCAAGCTCTCCTCCGTGCACGGCATCGACCTGCGCCAGGAGATCGCGCTGGACGACCCGACGCCGGCCGCCGACCGGGCCAAGGGCGCCCCCGCCGCGACCGCGGGCAGCTACCCGGCGCCGGGGAAGAACACCCCCGCCGAGAACCCGTACAACCCGTCCTTCGAGACGGGCGCGGTCGACTTCGTCGAGGACCACCCGAAGGCCGACGGCCGCGGGGTCACCATCGGTGTCCTGGACTCCGGCGTCGACCTCGGCCACCCGGCCCTGCAGAAGACCACCACCGGCGAGCGCAAGATCGTCGACTGGGTCACCGCCACGGACCCGGTCGCCGACGGCGACGCCACCTGGCGGCGGATGAACAACCCGGTCAGCGGCCCGACCTTCGCCATCGCGGGCGCCACCTGGCAGGCCCCCGCGGGCAGCTACCAGTTCAACCTCTTCCGCGAGTCGGTCACCGCGGGCGGTGACGCCAAGGGCGACGCCAACCGTGACGGCGACACCACCGACGTCTGGGGCGTGCTCTACGACGCGGCCGCCGGCACCGTCCGGGTCGACCTGAACAACAACAACGACTTCGGCGACGACGAGGCGATGAAGCCGTACAAGGACGGCTTCCAGATCGGCTGGTTCGGCACCGACGACCCGGCCACCGACGTCGCCGAGCGCCAGCCGTTCGTCGTCGAGATCCGCAAGGACGTCGTCTTCAACGCGGCGGGCGACAAGGCCGACTACGTCAACATCGGCGTCATCGAGTCCGAGCACGGCACCCACGTCGCGGGCATCACCGCCGCCAACGGCCTGTTCGGCGGCCGGATGAACGGCGCGGCCCCCGGCGCGAAGATCGTCTCCTCGCGCGCCTGCACCTGGACCGGCGGCTGCACCAACGTCGCGCTCACCGAGGGCATGATCGACCTCGTCGCCAACCGCGGCGTCGACATCGTCAACATGTCCATCGGCGGTCTGCCCGCGCTGAACGACGGCAACAACGCGCGCGCCGAGCTCTACACCCGTCTGATCGACACCTACGGTGTCCAGCTGGTGATCTCCGCGGGCAACTCCGGCCCCGGCGCCAACACCATCGGCGACCCCGGCCTCGCCGACAAGGTCATCTCGGTCGGCGCGTCCATCTCCAAGGAGACCTGGGCCGCCAACTACGGCTCGGCCGTGGAGTCCCGGTACGCGATGCTGCCCTTCTCCTCGCGCGGCCCGCGTGAGGACGGCGGCTTCACGCCGACCCTGGTCGCCCCGGGTGCCTCGATCAACACCACCCAGACCTGGCTGCCCGGCGGCCCGGTGACCGAGGCGGGCTATCAGCTGCCGGCCGGCTACTCCATGCTCCAGGGCACCTCGATGGCCTCCCCGCAGGCCGCCGGCGCCTCCGCGCTGCTGCTGTCCGCCGCCAAGCGCAAGGGCATCGAGCTCACCCCGGCCACCCTGCGCACCGCGCTGACCTCGACCGCCGACCACATCCCCGGTGTGCAGGCGTACGCCGAGGGCGCCGGTCTGATCAACATCCCGGACGCCTGGGACTCGATCCTGGACGGTGCCACCGCCCACCAGTACACGGTCAAGGCGCCGGTCGACACCGCGATCGACCAGTTCCTGAAGACCCCGGGCTTCGGCACGGGCCTGTACGACCGCGAGGGCGGCCTGAAGGCCGGCCAGAAGAAGACGTACGAGGTCACCATCACCCGTACGACGGGCGCGGACCGCGACATCCGTCACGAGCTGTGGTTCGAGAACAACGCGGACCGCACCTTCCGGATCGTCGGCTCCGACGAGGTCCGTCTGCCGCTGAACAAGCCGGTCACCGTCAAGGTCCAGGCCGCCCCGGGCTCCGCCGGTCTCAAGAGCGCGATCCTGGAGGTCGACGACCCCCGCACCGAGGGCATCGACAAGCAGGTCCTCTCCACGGTCGTCGTCTCGGCCCCGCTGGGCTTCACCTACTCGGCGTCGTCCTCGGTCCAGCGCAACGCGCACAAGTCCTACTTCGTGACCGTGCCCGAGGGCGCGAAGTCCCTGGAGGTCGCGATCGGCGGCCTGGCCGACAAGAGCCAGACCCGCTTCATCGCCATCCACCCCTACGGCGTCCCGGCGGACACGACCGGCACCCCGTACTGCTACAACAACTACCTGGACGGCAACGGCTGCAAGCCCGGCGTCCGCTCCTACGCCGACCCGCAGCCGGGCGTCTGGGAGATCGAGGTCGAGTCCCGCCGCACGTCGCCGGTGCTGAACAACCCGTTCAAGCTGGACGTCTCCGTCCTCGGTGCCGCATTCGACCCGGAGACGGTGACCGTCTCCGAGGCCAAGGTCGGCGTCCCGACCGCCGCGTCCTGGACCGTGAAGAACAACTTCGCCGCGATCGACGGCAAGCTGGTCGGCGGTCCGCTGGGCTCTTCCAAGGCCGCTCGCCCGACCATCGCCGAGGGCGACACGCAGATCTCCACGGTCGTGGTGCCCGAGGGCGCCGCGTCGCTGGACGTCGCCATCGGCAACGTCTCCGACGCCGCCGCCGACCTGGACCTGACGGTCAAGAACGCGGCCGGCACGGTCGTCGGCTCCGCCGCCGACGGTGACTCCGAGGAGGCCGTGTCCGTCAAGAACCCGGCGGCCGGCACCTACACGATCGAGGTCGCCGGCTACGCGGTGCCCGCGGGCTCCACCGCGTACGACTACCTGGACGTGTTCTTCTCCGCCGCCCTGGGTTCGGTGACCGTCGACGCCGGTGCGGGCGTCAAGCTCGGCACGGGCGCCACGGCGACCGTCTCGGGCGACGTGGTCGCCGCCGCTCCGGCCCCCGAGGGCCGCGAGTTCTTCGGCCAGGTCTCCCTGGTCAACGCCCGCGGCACGGTCGCGGGTCTGGGCAACGTGAAGATCGAGAAGGTCACGCCGTAACGGCCTGACGATCCGAACGGGTCACGAGGGGCGGGTGTCCGTGAGGGCACCCGCCCCTTCGGCTTGTCGCCGTGCGGCGGGTGTCCGTGACCGTGCGGCGGGTGTCCGTGAGGGCACCCCCGGTCCTTCGGCCTGTCGCCGTGCGGCGGGTGTCCGTGACCGTGGGGCAGGTGTCCGTGAGGGCACCCCCGGTCCTTCGGCCTGTCGTCGTGCGGGCGACCGTCCCTCCCGTCACCGGCAGGCCATCGCGCGCGACTGCGGGAGCGCCTCGTCGATCCAGGCGCGGCTGCGGGCCACGTCCTGGTCGCCCACGCTCCAGACGTCGGGGGCGGCCGAGCCGCTCGGGATCGAGACCAGCGCGTGGTCGCCCACCCGCAGCCGGGGATCGGAGTCGCGGTCCATCACGAAGGTGACCACGGCCCGGCCCTTGTCGGGCTTGAGGTAGCGGGTGACGCGCAGGGTGACCCGGTCCCGGGCGGTGCCGGGCACGGGGTCGACGGCGGTGACGTCGCCCTCGGCCACGAGGCGGGCGCAGGCCAGATAGCCGGGGGCGCTCATGTCCGCCTGTGCCTCGGAGGCGGACTTATCGTCGGAGGCCGCCGCCTTGCTGCCCGCGTCGGACGACGCGCCGACGCCGCCTCCCGCCCGCAGCACGGCCCAGCCCGTCACGGAGAACACCCCGATCGCGCAGGCCACGCCCACGGCACGCACCGCGAGGACGAAGGGCCGGCGCCGGCGCACGGGTGTTCGCACGGCCGCAGGTCGCGGGGCGGGGCTCTTCGGGGCTTCGACGACGGGTTCCCTGACGGCTTCACCGACGGGCCCGGCGAGGGGTTCGCCGACAGGTCCGGCGAGGGCCTCGCCGAGGAGGCCCAACTGCTCGCGCAGCAGCGCGACATCGGCCTCGGCGGAGCGGTGCGCGGCCATGAAGGCGGCGTCCGCGCGGGCCTCGACCGGCAGGGGTTCGCCGGTGAGCACCGCCATCAGCGGGTCGGGGCGGTCGCCGTCGAAGCCCTCGCCTCCGTCGAAGCTGTCGTGTTCGACGGTCACGTCACACCACCTCGTCCTCGTGCAGCCGGGCGCGCAGGGCCCGGACCGCGGTGTGCAGCCTGCTCTTGACCGTGCCCTCGGGGATGCCGAGTTCCTCCGCTATGCCGCGCACGGGCAGATCGGCGAAGAAGCGCAGCACGAGCACCTGCCGCTGGGCGTCGGGCAGTTCGTCCAGGCCCTGGGCGACGGCGAGGGAGAGCACACTGGTGTCCTCGCCGGAGGGGTGCTCGGTCTGCCGCAGGGAGGCCAGCCGCTCCCCGATGCGTTCCTGACGGCGCTTGGACCGGTGCCAGTCCATGGCGAGGTTGGAGGCGACCACGGCCGCCCACGCGGACACGTCCCGCGGCGCCTCGCGGCCGCTGGCGGCCCGCTCCAGCAGCCGCAGGCGGACCTGCTGCACCCCGTCCAGCAGGTCCGCCTGCGGCACCCCGCCGAGCGCGAGCACCGCCCGCACCCGGCGCTCCTGCGCCGCGT
Organism: Streptomyces sp. NPDC005017; assembly: GCF_042873115.1. NCBI lineage: Bacteria > Bacillati > Actinomycetota > Actinomycetes > Kitasatosporales > Streptomycetaceae > Streptomyces > Streptomyces sp. NPDC005017. Next base: position 401,417 of record NZ_JBIALD010000001.1, on the reverse strand, counting down.
CCAGCGGGTCGTCCACAGCGTGGTCCGCCCCCTGGCCGCGGCGGGCCTTTCTGCGCAGCACAGCCACCCCTCTCCTGCCGCGTTTCCCCTATGACGCGGGTGGGAGCGGAAACGTTCGGCCCGGTTTCCGGAATCCCGTCATCGATCTTCGCCGATCCCCGCACCGGTTCATCCGTCGATCTTTTCCTCACAGGTCCCCACTGTCAGCATGGGCCGCATGAGCCACATCACCAAAGGCGCCAACACACCTGTCCCCGCAGCTCCGTTGCGGGTCGCGGTCGGCCGGGCCGCCGTCGCGGGCACCCCTGACGTGAACGCCTCCGCGCTGCTCCTCGACGCCGAAGGCCGGGTGCGCGGGGAAGCCGACCTCGTCCTGCGCGGCCGGCCCGCGCACCCGTCGGGCGCGGTGCGGCACGGGGGCGTGGGACAGGGCGGCGGACAGTCCGCGGAATGGCTGGAGCTGGACCTGCCGTCCATCGAACCGGACGTGCGGCGCGTGGTGATCGCCGGCTCCTGCGCCGACGGGACCTTCGGGCAGGTGCCCGGCCTGTACGTCCAGGCGATCACGGCGGACCTCACGATCGTCACCCACTACGAGGTGACCGACGCGTCCACCGAGACGGCCTTCGTCCTCGGCGAGTTCTACCGGCGTGAGGGCGGGTGGCGGTTCCGCGCGGTGGGACAGGGCTACGACTCGGGCCTGACCGGGCTCGCGGCCGACTTCGGGGCGGCCCCCGGGGCGGCGGTGTCCTCGGGCCCGGTGCCGCTGACCGGCGTGTCCAAGACCGGATCGGCGCCCTCCGGGGCGGCCACGCCGGTGGGGACGCCCCCGCCGATACGGGCGGACACACCGGGACCCACCGGTCCGGTCCCGCCGCACGGAGCCGGGCAACCGGACCGCGTGCCCGCCGGGGCGTCCGCGTCTCCCGTGCCCGCCGCGTCCCCCGTATCCGCCCCCGCCGCCCCGTTCACCTGGGGCAAGGACTTCAAGCCGTTCGTCCGCCGCGGCAAGGGCGAGGAGACGTTCACGGTGCGCGCGGGGCTCTCGGAGGGGCCCGTGATCGTGGAAGGGCAGGGCACGGAAGGCGGTTGGTTCGAGGTACAGGCCGTCGAACAGGACCGCTTCGGCCCCGACACCATCCTGGACGTCTACGACAGACAGGCGTTCCACGGCCGCGCCCTGTTCCACCCGCGCCCCGACCGCCCCCTTCGGCTGAAGGTCCGCCACGAGGGGAAGTGGACGGTCTCGATCCGGCCGCTGTCCGCGGCACTCCCCCTGGGGACCGGGGCGACGGTCACGGGCAGGGGCCCCGAGGTCTTCGCCTACACGGGCCCCTCCGCCGATCTGGACGTACGGCTCGACCTCGCCGACGGCAAGCAGATCTGGTTCGAGCTGGAGTGCCACGAGGCCCGCCTCCTCGGGGACCGCGACAGCGCCGAGCGGCTCGTCGACAAGCACACCGGCCCGTTCGAGCGGACCCTCGCCGTCCCCGACGGCCCGCTCCTGCTCTTCGTGCGCAAGGGCGACGGCGACTGGCGGCTCACCACCCGCCCGCTGCCCGTGCGCGACCCGGAGGAGATGCGGCGCACGGGACACTACGAGGGACGGGGCGGCAAGGAGCTCCCGCTGTTCAACCCCAGGCCCGGCCGCCCGGCGCTGGTCCGGTACGAGTTCACCGACGTCGACGACCAGTACGCCATCAGGGTGACCGACGTCGACGAGGTCACCGACCTGCTCACCGGCGGCTCCAACGGCGTCGGCGGCACGGCCGTGCTCTTCGGCTCCGGCCAGGACCGGCAGAACCTGCGCATCCGGCACAAGGGCGGCTGGTCCCTGCGGCTGCTGCCCGAGGAGGAGGCGCCCCTGTTCACCGGCCCCGTGGAGGGCCGGGGCAGCACGGTCCTGCGCTACCAGGGCCCGCCGACCCTGATGTCCGTGCGGCAGACCTCGTCGCCCTCCGACTGGAACATGACGGTACGGGCCTACAACCACCCGCAGGGAAAGTCCGCGGTCGTGGCCGGCACCTGGGGCGCCGACCGCCCGGTCCTCGGTCCCGTCTGGGTCGATCCGGGCGGAACCTGCTTCCTGATCGTCCGTGCGCAGGACGACACGACGTGGCGGCTCGAGCCGGCTCCGTTCGACGCGGCGCCCGTGCTCGGCGAGCGGACCGAGGGGCACGGATACGGAGTCGTACGTCACACCGGGCCCGAGACCGAGATGCGGTTCGCGCCCTCCGGGGACCCCGAGTCGCGCCCGCTGATGCACATCTTCGCCCTGGACGAAAACCTGTTCCCGGCGCACAAGGTCGGTTCATCCTTCGGCCGGCACCATGTCCCGGGCACATTCCTCCAGGTCCGCTCGGACGGCCGGTGGGCGGTCGAGGGACCCGGCCGAAGGGAGTGAGCGTCCACCCATCGGGCAAACGATTGGACACATACGCCCGGGTCACCCGCATGATGGAAGGGTCCCGGCCGTATGGGCACACAGGCACGTCACGCAGAGGAGTCCCCGTGAAGGTAGGAATCGTCGGAGCCACCGGCCAGGTCGGCACGGTCATGCGCAGGATTCTCGCCGAGCGGGAGTTCCCCCTGGACGAGCTGCGACTGTTCGCCTCGGCCCGCTCCGCGGGGACGGTCCTGGACGGCGTGACGGTGGAGGACGCGGCCACGGCCGACTACTCCGGCCTGGACATCGTGCTGTTCTCCGCGGGCGGCGCGACCTCGAAGGCGCTGGCCGAGAAGGTCGCCTCGCAGGGCGCCGTCGTGATCGACAACTCCTCGGCCTGGCGCAAGGACCCCGAGGTGCCCCTGGTGGTCTCCGAGGTCAACCCGCACGCCGTCGCGGACCGCCCCAAGGGCATCATCGCCAATCCGAACTGCACCACGATGGCCGCGATGCCCGTCCTCAGGCCGCTGCACGACGAGGCCGGCCTCGAGGCGCTGGTCGTCGCCACCTACCAGGCCGTCTCCGGCTCGGGCGTCGCGGGCGTCGCCGAGCTGCACGGCCAGGCGCAGAAGGTGATCGCCGACGCCGACAAGCTCACCCACGACGGCGGGGCCGTGGACTTCCCCGAGCCGGGCGTCTACAAGCGGCCCATCGCCTTCAACGTCCTGCCCCTCGCGGGCTCGATCGTGGACGACGGCCTGAACGAGACCGACGAGGAGCAGAAGCTCCGCAACGAGTCCCGCAAGATCCTGGAGATCCCGGGCCTGAAGGTCTCCGGCACCTGTGTGCGCGTCCCGGTCTTCTCCGGCCACTCGCTCCAGGTCAACGCCCGCTTCGCCCGCCCGATCAGCGCGGAGCGCGCCACCGAGCTGCTCGCCGGCGCCCCCGGCGTGGTGCTCAGCGACATCCCGACCCCGCTCCAGGCCGCCGGCAAGGACCCGTCGTTCGTCGGCCGCATCCGCCGGGACGAGACGGTCGAGCACGGCCTCGCACTGTTCATCTCCAACGACAACCTCCGCAAGGGCGCCGCGCTGAACGCGGTGCAGATCGCGGAGCTGGTGGCGGCCGAGCTCAAGGCGGCCCGGGCCCAGTAGGCGCCTCAGGGCCTGCGCACCTCGTAGAGGAAGCAGCCGTACTCGACGGCCCGGACGTGGACCAGTGCCACGGCCGGGTCGTCGAACGCTTTCCGCAGGGCGTCCTCGAAGCCGGTCTCCACCAGCAGTCCGCCCAGGATGCGGCCGTCGGCGGAGTAGTGCCGCAGCACCCGGCGGGCCTGGGTGAAGGGCAGGCTCCCGCCCTCGAACCCCGCGCACTCCCCGGCGTGCACGAAGACCGGGCCCTGCTCGTCGTACGCGGCCGGGTCCACGCCCGTCGCCGCCGCCCAGCGCCGCAGCGGGGCGTACGCGACCAGCGCGATCCGCTCCCCCGGCCGGCTCCTGCGCAGACAGCAGCGCAGCGGGGCGCCGCCCTCCTCGTCCGTGAACGGAAACGTCCGGCGTCCCGAGTCGTCGACATGGCGCAGCTCATTCAGGACCGGTGCCTCGACGGGTCGTGCGATGTAGGTCGTCATGCGCCCAGACTCGCCCCGTCGCGCCCCCCGCACCGGCGGAATCCGGACATCACGCTCCCGCCCGCGCCCCCTGCGGCGGGGTGCCCCGCCCGGCAGAGGGTTTCCCCTCGCCTCGCCCGCGGCGGGCCTCGGCCAGCCCGGATCGGCTGATGCGCATGGAAGGATGACCGGACCGACACATACGAGGTGACCGAGGAGATGACCGCGTGCCTGGCACAAACCTGACTCGCGAAGAGGCGCAGCAGCGGGCGGAGCTGCTCACCGTTGACTCGTACGAGATCGATCTCGACCTCTCCGGCGCGCAGGAGGGCGGCACCTACCGGTCCGTGACCACGGTGCGCTTCGACGTGGCCCGCGGGGGCACGGAGTCCTTCATCGACCTGGTGGCGCCGGCCGTCCACGAGGTGACCCTGAACGGCGACGCGCTCGACGCGGCCGAGGTCTTCGCCGACTCCCGGATCGCGCTGCCCGGCCTTCTCGAGGGCCGCAACATCCTGCGCGTGGTCGCGGACTGCGCGTACACCAACACCGGTGAGGGCCTGCACCGGTTCGTCGACCCGGTCGACGACCAGGCCTACCTGTACACCCAGTTCGAGGTTCCGGACGCCCGGCGGGTGTTCGCGTCGTTCGAGCAGCCCGACCTGAAGGCGACCTTCCAGTTCACCGTGAAGGCGCCCGAGGGCTGGACGGTCGTGTCGAACTCGCCGACGCCGGAGCCCAAGGACAACGTCTGGGTCTTCGAGCCGACCCCGCGGATCTCGACGTACATCACGGCCCTGATCGTGGGCCCGTACCACTCCGTGCACAGCGTGTACGAGAAGGACGGCCAGTCGGTGCCGCTCGGCATCTACTGCCGTCCTTCGCTGGCCGAGTACCTGGACTCGGACGCCATCTTCGAGGTGACCCGGCAGGGCTTCGAGTGGTTCCAGGAGAAGTTCGACTACGACTACCCGTTCGCGAAGTACGACCAGCTGTTCGTACCGGAGTTCAACGCGGGCGCGATGGAGAACGCGGGCGCGGTGACCATCCGCGACCAGTACGTGTTCCGCTCCAAGGTGACCGACGCGTCGTACGAGCTGCGCGCGGAGACCATCCTGCACGAGCTGGCCCACATGTGGTTCGGCGACCTGGTCACCATGGAGTGGTGGAACGACCTGTGGCTGAACGAGTCGTTCGCCACCTACACCTCCATCGCCTGCCAGGCCTACCACCCCGCCTCGAAGTGGCCGCACTCGTGGACCACGTTCGCGAACTCGATGAAGACCTGGGCGTACCGGCAGGACCAGCTGCCCTCCACGCACCCGATCATGGCCGAGATCCGTGACCTGGACGACGTCCTGGTCAACTTCGACGGCATCACCTACGCCAAGGGCGCCTCGGTCCTCAAGCAGCTCGTCGCCTACGTCGGCATGGACGAGTTCTTCACCGGCGTCCAGGCGTACTTCAAGCGGCACGCGTTCGGCAACACCCGCCTCAGCGACCTGCTCAGCGCGCTGGAGGAGACCTCCGGCCGCGATCTGAAGACCTGGTCGAAGAAGTGGCTGGAGACGGCCGGGATCAACGTCCTGCGCCCGGAGATCACCACCGACGCCGACGGGGTGATCACCTCCTTCGGCATCCGCCAGCAGGCCCCGGCGCTCCCGGCCGGAGCCCAGGGCGAGCCGGTGCTGCGCCCGCACCGCGTCGCGGTCGGCCTGTACGACCTGAACGAGGCCGGCAAGCTGGTGCGCACCGACCGCGTCGAGCTGGACGTGGACGGCGAGCTGACGCACGTCGAGGCCCTGGTGGGCCGCCGCCGCCCGGCCGTGGTGCTGCTCAACGACGACGACCTGTCCTACGCCAAGGTCCGCCTCGACGAGGAGTCGCTGGCCTTCGTCACCGAGCACCTCGGCGACTTCGAGGCGTCCCTGCCGCGCGCCCTGTGCTGGGCGTCCGCGTGGGACATGACCCGCGACGCCGAGCTGGCCACCCGGGACTACCTGTCGCTGGTGCTGTCCGGCATCGGCAAGGAGTCCGACATCGGTGTCGTGCAGTCGCTGCACCGCCAGGTGAAGCTGGCCGTCGACCTGTACGCCGACCCGGCCGCCCGCGAGGCGCTGCTGACCCGGTGGACGGACGCCACGCTGGCGCACCTGCGCGCGGCCGAGCCGGGCGGCGACCACCAGCTGGCGTGGGCGCGTGCCTTCGCGGCGACGGCCCGTACGCCGGAGCAGCTGGACCTGCTGGAGGGCCTGCTGGACGGCTCGCAGTCGGTCGAGGGCCTGGTCGTGGACACCGAGCTGCGCTGGGCGTTCGTCCAGCGGCTGGCGGCGGTCGGCCGGTTCGACGAGACGGAGATCGCGGGCGAGTACGAGCGCGACAGGACGGCCGCCGGTGAGCGGCACGCCGCGACCGCGCGGGCGGCGCGCCCGACCGAGGAGGCCAAGGCGGAGGCCTGGGCGTCGGTGGTCGACTCCGACAAGCTGCCCAACGCCCTTCAGGAGGCCGTGATCGTCGGCTTCGTGCAGACCGACCAGCGTGAGCTGCTCGCCGCCTACGCCGAGCGGTTCTTCGACTCGGTGAAGGGCGTGTGGGACTCCCGTTCGCACGAGATGGCCCAGCAGATCGCGGTCGGCCTCTACCCGTCGCTCCAGGTCTCCCGGGACACCCTGGACCGTACGGACGCCTGGCTGGCCTCCGCCGAGCCGGGCGCGGCACTGCGCCGTCTGGTCTCGGAGTCCCGCTCGGGTGTCGAGCGGGCGCTGAAGGCGCAGGCCGCGGACGCCGCCGCGTCCGTCTGACGCACGCCGGACAGCCGCCGAGGGGCGGGCGACCGACACGGTCGCCCGCCCCTCGCGCGTGTCCTCACGCGTGTGCCCTCCCTGCCGCCCGCGCCCCTCGCGCGTGACCTCACGGCCGCTCGGCGCACACCCGTCGGCCGATGTCGAGCATCGTGCGCACATGCAGGCCCGTCTGGGCCGACACCGGCACCCAGCGGGGGCTGTAGGCCTTCTCCAGTTCCCGGCACCACTCGCGGACCAGGTCGCCGAGCGCCTCGGCGGTGCCGGGGTCGGTGCCGGCCAGGGCGCGGCGCATCATGGCCGCCGCGCGCAGCGGGATGCGGCGGGCGGCGATGCCGAGGGTGGCGTAGTGGCCCCGGGACCCGGAGCGTTCCTCCGCGGCCCAGGTGGCGGCGACCGAGGGCGCCACGTCGACCAGTTCCAGGGCGGCGTCCCGCAGCGGGGCCAGTCCCTCCGGCACGGCCCGGGTGTCCGCCCGCCCGTCCAGTACGGCGGCCAGCTCGCGGTTGCGGGCCAGCAGGAGCCCGCCGATCCCGGCGACGGCCCGCTCGGGGTCGGTGGCGGGGCGGGGATCGGCGACCGCGGCGACACCCCAGGCGGGTGCCTCGATCAGGGTGGTGAGGGTGCCGTGGCGGCGCGGGTACAGCCAGGTGCTCTCGGCGACGAAGCCGCTCGGGTCGCGCTCGCTGCCCGCCCGGCCGTCGGGCAGCAGCAGCAGGCCCGGCCGGTCCGGCCGCCAGTCGGGGCCGTCGCAGGGGTGGTCGTCGAGGGGCACGTCCAGCAGGGCGGCGCTGCGGCGGAAGGCCTCTCCGGCGCCGGGCAGCGGGCGCGTCATCATCGCGAAGGCGCCGCCGAACTCGATGCCGTGCAGCGTGAACTGGGCGGCCGGGCGCAGCTCGTCGAGCAGCCGGACCAGGGTCGCCGACTCGGGCATCGGCGGGCGGCCCTCGCCGAGGGCGGGCAGGGATTCGGGCTGCCGGGCGAACGCGGGCCGGTACAGCCGCAGATGGCACTCCTCCAGGGACGGCGCCGGCTCCTCGGGCTGCCAGCCCTCGTTCAGCCGGGCGCCGTCGGGGTCGAGGCAGAGCAGGAAGTGCCAGGCGCAGCCGAGCCGGCGCAGCAGCTGGGGCCGGCGCGCGAACACGGTGGCCAGGCGGAGCGCGGAGGCGCCGCCCACGGGCTCGTTGGCGTGCGCGCCCGCGACGGTGAGCATGTGCCGGTCGCCGTGGCCGGCGCTCAGCAGCCACAGCGGGCGGCCGGCGCGGCTCGCTCCGGCCGCCCGCAGGCTGATCGCCCCGGGCGCCGCGGCGGCCAGCGCGCGGGCCTGCCGCTCCAGGTCGACGACGGTGGGATACGACGAGGTCCGCACGCCGGGGCTCCGCTCAGGCACCCTGGGAGTTGCTGTCCCCCGTGGTCTCCTTCTTGTCCAGCGGGCGGATGACGATCTTCTCGGCCATGTGAGACTCCCCTCCATCAACGCGCGGACGACACAACGGACTTGGCTGAACAAAAGCCTCTACACGGGCTTCTTGCCAAGAGTCACGCGGGTGAACAACAGTGTCAAGGGCAGGTGTTCACGCCAGTCCGGCGCATACGACCACGGGGGTGGTGACCGCGTGACATCCGAGACGGCGTCCTTACGGCGGCCCCGCGTCAAACCCGAGCACCGGCCCTACCGCACCGTCGACGGCCATGTCCGGATCGGCGGTGTCGTGTTCGGCATCGGGGCGGAGATCGCCGATCCGCACGGCTGGGTCTGGCGGCTGATGGAGGTGATGGACGGCTCCCGGGACCCCTCCGGGGTGGTCGCCGAGGTGGTGGCCGGGCATCCGGGGGTGAGCGGGGACGACGTGTTCCGGGCGATGGCCGATCTGCGGGCGGCCGGGTTCGTGGAGGACGCGGCCGCGCCGGTGCCGGTGTCCGACCGGGAGCGCGAGCGCTACAGCCGGGGCGTGCCGCTGCTGCGCTGGATGGACCTGGGGCCGCGGGCCAGCGCCTGGGACGCGCAACTGGCCCTCGGCCGGGCCCGGGTGCTGCTGCTGGGCGTGGGCGGCACCGGCGGGCACGCGGCGCAGTGTCTGGTCGCCTCCGGGGTGGGGCACGTGCACTGCGTCGACCCGGACGTGGTGGAGCTGTCCAACCTCAACCGGCAGCCGCTGTTCCGGGAGGCGGACATCGGCCGGCCCAAGGTGGACGCGGCGCTGGCCGCCCTGCGGGCGCTGAACTCGGACGTGACGGTGACGGGCGAGCGCGCCGAGGTGCGCGGCCCGGACGGGCTGCGGGTGCTGCTCGGCCGGGCCCGTCCCGATCTGCTGGTGCTGGCCGCCGACCGCCCGGCCGATCTGCGCCGCTGGGCCAACCGGGGCTGTCTCGCGCTGGGCCTGCCCTGGGTGGACGCCGGCTACCGCGGCCCGCTGGTGACGGCCGGGGTGTACGCCCCCGGGCGGGGCGCCTGCTGGGAGTGTCTGCGCGAGGGCGAGGCGGCCCGGCGTGACCTCCGGCTCGCGCCGGGCCAGGACGAGGAGGTGGCCTCGCCGCGGATGCCCTGGAACCCGGCCACCGCGGTCACCGCGAGCCTGTCGGGGGCCCTGCTCGCCCATGCCGCGCTGGCCCTGCTGACCGGGGTGCCCGTGCTGGAGCCCGGCGTCCGCTTCGGCCTGAACCTGATGGTCCCCGGCGACCCGCTCGTCCAGCGCCACCCCCGCCGCCCGGACTGTCCGGCCTGCGGCGGAGTGTGAGGAACGGAGAGGTGAGGTGCCCGTGTGAGCCGGGTCCGGCTGCGTGAACTGGCCGCGCGGGCCGACGGACCGGAGTGGATCGTGGGGCGCATGGCCACCGGCCGCTTCGTCGCCCTGCCCGAGTCCGGCAAGCGCGCCCTGGACCTGCTCGGCGAGGGGCTGGACAGCGAGGAGGCGGCGCGGCGGCTGCTGGCGGAGACCGGGCAGGACCTCGACGTGGCGGACTTCGTCGACGCGCTCGTCGGCCTCGGCTTCGTCGCCGAGCTGGACGGCCGCCCGGTGCCGGAGCCCGGCCCGCCGAAACCGACGCTGGCCCGGCTGCGGCCCCGCCATGTGCGCTTCACGCTCAGCCCGGTCCTGCCCGTACTGGTCGGGCTGCTGATCGGCGCCGCCCTGCTGGCCCGGCCCGATGTCGCCCTCGGCTACCGCACGCTGCTGTGGAGCGGCCACGGCAGTCTGGTCGTCGCGTTCGGGGCGGCCGCGGGCTGGGCGCTGCTGTTCCTCCACGAGTGCGCGCATCTGGTCACCGCGCGGGCGACCGGGGTACCTGCCCGGATGCGGCTGGGCACCCGGCTGCAGTTCCTGGTGATGCAGACCGACATCAGCGGCATCGAACTGGCACCCCGCCGCCACCGTCTGACGGCGTATCTGGCGGGCATCGCCACCAACCTCTCCGTCGCCGCGGCGGCCGCACTCGCCGCGGGCACGCTGCACGGCACCCCGCACCGGCTGCTGGCCGCTCTGACCGTCCTCGCGCTGCTGCCGCTGCCCTTCCAGCTGATGGTCTTCATGCGCACCGACGTCTACTTCGTCCTCCAGGACCTGCTGCGCTGCCGCGACCTGTACGGCGACGGCAGGGCCTACGCCCGCCACGCCGCCCGGCGGCTGCTGGGCCGCGCGGGCACGGACCCCAGCCGCGCGCTCCCCGCGCACGAGCGGCGCGCGGTCCGGGTCTACGCCGTCGTCCTCGTCACCGGCACCGCGCTGTGCCTGGCCTTCCTCGCCACGGTGACCCTGCCCGCGGACATCACCCTCCTCGCCCGCGCAGCCGACGCGCTCAACCGCCCCGACGCCTCACCGGCGGAACGCCTGGACGCCACTGCGGTCGCCCTCGCGCTGGGCGGCGTACACGTGCTGTGGGCCCGGACGTGGTGGCGGGGGAGACGGGCAAGGCAGGGGGGACGGGCGGGGCGGGGGAAGTGACGGGAGGCGAGAGCCCGAGCGGCGGCGGATCTACCGCCGCACCGCGGAACCCGTCACCTCCGCCGACGCCTTCTCCCCCTTCCCTTCGGCGGACCCGACCGACCGGGTCCTCTCCGGCCCGCGGCCTGCGCCCAGCTGCCCCGCCACCGTCGCGCCGAACGCCAGCGTCATGCCCGCCAGTTGGACCGGGCTCAGCGTCTGGCCGAGCGCGGCCCAGCCGATGACCGCCGCGGTGAGCGGGGAGAGCGGGCCGAGGAAGGTGACCTGGGTGGCGGAGAGCCGGCCGATACCGCGGAACCACAGCCAGTACGACACCGCCGTGTTGCCGAGCGCGAGGTAGAGGTAGCCGCCGACCGCCGGGGCGTCCAGGGCGGGCGGCGCACCCTCGACCAGCAGGGCGAGCGGGGCGATCAGCAGACCGCCCGCGGTGAGCTGCCAGCCGGTCAGGGCGAGCGGGCCGACGCCCTCGGGGCGGCCCCACTTCTTGGTGAGGACCGTGCCCGTGGACATCGACGCCGTGGAGGCGACGGCCGCCAGCACCCCGACGAGGTCCAGCGACCCGGCCGCCTTCAGTACGACCAAGGTGACCCCGGACGCCGCCGCGATCCCGGCGAGCACCGAGCGCAGTGTGGCCCGCTGCCCCAGCAGCAGCGCCGACAGCCCGACCACGAACAGCGGGCCCGCCGAGCCGACCACCGCGGCCGTACCGCCGGGCAGCCGGTACGCCGACAGGAACAGCAGCGGGAAGAACGCCCCGATGTTCAGCGCGCCCAGCACCGCCGACTTCCACCACCAGGCGCCGCGCGGCAGCACCCGGGCGAGGGCCAGCAGGAGCAGCCCGGCGGGCAGCGCCCGCACCAGCCCGGTGAACAGCGGCCGCTCGGCCGGGAGGAACTCGGTGGTGACGGCGTAGGTGGTGCCCCAGGAGACCGGGGCGAGGGCGGTGAGCAGGACGGTCGCGGACCGCTTCATGGCTGGGCCTTTCGCGAAGCCGGGAGGGCGGGAGGAGGCGTGGGGGGGGCGGGCCGCCGGGGTCAGGCCGCCGCGGTGGCGGGCCTGGCGGTCCCGGTGGACTCGGCGGTCGCGTCGGACTCGACGCCGTCGCCGGGCTCCGCGCCGCGGGCGACGGTGACCGGCAGGGGACGTACCGCCTCGGCGGGCAGCCGGTGCTCGACGCGGAGCAGCAGGGCGGCCGCGACGGCGGAGGTGACGATGAGGACGGCCCAGGGCGCGCGGCCGTCGAGCGCGAGCAGCCCGGTGAACAGGGAGGGCGCGACGGCCTTCGCCAGTGACCAGGACATCTGGTACGCCGCCATGTACCGGCCGCGCACCGCCTCGGGCGCCGCGGAGACCGCCAGCACCTCGGCGGCGGGGCTGTGGATCAGCTCGCCGACGGTGTAGAGGACGACGACGGCGATCAGGGCGCCGCCCAGCACCGTGTCGTTCTGCGGCCGGAGCGTGCCCAGCACGATCTGCGCGGCGAACGCGGCGGCGAACAGCGCCCCGCCCAGTGCCGCGGCCCGGGTGCGCCGGGCTCCGGCCCGCCGGACGCGGGAGCCGACGTACACCCCGGCGACCGCGCACAGCACCGTGTTGACGGTGAAGGCGGAGCCGGTCAGAACGGCCGGCCCGGCCAGCCACTGGACGATGAACAGCGGGAACAGCACCGACAGCGCGGAGTAGCTGAGCGCGTTGAGGAAGTTGGCGCCGGTGACGACCAGGAAGGGCCGGTCGGCGAGGACGAGCCGGTATCCGGCCCCGGCCCGGCGCGCGGGGCCCGGCTCGGCGGACCGCACCGGCTTCAGCGGGCGCACCAGCAGCGCGGCGAGTGCGAAGGACAGGGCGTTGCCCCAGGCGGCGTAGGTGTAGCCGGCCGGTCCGGCGAGGGCGAGGACCAGGGTGGCGAGCAGGGCGCCGGCGCCGTTGCCGCCGTTCTGGAGGGCGCGGGTGGCCGCCTGGAGGCGGTCACGGCCCTCACCGCGGGCCACCTCGGCGATCAGCGTCTGGTTCACCGCGGGGAAGGCCCGGTCGGCGGCCGCGGTGACCAGGGCGACCGCGGCGAAGGCGGCGAGCGACTGGGCGAAGGGGTAGAGCGCGAAGCCGACCACCCGGACGCCGTACAGCACGTACAGCACCCGCTTGGCGCCGTACCGGTCGATCGCCGTGCCCGCCACCGGCAGGGCAGCGAGTCCGGCGAGCCCGGTGACCGTGAGGACCACGCCCACGACGGCGAAGGACAGCCCGGTGACGTAGTGGAAGAACACCAGCGTGAACGGGACGTACATGCCCATGCCCACGCCGTTGACGGCGGCGGCGACGGGCAGCGCCCACTCCCCCGGTACGCGCTGGTCCTTCTGACGCATGACGGCCCCCCTGTTGTTTCCGGTGCCCCTCCGGTGGGACGGCTCGCCGGGTGGCGGCGATGGCTCACCAGGAAGTGACTTGGTAGAAAGTAGCTTAGCGTTAAGCAACTTTCCGTCAAGCCACTTTCTTGCGGCCGACCGAACGGAGGCGGATACTCCTGCCATGAACCCCAACCCCGAGTCCCGGGACCGCCAGGGCGATCAGCTGGACCAGGCCGGTCAGGAGCGTCCGGACGCGGTCGACGCGATCATCGGCCAGTGGGCGGACGTGCGGCCCGACCTCGACACCCTGCCGATGGAGGTCTTCGGCCGGATCTACCGGCTCGCCCGTGCGATGGGCGACCGGATGGAGCGGACGTACGGCCGGTTCGGGATCTCCCGCGGCGAGTTCGACGTCCTCGCGACCCTGCGCCGCGCCGGAGAGCCCTACACCCTCTCCCCGCGCCAGCTGTCCTCCACCCTCATGCTCACCACCGGCGGCATGACCGGCCGGCTGGACAAGCTGGAACGGGCGGGCCTGCTGCGCCGCTCCCCCGACCCGCACGACCGCCGCGGCCTCCACGTCACCCTCACCGACGAGGGTCTCGCCCTCATCGACGAGGCGGTCGGCGCCGGGGTGGCCGTCCAGACCGACGGCCTGTCCGAGCTCACCGAGGAGCAGTCCGGACAACTGGCCGACCTGCTGCGCAAGTTGCTCGCGGGCACGTCCGAGCCGGGTCGCTGAGGCCGCGCGCGGGAGGGAGATCATGGCGGACTGGGAGATACGGCGGGCCACGACGGCCGACGTCGGGCCGGTGGCGGAACTGCGGGCCGTCGTCATGCGGCCGGACCTGGAACGGCTCGGGCGTTACGACGACCGACGCGTCCGGCAGCGCCTGCGCGACGCGTTCGAGCCCGCGCACACCTGGGTGATCGAGGTGGCCGGCGCCTTCGCGGGCTGCGTCGCCCTGCGCCCGGCCGACGACGACGCCCACTGGCTGGAGCACTTCTACCTCGACCCCGCCCTGCACGGCCGGGGCGTCGGCACGTCCGTCCTGGCCGCCCTGCTGGAACGCTGCGACACCGACGGAGTCCGGGTCCGGCTGAACGTCCTCAACGGCAGTGCCGCCCGTCGGCTCTACGGGCGGCACGGTTTCGTGGTGGAGAGCGAGGACCCGGTGGACGTCTTCATGGTCCGCGAGCCGGCGGGGGCGGCCGGAGGCTGATCCGGGCGGTCTGGCATCGGCCGGGGCGGGTCGGGGCGGGCACCGGCCCGGGGCGGGGCAGGGCAGGTCGGGGCGGGGCAGGGCAGGTCGCGGGCTCACCCGACGTGGGCGGCGAGGGCGGCCTCGGTCACGGCGGGCGTGGCACCCTCGGCGGCCCAGGCCACATAGCCGTCGGGGCGCACCAGCAGGGTCGTGCGCCGGTCGCCCGCCCAGCGGACGGCGGTGAGGCGGTCCCCGCGCCCGGCGCCCGGGTCGTACGATCCCGGGGCGACCAGCACGAACCGCCCGCCGCGCAGGGCCTCGTAGAGCCGGCCGCCGCCCGCGAGCGCGAGGTCCGGGACGCGGGTGCCGGTCAGCCGGTGGGCACCCTTGGGGGCCGCGTAGCGGTAGCCGACGCCGGTGATCTGCCCGAGGGCCCTGCGGCGGGCCGGGGCGGCCGCACCGAGGAGGGTGGTCAGCCCGGCGCGCAGGGCGAGGGTCCAGGGCCGCTTGGCCATGGCGAGCCGGACGATGCCGCCGCTGCTGCGCAGCACCGCCTTCCCGACGGGGTGGCGCTCGGCCTCGTAGGTGTCGAGGAGTTCGTCGCCCGCGCGCCCGGCGAGGACCTGGGCCAGCTTCCAGCTCAGGTTGGCCGCGTCCTGGAGGCCGGTGTTCATGCCCTGACCGCCTGCCGGGGTGTGCACATGGGCGGCGTCCCCGGCGAGGAAGACCCGGCCGACGCGGTAGTGGGGCGCCTGGCGCTCGTCGCTGTGGAAGCGGGACATCCAGCGGGGGTCGTGCATCCCGAAGTCCCGGCCGAGCGCGAGCCGGGTGATCTCCTCCACCTCCGCCAGCTCCAGCGGCTCGTGGTCGGGGACGTCGCGCCGGCGGTCCCAGCCGATGACGCGGTAGTAGCCGTCCCCGAAGGGCGCGATGAAGGCGAAGACGTCCCCGGCGGTGTTGACGGTGAGCAGCGTCTCCGGCCGCTCGGCCAGCCTGACGTCCGCGAGCACCACGGAACGGATCACCGAGTGCCCCGGGAACGGCAGCCCCACCGCCTCCCGCACCACGCTGCGCATCCCGTCCGCCCCGACGACGTACGCCGCCCGCAGCTCCCCCTCCCCCGCGGCCGTCCGCAGCCGCACGGTCACCCCGTCCGCGTCCTGCTCCAGCCCCGTCACCTCGGTCTCGAACCGGAAGTCGACCCCGGCCTCCTCCGCCCGCCGCCGCAACGACGTCTCGACCTCGTACTGCGGGATCACCAGCAGGTGGTTGAACCGCGAGGGCAGCGTCGACAGGTCCAGCGTCAGCCGGCTGAACAGCCGCAGCCGCTCCAGCCGCTGTCCGGCCTCCTCCAGCTCGTCGGCGAGCCCGCGGGCGTCGAGCTGCTCCAGCGAACGGGCGTGCAGCGCGAAGGCCCGGGACAGATTGCTGATCTTCTCGGGGCGCTTCTCGAGGAGCGTGACGGGGACGCCGGCGGTGGCCAGGTCACCGGCGAGCAGGAGGCCGGTGGGGCCGGAGCCGACGACGACCACGGCGGGGCGCGTGTGACGGGCGGGGCGGGCAGGGCGGATGGGGCCAGTGGTTCCGGTGCCGGTCATGGGAGGCCTCCTGGATGCCTACGCTGGTTGGCCAACATGTGTTGACCAACGCTTGTTGACAAAGGTAGGGAGTGGGGGTGGGGGTTGTCAACGAGTGTTGGCAAACAAGTGTGGACCGATGCGCCGGGCGGGTGGCATGCGGCGGCAAACGAGTGTGAACCGATGCGCGGGCGGCCCGCAGCGGGCAAACGGGCGTGGGCCAACGGGCGTGGACCCTCAAGCGCGAGGGGTCGACCTGCGGGAGCCGGCACAGGTAGGCCGACACGCATAGGCCAACACACGTAGGCCAACAGACCGAGGCCGCCGACAGTCGCGGACCGCCCGACAACCCCGCCAACACCCGTCAACACCCGTAGGCCAACACTTGTAGACCCACACTCGTTGGCCTACGCTCGTTGACATGAACCACGGCACCGCACAGACACCCGACACCACCACGACCGGCAGCGGCAGCGGCGACGGCACCGACGACCCCGCCCCCGCCCGCCGCTCCGACGCCACCCGCGCCGCCATCCTCGAAGCCGCGCGCGAACGCTTCGCGACGGACGGGTACGAGCGGGCCACCATCCGCGCCATCGCCCGTGACGCACGGATCGACCCCTCGATGGTGATGCGCTACTACGGCAACAAGGAGGGCCTGTTCGCCGCGGTCGTCTCGGTCGATCTGCGGCTGCCCGACGTGGGCGCGCTGCCCCGGGAGGACGTCGGCCGGGCCCTGGTGACGCACTTCCTCGGCATGTGGGAGGAGAACGAGGTGCTCACCGCGCTGCTGCGGGTCGGTGCCACGAGCCAGGCGGGGGCGGAGCGGGTGCAGGGCGTGTTCCGCGACCAGTTGCTGCCCGTCGCACGCGCGGTGTGCCCGGACGCCGAGCAGGTGCCCGCCAGGGCCGCCCTCTGCGCCACGCAGTTGCTGGGGCTGGCCCTCACCCGGTACGTCCTGCGGCTGCCGCCGGCCGTGGCGCTGCGTCCGGAGGAGGTCGTGGCGTGGCTGGCGCCGACGGTTCAGCGGTATCTGACGGCCGCGCATCCCTGAACCGGGCCGGTGAAACGCCGAGGGCGCCGGTCCCTGCCGTGTACGGCGGGAGCGGCGCCCTCGGGGAAGAGCCGGGTTCGGGCCGTCAGGCGCCGGCCTTGGCCTTGGGCTTGGTCACCCGGTACGAGGACCGGTCGAGGACCATCACCAGACCGGCGGTGACGGCGAACAGGGCGATCGGGGCGAGCACGAACAGACCCAGCGTCTCGATGACGCTCAGGCCCGTGCCGGGGTCGTCACCGTCGTCGCGGGTCAGCGCGAGGGCGGGGGACGACATGAGCAGCATCATCAGCGTCGTACCGGCGGCCAGGGCGCCGACGCGCAGGGCGTTCTTCTTGTCCACGGTGCAAAAGTAGCGAACGCCGGTCGGGGCCGCGCGCCCGGGGGTCCGTTATGGCGATACCGCACGTCAGCGGGGTCGCTCACGGGCGCCGGCGGACCTGCCGTCCCGCCCCTCCCCGATCCCCGGCCCGCCCTGCCACCAGCGGCCGCGCGGCGGCGGCCCGACGCACGGCACCCCGGCACCCGCTGCCCGGCCCTCAGGGGCCGCCCTCCCGTGTCCCCTCCCGCAGCACCTCCGCCAGCGCCCGCAGCCTGGCGGACGACGTCAGCTCCTCCAGGGTGACGGGCCGGCCCTCGGCGTCGGCGACGGGCAGACGCCAGTTCGGGTACTCGTCCCAGGTGCCGGGGAGGTTCTGCGGGCGGCGGTCTCCGACCGCGTCCGGGAGCCAGGCCCCGACGAGGCGGGCGGGCGTACGCAGCAGAAAGCGATGGACGGCGAGGACCTCCGCCACTTCGGCCACCTCTGCCGCCTCGGCCACCTCGGCCCCGTCGGCCCCGTCGGCCCCAGCCTCGGCCCCGGCCGCTCCGGGCCCCGCGACCCCGTCGAAGGCCCCATCCACCCCCTCGGAGGCCCCAGCCACCTCCTCCGACTCCCCCGCCGTGAAGCCCGTCCCGTCCAGCAGTCCCAGCCGGTGGAGAAGGGCCAGCCATTCGGCTGTGTCGGCGGCGGCCGAGGCGCGTTCCTCGGCGAGCGGACGGGTCAGCAGGCCCAGCCGGTCGCGGAGTTCGACATGCTCGCCGGTGAGCCGGGCCGCGGTGGGCGGGAGGTCGTGGGTGGTGGCCGTGGCCAGACAGTCCGGGCGCCAGGCCGCGGGCGGCAGGGGCAGGCCGTCCCCGTCCCAGTCTCGTTCGAACCACAGCACCGACGTCCCCAGCACCCCGCGCTCGCGCAGCGCCTCGCGGACGCCGGGCTCGACCGTACCGAGGTCCTCCCCGATGACGATCGCGCCCGCCCGCGAGGCCTCCAGGACGAGCACGGCGAGCATGGCCTCGGCGTCGTGGCGGACGTAGGTGCCGTCGGTGGGCGGCAGGCCCTGCGGGACCCACCAGAGCCGGAACAGCCCCATGACATGGTCGATGCGCAGGGCTCCGGCGCTGCGGAACAGGGCCTGGAGCAGGGCCCGGTAGGGTGCGTAACCGGACTCGGCGAGCCGGTCGGGGCGCCAGGGCGGCAGGCCCCAGTCCTGGCCGCGGGCGTTGAAGGCGTCGGGCGGGGCGCCGACCGACATGCCGGTGGCGAAGTGGTCCCGCCCGGCCCAGGCGTCGGCGCCACCGGGGTGCACGCCGACGGCCAGGTCGTGGACGATGCCCACCGGCATCCCGGCCTCGCGGGCGGTGCGCTGCACGGCGACGAGCTGGCTGTCGGTGAGCCAGGCGAGCCAGGTGTGGAAGTCCACACGGTCCGTCAGTCCGGCCCTCGCGCGGGCGGTCTCGGCCGACCGGGGGTCCCGCAGCGGGTCGGGCCACTGCTCCACGTCGCCGCCGTACACCTCGGCGAGCGCGTTCCAGGTGGCGTGGTCCTGAAGGGCGCTGCCGTGGGCGGCGAGGAAGTCCTCGTAGGCCGCGCGGCGTCCGGGGCCGAGCGGTACGGCGCGGACGAGTTCCAGTGCCTCGCGCTTGAGTTCCCACACGGCGTCCCGGTCGATGAGGGCGCCCTTGTCGAGCACGGACTCCCGGAGCCGGGCGGCGCGTTCGAGGAGCCCGGCGACGCGCTCGCGGTCCTCGACGTGGGCGAACTCGGGGACGTTCTCCACGCGCAGATGCACGGGGTCGGGGAAGCGGCGGGAGGAGGGGCGGTAGGGCGAGGGGTCCGTGGGCGTGCCGGGCACCGCGGCGTGCAGTGGGTTGACCTGGACGAACCCGGCGCCGAGCACCCGACCGGCCCAGGCGGCCAGTTCGCCGAGGTCCCCGAGGTCGCCCATGCCCCAGGAGCGGTGGGAGAGCAGGGAGTAGAGCTGGACGAGGAAGCCGTACGACCGCCCGGTCGGGGCGGGCAGCCGGGCGGGGGCCACGACGAGGTGGGCCTCGGCGGTGCGTCCGCCGGGTGCGGTCGCGGTCAGCCGGTGCACTCCGGGCGGCAGGCCCTCGACGGTGGTGCGGGTCGCACCCTGCTCGGTCTCGACGTGCAGCCGGGTCCCCGCGGGCAGTGCGCCCAGCGCGGCCGGCTCGGTCCCCTGCCAGGCCACGACGGTCGGCGGCAGAAGCCGTGCGCCGAGTTCCCGTTCTCGGGCGGCGAGGGCGGCGCGGATCGTCTCGGGCGTGCTCGCGTCGACGCCGAGGGCGGCCAGGACGCGGGTGACGGCGACGGGCGAGGCCGTGACGGTGCGGTCGGGGGCGGGGCGGTAGGACGTGGCGACGCCGTGCAGTTCGGCGAGGCGGGCCAGGTCCGCGGTCGGGGGCCGGTCCGGGCGGGGTGCGGTCATCTACGGCCTCGTCGTGTCGGCGTCCGGGGCGGCGAGCGGCGGCTCGCTGGTGAGGGGTTCGGCGTACGGCAGCGGGGGTTCGCTGGTCAGCGGGGTCTGGGCGTAGGCGCTCTCGGCGGAGCACACGCGCACGCACTCGGCGGTGGGCTCCGCCGGGCGTTTGGAGGGGGCGGGGATCAGCGGGCGGGTCGAGGCGGCCATGAGGGCTCCTTCGTCGGTGGCGGGACGGCCGGACGGCTGGCACGGGACAACACAGCCCTACCCAGTGGGCACGGCGGCAGACGTATCGGAAGACGAATACCGCGTGTCGCCACAATCTCCGTCGACTCCGCACCCGGTCACGCAAGATTCTCCGGCGAGCCGCCGGGCTCCCATGCGACCGCCCGCCGGCCACGCGAGCCGCCTCCAGCGGCGGCCCACCCGCGCCCGCCCGCCAGGTGAGTCACCGGCCCTCCGGCAGCGGGCCCGTCCGCCGCGCGAAGATTCCCGGCGCCGACTATTCGCTCAGCACATGTACTCAGTACATAATGATCGCCATGAGCACCCGCCACATCCTGCTCGGGCTGCTCGCCACGGGTCCCAGCCACGGCTACGACCTCAAGCGACGGCACGACGAACGCTTCCCGCAGGCCCGTCCGCTCGCCTACGGGCAGGTCTACACGACCCTTCAGCGCCTGGTCCGGGACGGACTCGCCGAGGTCGACGGCACCGGCTCCGAGGGCGGACCGGAACGCACCCTGTACCGGGCCACCGAGGACGGCGCCCGCGAACTGACGCGCTGGGCGGCCGAGGTCACCCCGCCCGCGCCCTTCGTGGCCAACGAGATCTTCGCGAAGGTCGTCGTGTCGATCCTGACGTCCGGCGACCCCGAGGCGTATCTGCGCGACCAGCGCGCCGCGCACATCGGCCGTATGCGCGAGCTCACGGCGGTGAAGACCGCCCCCGGCGCGGATCTGTCGACGGTCCTGTCGGCGGACTACGCCCTGACCCATCTCGACGCCGACCTGCGCTGGATGACGACGACCGGCGCCCGGCTCGCCCCCCTCGCCGCGGAGGTGGACACGGTATGACCACCGACACGAGTCCGGACCCGCCGCTCACGGCGTCCGGCCTGGTCAAGACGCACGGCCGGACATGGCCCTGCGCGGCGCCTCGGTCCGGCTCGCGGCCGGGGAGGAGCCGCGGCCCGGCGAGATGAGCGGCGGCCAGGCGCAGCGGGCCGCCCTGCCCGCCCCGCGCAGGCCGGATCACCCGTGGGACCGGGGTGGACGGGGGTCTCCCCGGTCCCCTACGGGGAATGCGAAGGCCCGGATCGTCAGGCTGAGATGCCGTCGATCCGGGCCAGGGCGTCGTCCGCGCCGTACGGCTGGAGGTACGGCAGCCAGCGCGGGTCCCTATGGCCGGTGCCGATGATGCGCCAGGCCAGTCCGGTGGGCGGGGCGGGTTTGTGGCGCAGCCGCCAGCCGATCTCACCGAGGTGACGGTCGGCCTTCACGTGGTTGCAGCGGCGGCAGGACGCCACCACGTTGTCCCAGACGTGCTTGCCCCCGCGGCTGCGCGGGATGACGTGGTCGACGCTGGTTGCGACGCCACCGCAGTACATGCACCGGCCCCCGTCGCGCGCGAACAGCGCCCGGCGGGTAAGAGGAACGGGCCCCCGATAGGGAACCCGGACGAATCGCTTGAGCCGGACCACGCTGGGTGCGGGGACTGTGACGGTCGCGCTGTGCAGAAAGGCGCCGGACTCCTCAAGGCATACGGCCTTGTTCTCCAGGACGAGGACGAGCGCGCGGCGGAGCGGTACGACGCCGAGGGGCTCGTACGACGCGTTGAGGACCAGGACATGCGGCACGGATGCCTCCTTGTACGCCGGCGGCGCGTGGCTCGCGCCGGGACGATCTGCAGTCAGTCTCCCCTCATGCCTGGTGAACGCGCCACCATGTCCCGGTAACGGGCTGGGAGTGTTTTCGACCACATCTCATTCATCCCCGGGATGACGAAGCCGTGATCCCCCCTGTTCATCCCCGGGTTCGTGTCCTTTCTCCCTCTGACACCGCAACGATCCACACACGATGCCCCGATAGTGTGGTGAACCCGCCCTCCGGTGACCCTTTCGTGACCTTGGAATACTTGACCGCCGGCCGGAGGGCGGACCGCACCTGGAGGTACCCGACGTGACGTCCCTGTCCGCCCTGCTCGCCGCCGCGAGCCCGTCCCCGTCGCCGTCGGAGACCGCGCCCGCGGTGCCGTCGATCCAGGACGCCCAGGAGAGCGCGACCCAGGCCGCGAGCTGGGTCGAGCAGAACTGGTCGACCTGGCTGGCGATCGGGCTGCGCGTCCTGCTGATCCTGGTGGTCGCGGCGGTCCTCAGGGTGTTCGTGCGGCGGGCGATCACCAAGCTGATCGACCGGATGAGCCGCACCGCGCAGTCGGTGGACGGGACCGCGATAGGCGGACTGCTGGTCAACGTGGAGCGCCGTCGGCAGCGTTCGCAGGCGATCGGCTCGGTGCTGCGGTCGGTGGCGAGCTTCCTGATCCTCGGCACGGCCGCGCTGATGATCCTGTCGACCTTCGCCATCAACCTGGCCCCGCTGCTGGCCTCGGCGGGTGTCGCGGGTGTGGCGATCGGTTTCGGCGCGCGGAACCTGGTGACCGACTTCCTCTCCGGCGTCTTCATGATCCTCGAGGACCAGTACGGCGTGGGCGACCAGATCGACGCGGGGGTCGCCTCCGGCGAGGTCATCGAGGTGGGCCTGCGGGTGACGAAGCTGCGCGGCGACAACGGCGAGATCTGGTACGTCCGCAACGGCGAGGTCAAGCGGGTCGGCAACCTCTCCCAGGGCTGGGCGACGGCCGGCGTCGACGTCACGGTCCGGCCGAACGAGGA
Source organism: Streptomyces sp. NPDC005017 (assembly GCF_042873115.1). Classification (NCBI taxonomy): domain Bacteria; kingdom Bacillati; phylum Actinomycetota; class Actinomycetes; order Kitasatosporales; family Streptomycetaceae; genus Streptomyces; species Streptomyces sp. NPDC005017. The sequence goes on along the minus strand of NZ_JBIALD010000001.1, from coordinate 378,847 downwards.
CCTGGACCGGGTGAAGACGGTGCTCACCGAGGCCGCCGACCGGATGAGCAAGGAGGAGCCCTGGAACGAGCTGCTGTGGGGCCCGGTGGAGGTCCTCGGCCTCGACAGCGTGCTGCTCGAGTCCATGGTGGTGCGGGTCTCCGCCAAGACGATGCCCGGCAAGGCCCTGAAGATCGAGCGCGAGCTGCGCTGGCGGATCAAGCAGGCCCTGGACGCCGAGGGCATCCGTATCGTCGGCGGTCTGCCGGCCCAGCCCGCGGCCGCGTCGGAGGACGACCCGACGGCCGGCATGGCGGCCCCGTCCGTCTACGCCAACAGCTCGTCCCCGCAGTCGGCGGCGGCGTCCCCGCTGACGCCCCCGAGCACCACGAAGTAGACGCGACCGGAGCGGAACGGTTCAGCACACTCGTTCGAGTGAAGAGACGGGGCATCGGACGCCGACCCGGCGTCGGGTGCCCCGTCGTCACACCGGGGCACCCGACGCGGGCTTAGCCTGGCAGCAGCGTGGCGAGGAGAACGAGCGATGAGCATGCCGCTCCCCTATTGACGCCCCCTTCACGCCCGGCATACGGTCCCAGCATTGATAGGAAACCTTCCTAACAGTGACCCTCCGCGGCAGTGCGCCGCGTGAGAGGCCGGGCGCCCGAAAGGCAGGTGTCGACCATGGCGGGTACAGCCGGTACGCCGGGTACTCCGCGCGTACTGCGTGCCATGAACGACCGGGCCGCCCTGGATCTGCTGCTGGAGCACGGGCCCCTCACCCGGACCCGGATCGGCAAGCTGACCGGGCTGTCGAAGCCGACCGCCTCGCAGCTGCTGGCCCGGCTGGAGGCCGCAGGCCTGGTGCGGGTGACCGGCACCAGCGAGGGCCGCCCGGGCCCCAGCGCCCAGCTGTACGCCGTGAACCCGGCCGCCGCCCACGCCGCCGGGCTGGACGTCACCCCCGAACGCATCCGCGCCGCCGTCGCCGACATCACCGGCCGTACGGTCGGCGAGTTCGAACTGGCCACCCCCCGCCGCTCCGCCCAGGGCGCCGCCCAGCAGGTCACCGCCGCGCTGGACGGGGCCGTGAAGGCGGCCGGGCTGACCCGCGACGACGTCCACCGGCTGGTCGTCGGCACCCCCGGCGCCTTCGACCCCTCCACCGGACGGCTGCGCTACGCCTCCCACCTGCCCGGCTGGCACTCCCCCACGCTGCTCGACGAGATCGCCGCGGCACTGCCGATGCCGCTGGAGTACGAGAACGACGTCAACCTCGCCGCCGTCGCCGAGCAGCGCGGCGGCGCGGCCCGCGGCCACGGCGACTTCGTGCTGCTGTGGAACCAGGAGGGCCTCGGTGCCGCCCTGGTGATCGGCGGCCGGCTGCACCGCGGCTGGACCGGCGGCGCCGGCGAGGTCGGCTTCCTGCCGGTGCCGGGCACCCCTCTGGTCCGCCAGGTCACCAAGGCCAACAGCGGTGGCTACCAGGAGCTGGCCGGTTCCCAGGCGGTTCCGCGGCTCGCCCGCGAGCTCGGCGTCGAGGACGTCCCCGCCGGGCCGCACGCCGACGCCGCCGCGGAGCTTCTCGCCCGCGCGGCCGATCACCCGGGCGGCCCCTACCGACGGCTGCTGGAGACGTACGCGACCCGGCTCGCGACCGGTCTCGCCTCGCTGGTCTCCGTCCTCGACCCCGAGCTCGTCGTCCTCAGCGGCTCCTGTCTGACCGCGGGCGGCGAGGTGCTGCGCGGCCTGGTCCAGACGGAGCTGGCCGAACTGGCCGCCGCCCGGCCCCGGCTGGTCGTCGGCGACGTGACCGAACACCCGGTTCTGCGCGGCGCGCTGGAGAGCGCGCTCGCGACCACCCGCGACGAGGTCTTCGACACCTCTCGCTGACCCCTCGGCCACCCTTTCCGACCGCTTCCCTCCCCCGCACCCTCCCCGCCCCGACCGCCCTTTGGGAGCCTCGCCATGCCCGGAATACCCAGAAGAGTCGCGCTCGCGATGGCCGCGTCCGCGTCCCTCGTCCTTCTCGCCACCGCCTGTACCGGTTCCCCGGACACGGGAGCCTCCGACGACCCCGCGCAGGAGACCACCCTCAACTTCTGGCACGCCTGGAGCGCGCCGTCCGAGGTGAAGGCCGTCAACGACCTGGTGGCCGGCTTCGAGAAGGCGCACCCGAACATCCACGTCAAGGTCACCGGCAACATGACCGACGACAAGATCAACCAGGCGCTGCGGGCGGGGGGTTCCAAGGCGCCCGACGTCATCTCGTCGTTCACCACGAACAACGTGGGCAGGTTCTGCTCCTCGGGCGCGCTGGTCGACCTCGACCCGTTCTTCGAGAAGTCGGACATCGACCCGGCGGCGACGTTCCCGAAGGCCATGAACGAGTACACCCAGTTCGAGGGCAACCGCTGCGCGGTCCCGCTGCTCGGCGACGCCTACGGCCTCTACTACAACAGGACGGCGTTCGAGAAGGCCGGCATCACCGCGCCGCCGAAGACCTGGACCGAGTTCGCGCGGGTCGCCAAGAAGCTGACGATCCCCCGGGGCGGCTCGTACAAGCAGCTCGGCTTCATGCCGAACTACCACGGCTGGGAGACCACCACCGAGCACTACTTCGGGCAGTTCTCCCCCACCTACTTCACCGCCGACGGCAAGTCCAACCTGGCCGGCGACCCCGCCTTCGAGGCCGGGTTCACCATGCAGAAGAAGCTGGTCGACGACCTCGGCGGCTTCGCGAAACTGGAGAAGTACCGCACCGGCCTCGGCGACGAGTGGGGCCCCAAGCACCCCTTCCACACCGGCCAGGTCGCCATGCAGCTCGACGGCGAGTGGCGCCTCGCCATGGCCCTGGACGCGAAGCCCGGCTTCGAGATCGGGGTGGCCCCGCTGCCCGTCCCGGACGACCAGGCCGACCAGTACGGCAAGGGCTACCTCAGCGGCACCATCGCCGGCATCGCCGCCACCAGCCGGAAGCAGAACGCGGCCTGGGAGCTGGTGAAGTACATGACCACCGACACCGACGCGGTGGTGGACTTCTCCAACAACATCCACAACGTGCCCTCCACGCTGGAGGCGCTGAAGTCCCCGAAGCTGAAGTACGACCCGCGCTTCAAGACCTTCCTGGACATCGCCGCGCACCCCGATTCCAGCACCACACCCGCCTCCGTCAACGGCGGTGTGTACCTGGTGACCGTCCAGCAGCTCGGCTACGACTACGAGAGCGGCAGGGTCACCGATCTGAAGGCCGGTCTGAGGAAGGCCGCCGAGCAGATCGACACGGACATCGCGCAGGCGAAGTAAGGGATGAGCACGTACACCCCGGGGGCGAGGCGCCGCCGCGCGGCGCTGCGCACCGCCGCGTTCATGTCGCCCTGGATCATCGGGTTCTCGGTGTTCTTCGCCTACCCGATGATCTCCACGGTCTACTTCTCCTTCATGCGCTACGACGGCTTCCGGCCGCCGGTGTGGAGCGGCACCAAGAACTGGGTCTACGTCTTCGAGCACTACCCGCTGTTCTGGCCCGCCCTGCGCAACACCCTGTGGCTGGTGCTGGTCATGGTGGCTCTGCGGGTCGTGTTCGGGCTGGGCGTCGGCCTGCTGATCACGAGGATCAAGACCGGCACAGGGGTCTTCCGCACCCTGTTCTACCTGCCCTACCTCGCCCCGCCGGTCGCGGCCACGATGGCCTTCGCCTTCCTGCTCAACCCCGGCACCGGGCCGGTCAACTCGGTCCTGGAGGGCATCGGCCTCCCGGCTCCCGGCTGGTTCGGCGACCCCGACTGGTCCAAACCCGCCCTGACCCTGCTGGCGCTGTGGGGCGTCGGCGACCTGATGGTCATCTTCATGGCCGCCCTGCTCGACGTACCGAAGGAGCAGTACGAGGCCGCGGAGCTGGACGGGGCCTCCGCCTGGCAGCGGTTCCGGTTCGTGACGCTGCCGAACATCTCCCCGATCGTGATGTTCGCGGTGGTCACGGGCGTGATCCAGACGATGCAGTACTACACGCAGCCGCTGGTGGCCGGGAAGGTCGCCTCCGGTGTGATCCAGGGCGCGGGCACCCAGTTCGAGCCCGGCTTCCCCGACAAGTCCACCCTCACCCTCCCCCAGCTCGTCTACAACCTCGGCTTCCAGCGCTTCGACTACGGCTCGGCGTGTGTGGTGGCCCTGGTGCTGTTCGCGCTGTCGATGGCGTTCACCGCGCTGCTGATGCGCCGCCGGGGCGGTCTGATCCAGGCAGGTGACCGATGACCCAGGTCCTCGAGAAGACCGTCGGCCCGGCACCCGTCGCGGCGGACGGACGCGTCGCGCGCCGCCGGGCCGCGCTGGAATGGGTGGCGGTGCACTCCCTCGGGGTGGCGGTCGCGCTGTTCTTCACGCTGCCGTTCGTGTTCGTGCTGCTGACCTCGCTGATGAGCGACAGCCAGGCGCTCAGCCGCGACCTCGTCCCGGACACCTGGGAGTGGGCCAACTACCGGAAGGTCCTCGACACCCCCGGCTTCCTGACCTGGTGGCGCAACACCCTGCTGTACGCCGGCCTCGGCACGGTCCTCACCGTCGCCTCGTCCCTCCCGGTGGCCTACGCGCTCGCCAAGTTCCGCTTCCGGGGCCGGAGTCTGTCGCTGATGCTGGTCATCGCGATGATGATGCTGCCCCCGCAGGTCGTGGTGATCCCGATGTACCTGTTCTGGGCGAAGCAGCTCGATCTGTCGGGCACGTTGTGGCCGCTGCTGATCCCGATGGCGTTCGGCGACGCGTTCTCGATCTTCCTGCTGCGGCAGTTCCTGCTGACCATCCCCGACGAGTACCTGGACGCCGCCCGGGTGGACGGCTGCGGCGAACTGCGCACGCTGGTACGGGTGGTGCTGCCGATGGCGAAGCCGGGCATCGCGGCCGTGGCGCTGTTCCAGTTCTTCTACGCCTGGAACGACTACTTCGGGCCGCAGATCTACGCCTCCGAGAACCCCGGCGCCTGGACGCTGTCCTACGGCCTGGAGTCCTTCAAGGGGGCGCACCACACCGACTGGAATCTCACCATGGCCGCCACCGTCCTGGTCATGGCCCCCGTGATCCTCGTGTTCTTCTTCGCCCAGAAGGCGTTCGTCGAGGGTGTCACGCTCACCGGAGTGAAGGGTTAGACACGTGAAACTCACCGTGGTCGGCGGCGGTTCGACCTACACACCCGAACTGATCGACGGCTTCGCCCGTCTGCGCGACACCCTGCCCGTCGAGGAACTGGTGCTGGTCGACCCCGACACCGAACGCCTCGCGCTGGTCGGCGGGCTGGCCGCGCGGATCCTCGCCCGGCAGGGCCACCCCGGCCGGATCGTCACCACCTCCGACCTGGACGCGGGCGTGGACGGCGCGGACGCCGTGCTGCTGCAGCTGCGCGTCGGCGGACAGGCCGCCCGCGAGCGGGACGAGACCTGGCCGCTGGAGTGCGGCTGCGTCGGCCAGGAGACCACTGGCGCGGGCGGCCTCGCCAAGGCGCTGCGCACCGTGCCGGTCGTCCTGGACATCGCCGAGCGGGTTCGCCGCGCCAACCCGGGCGCGTGGATCATCGACTTCACCAACCCGGTCGGCATCGTCACCCGCGCGCTCCTGCAGGCGGGCCACAAGGCGGTCGGGCTGTGCAACGTGGCGATCGGCCTCCAGCGCAAGTTCGCCGCGCTGCTGGAGACCGACCCGGGTGAGATCCACCTCGACCACGTCGGCCTCAACCACCTCACCTGGGAGACCGGGGTGCGCCTCGGCGGGCCCGAGGGCGAGGACGTGCTGCCCCGGCTGCTGGCCGAGCACGGCGGGACCGTCGCCGCCGACCTGCGGCTGCCGCGCCCGCTGCTGGAGCGGCTCGGCGTCGTCCCGTCGTACTACCTGCGCTACTACTACGCGCACGACGAGGTCGTGGAGGAACTGCGCACCAAGCCCTCGCGGGCCGCGGAGGTCGCCGAGATGGAACGGCGGTTGCTGACGATGTACGGCGACCCGCAGCTGGACACCAAGCCGGAGCTGCTGGCGCAGCGGGGCGGCGCCTTCTACTCGGAGGCCGCCGTGGACCTCGCGGCCTCCCTGCTGGGCGGGGGAGGCAGCCCCTACCAGGTGGTCAACACGCTCAACCGGGGCACGCTGCCGTTCCTGCCGGACGACGCGGTGATCGAGGTGCAGGCGGCCGTCGGACCCAAGGGCGCGGCACCGCTGCCGGTCGCCCCCGTGGACCCGCTGTACGCGGGCCTGATGGCGAACGTGACGGCGTACGAGGACCTCGCGCTGACGGCGGCCCTGCGCGGCGGCCGCGAGCGGGTGTTCCGGGCGCTGCTCGCGCATCCGCTGGTCGGCCAGTACGCGTACGCCGAGCGGCTCACCGACTCGCTGCTCGCGCACAACCGGGAGCACCTCGCGTGGGCATGAGAGCGGCCGTGCTCGCCGTCGACGCGGGCAACAGCAAGACCGATGTCGCCGTCGTGACCGCCGCGGGGGAGGTGCTCGCCACCGCACGCGGCGGCGGCTTCCGGCCGCCCGTGGTGGGGGTGCGGGCGGCGGTGGACGAGGTCGCCGGGGCGGTGGCGCGGGCCTTCGCCGAGGCCGGTGTGGACCGGGTGGAGCATGTCTCCGCGTGCCTGGCGAACGCCGACTTCCCCGTGGAGGAGCGCGATCTGGCGGAGGCGCTGCGGGCGCGCGACTGGGGCGCGTCCGTCGAGGTGCGCAACGACACCTTCGCGATCCTGCGCGCCGGGGTGGCGGAGCCGCGCGGGGTGGCGGTGGTGTGCGGGGCGGGCATCAACTGCGTCGGGATGCGCCCCGACGGGCGTACCGCGCGCTTCCCGGCGATCGGCAGAATGTCCGGCGACTGGGGCGGCGGCTGGGGCCTCGCGGAGGAGGCCCTGTACCACGCGGCGCGCGCGGAGGACGGGCGCGGCGGCCCGACCGAACTGGCGTTCACGCTGCCCGCGCACTTCGGGCTGGACAGCATGTACGCGCTGATCGAGGCGCTGCATCTGGAGCACATCGCACAGGCCCGTCGGCACGAGCTGGCACCGGTGCTGTTCGCGACCGCCGCCGCCGGCGACCCGGTCGCCCGCTCGCTGGTCGACCGGCTCGCCGAGGAGGTCGTCGCGATGGCCGCGGTGGCGCTGACCCGGCTGGAACTCCTCGACGAGGAGACGCCCGTGGTCCTCGGCGGCAGCGTCCTGGCCGCCCGGCACGCCCTGCTGGACGACCGGGTGCGCGAACTGCTCGCCGCCCGCGCCCCCAAGGCGGTCGCGCACCTCGTCACGGCACGCCCGGTCCTCGGCGCGGCACTGCTGGGCCTGGACCGCACCGGAGTGACCGCCGAGGCGCAGGTGAGACTGCGGACGCACTTCGGCTGAACCCCCGGCGCCACGCCCCGCGAACGCCGCGTACGGCACTCCCGCATCGAGGGAACCGAACCGGCTCGCGGGGCGTATTCATGAGCAAGGGGTGGTGCGGGATCGGAGCCGTGCTGCGATCCGATCAAGATCCAGCAAGGCCGGTGCGAATGCCGGTCCCGGCAGCGATACTTGCGGCGACGGATGACCAGGGGGAGGTCACGGTGACACACCCGCCGAAGAGCAGCGCGGCGCCACCGGTGCGCCCCGGCACGGTCACGGCCGCCGTCGTGCCGCCGCAGGCGGGGCATGGCGGCGGTGGCGCGGCCCCGGCCCCGGCGGTCCCCGGTCCGGCGCGGCGGACCGCGTTCGCCGAGGGTGTCGACCGGGTGCGGGCCGCCGCCACGACCGAGCCGGGCCGGCTGCGCGTCATCGGCGCGGTGCTGGCCGCCCTGGTCGTCGCGTTCGGCGCCGTCACCGCCGTGCAGACCAGCGACCGCGCGGCCGCCGCCGACGCCGTGCTGCACGAGAGCCAGCCGCTCAGCTCCGCCGCCGCCGACATCTACCGCTCGCTCGCCGACGCCAACACCGCGGCCTCCAGCGGCTTCCTGGCGGGCGGCCAGGAGACCGGGGCCTCCCGCGAGCGCTACGAGAAGGACATCCGCACCGCCGCGGCCGGCCTGGTCCAGGCCGCCGAGAACTCCGAGCCCGACTCCCCCGCGGCCGCGACGATCGCCGAACTGAACCAGCTGCTGCCCGAGTACAAGGGCCTGATCGAGCGCGCCCGCGCCAACAACCGGCTGGGCTACCCGCTGGGCGGCGCCTATCTGCGGTACGCGAACGACACCATGCAGACGAAGATGCTCCCGGCGGCCGAGAAGCTGTACGTCTCGCAGAACGCGCGGCTGCGCGCCGACTACGCGGACGCCACCCCCTACCCGTGGATCGCGATAGCCGTCGGCGTGGCCGCGCTCGGCGCCCTCGGCTGGGCCCAGCGCCGCAACTACCGGCGCACCCACCGCGTCCTCAACCACGGCCTGGTCGCCGGCACGGCCGCCACCACGTGCGTGCTGCTGTGGCTGGTGATCGGCCACAGCGTGGCGCGCGCGGACCTGAACGACTCCTACGACCACGGCGTGCGCTCGCTGAACGTCCTCAACGACGCCCGGATCGCCTCCCTCAAGGCCCGCGGCAACGAGAACCTGACGCTGGTCAACCGTGGCGCCGAGACCGTCGAGGTCGAACCGGGCCGGTTCCAGGACAAGTTCGACGTCGCCTTCAAGGACTCCATGAAGGACCTCGCCGCCGGTCTGGCCGCGGCCGGGGACCTCGCCGACGACGCGGCGGGCCGGGAGCCCGTCGAGTCGGCGGGCGGCAACATGAAGGTGTGGCAGGAGCGCCACAAGGAGGCCCGGGACGCCGACGACTCGGGCGACTACCAGACCGCGCTGGACCGGATCATCGGCGCCAAGGCCGACAAGCCGACCGGGGAGTGCTTCGACTCGGTCGACCACAACCTGGACGTGGCCCTGAAGCACGAGCAGGGCGAGTTCCGGCAGGCCGCGGGAGACGGCCTCGGTGCCATGACGGGGCTGACGGTCGGCGCGGCCGTGCTCGCCGTGCTGGGCGCGGCCGGCGCGCTCCTGGGCATCGGGCGCAGGCTGTCGGAGTACCGGTGAGAGGGGGCGTGACGATGCGGGCACGACGGTTGCGGGCCGGCCTGAGGGGCTGGGGCGGTGTGGGCGCGATGGCGGTCGTGTGCGCCCTCGCGGCGCTGTTCGCGCTGCTGCTGCCGCTCACCCAGGGCGACGGCGACGGCAGCACCGGCGTCGGCGGACCGGGCCTGGCCGACGGCACCCGGGTGCGGGCCGAGGAGTGTGAGGACCCCCAGGACCTGAGCCTCGCCCCGTCGGCCGCCGAGGGCGCGTCCGTCGCGGCGATACGCAAGCGCGGCTATCTCTCGGTCGGCGTCGACCAGAACAGCTACCGCTGGGGCTACCGCAACCCCAACAGCACGGAGAAGGACGTGCAGTTGGAGGGCTTCGACATCGACCTGGCCCGCCGTATAGCCGACGACCTGCTCGGCTCCCCCGACAAGATCCGCTTCAAGGCGATCCCCACCAACCAGCGCGTCCCGGCGATCCAGAGCGGCCGCGTCGACATGGTGGTGCGCACGATGACCATCACCTGCTCCCGGCTGGAGCAGGTGGCGTTCTCCGCCCCCTACTTCCTCACCGGCCAGCAGGTCCTCGCCCCGGTCAGCTCCACCGTCGAGGGGTACGACGACACGCTCGCGGGCACGCGCGTCTGCTCGGCGGCCGGCTCCACGGCGTACGACAAGCTGGACGCGGACCGCAGGTCGGGCGAGCTGGACGCCTCCGCCGACATCTCCACCACCGTGCCCAACCAGCTGGACTGCCTGGTGCGGCTCCAGCTCGGCCTGGTGGACGCGGTGGTGACCGACGGCGCGCTCGCCGCCAGCCAGGCCGCGCAGGACCCGACGGTGGAGCTCAAGGGCGAACGGTTCACGACCGAGTACTACGGCGTGGCGATGAACCGCAAGGCCACCGATCTGGTCCGCCGGGTCAACCGGATACTGGAGCGGTACCGCGTCGACCCGGACGGCTGGCGGGCCTCCTACGACAAGTGGCTCGGGCCCACCCTGGGCGCGGACTCCGAATCGGCGACCCCGCCCGTGCCGAAGTACAAGTGAGCTGCGGCGGGCCGACCTAGAGGGACGGCGGACGACAACACGGAAGCACGACAGCGACGAGAGGTGATCGATGGGCGCGGGACCCACCGGGCCGGTGCTGGACCGGGACGATGTGGACCGTGCGCTGGCGCGGCTCGGCGCGGAGCACGAGGCGATCGAGACCTCGCTCCTCGCCCTCCAGGACCACGCGGGCCGCAGACTCCTCGAAGGCGCGGAGCTCACCGGCACGACCAAGGAGCGCTGGCAGGCCACGGAGGCCTCGATAACCCTGCTGTGGGCGTACTTCGACGCCTACAGCGGCACGCTGCGCTCCGCGCGTGAGATCCGCTCGCGCCGCCGCTGGTCCAGCCGGGAGGACCTCGCGGAGCTCACCGAGCTGCTGCGCGGCGAGTCCGTCACCGTCGCGGGCTCCGCCGTGGCCGCGCCCGGCGCCGAGAACGCCGGACGGCTGAGCCACAGCTTCACCCTGGCCGCGCTGGTGGAGCGGATGAACGAGCTGTACGCGCGGTCCCTGGACATGGTCGTGACCGCCGACGCGGTGTGGTCGGCGCTGCCCGCCCGGATCGATTTACTGGCCGCGGAGCTCCAGCGCACCCGGCAGCTCGCGCACTCCGTGGGGGTGCGCCCCGGCGAGCACCCGTCCGGCGACGACCTGGAGCGCATCACACGGACGCTCACCGAACTGCGCGAGCAGGTGGTGTCGGATCCGCTGGCCCACTGGGTGCCGGCCGAGGGCAGTTCGGCGCCCGGCGGCGGCCGCCCGGACACGACGGTGTACGACCGTGAGGCACGTGCCCTGGAGGAGGTGCGCCGGGAGATCGACGCGGTGCTCACCGTCCGCCAGGACGCCGAGCAGCGGCTGATCCGGCTGCGGGACGTGCTCTCGCGCGCCGACCGCACGCTCGCCGAGGCGCGCACCGCGCGCGGCGAGGTCCTCGCGAAGATCGCGGCGACCGAGGTGCCGGTGGTCAGCGGCCCGCCGACCGTGCTCCAGGAGCAGCTCGCCGCGGCCGCCGAGTACCGCCGCCAGGCCCAGTGGCACCGGCTGTCGCCGCTGCTGGAGTCGCTGGAGGAGAAGGCGGAGGACGAACTGCTGCGCGCCCGCGAGTCGTTGACGGCGGTCACCGCGCCGCTGGCGGTGCGCGCGGAGCTGCGCGGCCGGCTGGACGCGTACAAGGCGAAGGTGGCCCGGCACGGCATGGCGGAGGACCCGGAGCTGATCGAGCGCTACGACGCGGCACGGCGGATGCTGTGGAGCGCCCCGTGCGATCTGCGCGTCGCCGAACAGGCGGTGCTGCGCTACCAGCACGCGGCCGCCGAACTGCTGGGCGGCGGACCGAGGGTGCCCGGGCAGGGCGGGCCCGAGGACCGCAGAGGGGGGTTGTCATGAGTCAGGCGCAGCGCACCTGCCAGCGGCCGGGGTGCGACGGGACGTACGAGGACGTGGGCGGCGGGGAGCTGTACTGCGACACCTGCGGGCTGGCGCCGGTGGTGTCGGGGCGCGGCCGGGCGGGCTCGGTGCCGACCGGGCAGACCGGCGGCGGCAGGGACTCGGCGGGCAGCGGGGGCGCCCGCTCCGGCAGCCGGGGCAGTTCGCGTACGTCCTCGCAGTCGTCGAAGTCCCGGCGTTCGGTGTCGGGGCGGCTGTCGCGCTCGCTGTCGGGCGTGTCCACGGGCCGTTCGGTGTCCGTGCGCAGCTCCGGGTCGGCCTCGGGCTCCTCGACCCGGGGGCGGCTGGGCGCGGGCCTCGTGCAGGTGCCGCCGATCCCGCGGCCCGACCCGCGCGAGATGGTGCTGGACAACCCCGAGGTGCCCGAGCGCAAGAGGTTCTGCTCGCGTTCGGACTGCGGGGCGCCGGTCGGCCGGTCCCGCGGCGACCGGCCGGGCCGCACGGAGGGCTTCTGCACCAAGTGCGGCCACCCGTACTCCTTCGTGCCGAAGCTGAAGGCCAAGGACGTGGTGCACGGCCAGTACGAGGTCGCGGGCTGTCTGGCGCACGGCGGCCTCGGCTGGATCTACCTGGCGGTGGACCGGGCGGTCTCCGACCGCTGGGTGGTGCTCAAGGGCCTGCTGGACACGGGCGACCAGGACGCGATGGAGGCGGCGATCTCCGAGCGGCGGTTCCTCGCGGAGATCGAGCACGCCAACATCGTGCGGATCTACAACTTCGTCGAGCACCTCGACCAGCGCACCGGCTCCCTGGACGGCTACATCGTCATGGAGTACGTGGGCGGCAAGGCGCTCAAGGAGATCGCCAACTCTCGGCGCACACCGGACGGCAGGCGCGACCCGCTGCCGGTGGAGCAGGCCTGCGCCTACGGCATCGAGGCGCTGGAGGCGCTCGGCCATCTGCACAGCCGCAATCTGCTGTACTGCGACTTCAAGGTCGACAACGCCATCCAGACCGAGGACCAGCTCAAGCTGATCGACATGGGCGCGGTGCGCCGTATGGACGACGAGGAGTCCGCGATCTACGGCACGGTCGGCTACCAGGCTCCGGAGGTGGCCGACGTCGGCCCGTCGGTGGCCAGCGACCTGTACACCGTGGGCCGCACCCTCGCCGTGCTCACCTTCGACTTCCAGGGCTACACCGGTGTCTACGCCGACTCGCTGCCCGACCCGGACACCATCGAGGTGTTCCGGCAGTACGAGTCGTTCTACCGGCTGCTGGTCCGCGCCACCGACCCGGACCCGGCGCGCCGCTTCGCCTCCGCGCAGGAGATGAGCGAGCAGCTGACCGGTGTGCTGCGCGAGGTCGTCTCGCTCCAGACGGGCCGCGCCCGTCCGGCGCTCTCGACGCTGTTCGGGCCGGAACTGCGCGTCACGGACACCGAGTTGGTGCCGGGGCTGACGGGCGAGGTGTCACGGCTCGGGGCGCGGGACGTCCGCGGCCGGCGGGCGGCGCCGGACCGGGCCGCCGCACCCGCGCCCGCGTTCACCCCCGCCGGCGGGGCGCCCGGCGCCACCCTCGGCTCGCCCGCCCTGCCCACCGGGCTGGTCAAGCCGGTCGACAGTCCGGCCGCCGCGCTGGCGCTGCCCGTGCCCCGGGTCGATCCCGCCGACCCCAACGCCGGTTTCCTGGCGGGTCTGCTGGCGACGGCGCCCGCGGAACTGCTGGGGGCGCTGGCGGGCGCTCCGGCCCCGTCGGTCGAGACCCGGCTGCGGCAGATCCGCGCCCTGCTGGAGAACGGCGACGCGGCGGCCGCGCTGAACGCCCTCGCCGGGCTGGAGGCCGAACGGCCCGACGACTGGCGGGTGGTGTGGTACCGCGGCGTGGCCGCGCTGGTGACCGGCGACCTGGAGGGCGCGGCCCCGGCCTTCGACGCGCTGTACGACGCCTTCCCCGGGGAGACCGCCCCGAAGCTGGCGCTCGGCCTGTGCGCGGAGCTGCTGGGGCAGGCGGACAACGCCGCCGAGTACTACCGGCTGGTGTGGACGACCGACCCGGGCCATGTGAGCGCGGCGTTCGGGCTGGCCCGGGTGCAGCTCGCGACGGGTGACCGCAGAGCGGCCGTGGCCACGCTGGAGTCGGTGCCGGAGTCGTCCATCCACTACACGGCGGCCCGGGTCGCGGCCGTGCGCGCGCGGCTGCGCCAGCGGACGGTGACGGCCTCCGACACGCCGTCGCTGGACGATCTGACGGCCGCCGCGGGGCAGGTCGAGGCGCTGGACGCCTACGGTCTGGACCCGACGCGGCGGGAGCAGTTGTCCGCCGAAGTCCTCGGCCGCGCCCTGGACTGGATACTCTCCGGTGGCCAGGGTTCCGCCCCGCACGCCGCCGGGGGCCGGACGCTGCTGGGCAGTGAACTGGACGAGCGGGGCCTCAGGTTCGGCCTCGAACGCTCGTACCGCGCGCTGGCCCGGCTGGCGCGGGGCGGCGAGGAGAGGATCGACCTGGTGGAACGTGCCAACCGTTACCGCCCCCGGACGTGGGTGTAATTGATGTCGCAGATGTCCCAGCAGGCCTCGTTGTCGAGGTGTCCGAGCTGCGCGGAGCCGCTGGAGTCGGGTGACCGTTTCTGCGGCGCGTGCGGTTACGACCTGTCCGCCGTGCCCGGGCGGCCGGAGGACCACCCGACGCTGACCATGAACGGTGCGCCGGCCGCGCCGGCCGCCGCACCGGGCTGGCCGTCGGCCGCCGTCCCGGACTCCTCCGACACGCCACCGGGGGTGCATGTGCCCGCCGACATCCAGGGCACCGACTCGGGAGGCGGTCCGCTGCACCCGGCACCGCAGCCGGAGAGTCCCGTCGTACCGGCGCCGCAGGGCCCTGTCGCGGCGGGTCCGCGGAGTCCCGCCGGTCCTGTCGTACCGGCGCCGCACGTCCCGGAGGGTGCCTCGCAGGTGCCCGCCGAGGCGCCTGCGGCCCCGGCGGCCGCGGCGCCCGCCGAGGGGGTGCGGTTCGACCACCGGGCCGAGCCCGACGAGTACCCCCTCCAGGCCCCCGACCCCCGGGTGGCCGAGCCGGGCACTCCCGGCGGCGAGCCCACGCTGTGCGTGGCGTGCCGGGCCGGCCGGGTCGACGGGGACGGGTACTGCGAGAACTGCGGGCACGCGCAGCCGCGCGAGCGCGACCACATGGAGCAGGAGTGCGGTCCGCTCGCCGCGGTGAGCGACCGCGGTCTGCGCCACCACCGCAACGAGGACGCCTTCGCGGTCGCCGCCACCGCGCTGCCCGACGGCTCCCCGGCCGTGCTGGCGATCGTCTGCGACGGCGTCTCCTCGGCCACCCGCCCCGACGAGGCCTCGGCGGCCGCCTCGCAGGCGGCGAGCAAGGCCCTGCTGGCGGCGCTGCCGCGCGGCACGCACCCGCAGACCGCGATGCACGAGGCGATCCTGGCGGCCTCCCGCGCGGTCAACTCCCTCGCCGACGAGCCCGAGCCCGGCCACAAGCACGCCCCGCACCAGAACGCCCCGGCCTGCACCCTGGTCGGCTCCGTGGTGACGGCCGGTCTGCTGGTCGTCGGCTGGGTCGGCGACAGCCGCGCCTACTGGGTGCCGCTGGACCGCTCCGCGCCCGCGGCCCGGCTCACCGAGGACGACTCCTGGGCCGCGCAGATGGTCGCGGCGGGCCTGATGAACGAGGCCGAGGCGTACGCCGACGAGCGCGCCCACGCGATCACCGGGTGGCTCGGCGCCGACGCCTACGAACTGGAGCCGCACACCGCCTCGTTCAAGCCGGACCGGCCCGGCGTGGTCATCGTGTGCACCGACGGCCTGTGGAACTACGCCGAGGCGGCCGAGGAGATGGCCGCCGCAGTCCCGCTCGACGCCGCCGTACGCCCGCTGCACAGTGCCCGGGTCCTGGTCGGCCACGCCCTGGACGGCGGGGGCCACGACAACGTAACAGTGGCCGTCGTGCCGTTCCCGGCACCGCCCCAGGGGGCAGGATCGGCCTGAGGCCGGCACACGGCCGGACACACGACAGCGCACACGGCCGCACACGGCCGGACACATCGGGGAAGCGAGGCGGGCCGGAGGGGACCGGTCCGCCCACAGTCATCGCCCCGCCGCGGCGGGGTCGTCGAGGGGGATGTGACAGGCATGGCCATTTTCTCGAAACCGAACGTGCCGCAGTTCTCGGTGGACGTGTACCAGAACGAGTACCTGCCGCAGGGCGGCCGTGAGGTCAACGCGATCGTCACCGTCACCGCCACCGGCGGCGGCACCATCGGCAGCGCGGTCACCGCGCCGCACGTCTACACGCCCGGCCAGGGCCCGTCGGCGGCGGTGGCGGTGATGGTCGACTGCTCGGGCTCGATGGACTACCCGCCGGCCAAGATGCGCAACGCCCGCGACGCCACGGCCGCCGCGGTCGACACCCTGCGCGACGGCGTGCACTTCGCGGTGATCGGCGGCACGCACGTCGCCAAGGAGGTGTACCCGGGCGGCGGGCGGCTCGCGGTCGCCGACGCCGGCACCCGCGCCGAGGCCAAGGAGGCGCTGCGCCGGCTGAGCGCGGGCGGCGGCACCGCGATCGGCACCTGGCTCCGGCTCGCCGACCGTCTGCTGTCCTCGGCGGACGTCGCCATCCGGCACGGCATCCTGCTCACCGACGGCCGCAACGAACACGAGTCACCCGAGGATCTGCGCGCCGCGCTGGACGACTGCGCCGGCCGGTTCACCTGTGACGCGCGGGGCGTGGGCACCGACTGGGAAGTGAAAGAAGTCACAGGGATCGCCTCGGCGCTGCTCGGCACCGCCGACATCGTCGCCGACCCGGCCGCGCTCGCCGCCGACTTCACGGGGATGATGGAGACGGCGATGGGCAAGGAGGTCGCCGACGTGGCCCTGCGGTTGTGGACGCCGGTCGGCACGACGATCCGGTTCGTCAAGCAGGTCGCGCCCACCGTCGAGGAGTTGACGGGCCGGCGCACCGAGGCGGGGCCGCGCGCGGGCGACTATCCCACCGGTTCCTGGGGCGACGAGTCCCGTGACTACCACGTCTGTGTCGAGGTCCCGGCCGCGAACGTCGGCCAGGAGATGCTGGCCGCCCGGGTCTCGCTGGTGATCCCGGAGCCCGACGGCAGTGTCCGCAACCTCGGCGCGCAGGGCCTGGTGCGGGCCGTGTGGACCGACGACATGGCCGCCTCCACGTCGATCAACCCTCAGGTCGCCCACTACACCGGCCAGGCCGAACTGGCACAGGTCATCCAGCAGGGCCTGGACGCACGCAAAGCGGGCGATATGGACGGAGCAACGGCCAAACTGGGCCGTGCCGTTCAGCTCGCGAGCGCCTCCGGAAACGCCGATACTGCGAAACTGCTTGCGAAGGTGGTGGACGTGGTCGACGCGGCGGCGGGTACTGTGCGACTGAAGGCGAAGGTCGCGGAGGCCGACGAGATGACTCTCGAGACCCGGTCCACCAAGACCGTTCGTGTCAAGAAGTGACGCAGTACGACCGCTGCAGGACTGTGAAGGAAAGGGGGACGCGCCGACATGCCGACCTGCCCGAACGGACACCAGTCGGGTTCCGACGACTGGTGCGAGGTGTGCGGTCACCGCATGGCCGGTGCCGTACCTCCGCCGCCGCCCCCGCCGCCCCCGGCGCCCGGCGGCTACGGCTTCCCGTCACCGCCCCCCGCGCCCGGCGGCCCGGGTGCCCCGCATCTGTCCGGTGTACCGGACCGGCAGCCGGAGCTGTGCCCGCAGTGCCGTACGCCCCGTGAGGGCGGCGCGCCGTTCTGCGAGGAGTGCCGGTGGAACTTCCTGACCAACACGGCGACCTCGTACACCCCGGCCGCCCCGCGTCCGCCGGCCGGCGGGCAGGGCGCGCCGTACCAGCGGCCGCCCGCGGGGCCGTCGTTCGGCGGCACGGACTCCTTCGACTACCGCGACTCGCGGCCGTCGCAGATGAACCGCCCCGCCGAGCCGATCCCGCCCTACGGCGCCGATCCGTCCCGCCCGGTCCCGCCCCCGCCGGGGCCGACCCCGGGCATGCCCGGCATGGGTCCCGGCGGCCCGGGTGTGCCCGGCGCCCCGCAGGCGTTCCAGCAGCCGGCCCCGCCCCCGCCCGCCCCCGGGTTCCCGCAGGGCCCGGCGACCGGCGGTGACGACGACTGGGTGCTCTCGCCGCCGTCGGCCGGCGCTCCGGGCGGTCCCGGCGGCCACGGTGGTCCGGGCATGCCCGGACCCGGTGGCCACGGCGCTCCCGGCATGCCCGGCGGCTACGGCTACCCGCAGCCCGGCGGCCCCGGACAGGGCGCCCCGCCCGCACCTCCGCGCCCGGCGACCTGGACGGCGACGATCGGCCCGGACCGCGAGTACTTCATGGCGATGATGCACCGCTCAGGTCCCGAGGCCGCGGGGCTGAACCTGCCCGCGTACTCGCCGGAGCAGCAGCGCACGCTGACCGGCAACCAGGTCACCATCGGCCGCCGCCGTCACTCCACCGGCGAGACCCCCGACATCGACCTGTCGGTACCGCCGGAGGACCCGGGCGTCTCGCACCAGCACGCGGTGCTGGTCCAGCAGCCCGACGGCAACTGGGCGATCGTCGACCAGAACTCCACCAACGGCACGACGGTCAACGGCTCGGAGGAGCCGATCCAGCCGTTCGTCCCGATCCCGCTCCAGGACGGCGACCGGGTCCACGTGGGGGCGTGGACGACGATCACCGTCCGCCGGGGCTGACCGGAGTTCCGCCGGAGGGGCCCGTGTCGCGGGTCCCTCCGGAGGGAGCCGTGCCCCGGGCCGGTCCTAGGCCTTGAGTCCTCCGTCCCCCTGTCTGAGAGCATGGGGGCGTGAGAGAGATTCGGCGCGGCACGCTTCAGGAGCAGACCTTCTACGAGCAGGTCGGCGGGGAGGAGACCTTCCGCCGCCTGGTGCACCGGTTCTACGAGGGGGTCGCCGAGGACCCGCTCCTGCGGCCGATGTACCCCGAGGAGGACCTGGGCCCGGCCGAGGAGCGCCTGGCGCTGTTCCTCATGCAGTACTGGGGCGGGCCGACCACGTACAGCGAGAACCGCGGCCACCCCCGGCTGCGGATGCGCCACGCCCCCTTCACCGTGGACCGCGCGGCGCACGACGCCTGGCTGAGGCACATGCGCGTGGCCGTGGACGAGCTCGGCCTCTCCGAGGAGCACGAGCACACGCTCTGGAACTACCTGGAGTACGCGGCCGCCTCGATGGTCAACACCGCCGACTGACCCCCGCCGGCCGGGCGCTCCCCGGCCGACGTCCCGGCGCTCGCCCGTCCCGCCGCGCGGCTGCGGGGCGCGGTCGGCCGTCTGTCCCCCGCCCGTGCGGGCCGAACCACGGTCTCCGCGGTGCTGCCGCTGCTGGCGCTGTCGACCGCGCCGACCACGGCCGCGTTCGGCTGCTCGGTCCTGGCCGGCGTGGCCGATGCCCGGGACGAGGCCGCCCTGCTCTCCGTCGGCGCCGGCGCCCGCGTCGAGTCGGTCGAGCCCCTTCCGGACCGGCTGCCCGGCCAGGCCCGAAGGGTGCCCGGGACGACCGATCTGAACATCGCCCACCAGGCCCGCCCGCACGACCAGCAGACCGGACCTCGCCCCGCTCACCGCCGACGCCGTGCCGGTCCCGGCCGAACTGCGCACCGACCCGGTCGCACCCACCGAGCCAGCCCCCTGGAACCCCGGAAACCGGACCCCGGAACCCCCGCAGGCGCACTACCGCACGCTCACACCCAACGCCCCGAGCCCACCCCTCCGCAGAGCCACCGACCCGTACGGCGTACGCAACCGAAGCCACCCCCCGGAGGAGAACAGCACGGGATCCCCACCCCGCAGAAACCCAAGCGCCTGCGCGGCATGCACCACCCGCACAGGCACTCCCGTGTCACCCACGGTCCGCGACCAGATCTCCCGCCCGATCCGGTCGAGTTCCCCCCGCGTACGCCCCTCCGCGCCCAACTCCTCGCTCCGGGAACGGAACTCGGCGACCCCCGCCGCCACCAGACCCCGCAACGCGTCGGCCCCAGGCAGCCCGCTCACCGGCTCCCACCCGCCCCGGGGCGGCAGCACCCCGGCCCAGGCGGGCCCGGTCACCGCCCCCGGCACGGTCACCGTGGCGGCCGACTCGTCGACCCCCTCCAGGAGTTCACCCACGGAGACGGTCACGTCGAGCGTGACGTCGAGCCCGTTCTCGTACGGCTTGGCCAGCCGCACCGCGCGGATCGCCAGCACCTCGAAGGACGGCGGCCGCCCGAAGACGGCCAGCGCCGTGCCCGCGGCCTGAAGTCGCACCGCGGCGGCACGGTCGTAGTGCAGCAGCCGCGAGAGGAAGGCCGCGAGATCCGCCGCCTCCCCCTCGTCGGCGAGGTGGAGCACCGTCATGCGGCGACGGCCTCCTCCTTGTCACCGGAACCGGACCCGGAGCCGACGGAGACGGCGTCCGCCGAGACGCCGTCGTCCATGTACTCCTCGAGGAACTCCCGCTCCTCCGCGGTGATCCGGCGCGGCCGCTGGGCCTCGAAGTCGAACGGCACGATGACCGTCGAGGCCCGCACGTACACCTGGTCGTCGTCCTTCACCTCGTAGGTGAGGGTGAAGGACGCCGCCCGTATCTGCGTGACCCACAGCTCGATGTCCACGGGACTGTGCCGGTGGACGAGCTGCCGTTTGTAGTCGATCTCGTGGCGCGCCACCACGGACCCCTGCTGGAAGTCCTTCTCCGGACGGAACAGGAAGTCGATCCGGGCTTCCTCCAGATAGCGAAGGAACACCACGTTGTTGACGTGGCCGTACGCGTCCATGTCCGCCCAGCGCAGCGGGCAGCGGTAGTGGTGGCGCAAGAGGTCAGCCCCGGGTCAGCTTCTTGTAGGTGGCACGGTGCGGACGCGCCGCGTCCGGGCCGAGCCGCTCGATCTTGTTCTTCTCGTACGACTCGAAGTTGCCCTCGAACCAGAACCACTTGGACTCGCCCTCGTAGGCGAGGATGTGCGTGGCGACCCGGTCGAGGAACCAGCGGTCGTGGGAGACGACCACGGCGCAGCCGGGGAACTCCAGCAGCGCGTTCTCCAGGCTGCTGAGGGTCTCGACGTCGAGGTCGTTGGTCGGCTCGTCGAGGAGCAGCAGGTTGCCGCCCTGCTTGAGGGTGAGTGCCAGGTTGAGGCGGTTGCGCTCACCGCCGGAGAGCACGCCGGCCGGCTTCTGCTGGTCCGGGCCCTTGAAGCCGAACGCGGAGACGTACGCCCGCGAGGGCATCTCGACCTGGCCGACGTTGATGTAGTCCAGCTCGTCGGAGACGACGGCCCACAGCGTCTTCTTCGGGTCGATGTTCTCGCGGCTCTGGTCGACGTACGAGATCTTGACGGTCTCGCCGACCTTGATCGCGCCGGAGTCCGGGGTCTCGAGGCCCTGGATCATCTTGAAGAGCGTGGTCTTGCCGGCGCCGTTCGGGCCGATGACGCCGACGATGCCGTTGCGCGGGAGCGTGAAGCTGAGGTCGTCGATGAGGACCTTCTCGCCGAAGGACTTCGAGAGGTTGCTGACCTCGACGACGATGGAGCCCAGGCGCGGGCCCGGCGGGATCTGGATCTCCTCGAAGTCCAGCTTCCGCATCTTGTCGGCCTCGGCGGCCATCTCCTCGTAACGCGCCAGACGGGCCTTGGACTTGGCCTGCCGCCCCTTGGCGTTGGAGCGCACCCACTCCAGCTCTTCCTTGAGGCGCTTCTGCCGCTTGGCGTCCTTCTGGCCCTCGACCTTGAGGCGGGTGGCCTTGGTGTCGAGGTAGGTGGAGTAGTTGCCCTCGTAGGGGTGGGCGCGGCCGCGGTCCAGCTCGAGGATCCACTCGGCGACGTTGTCGAGGAAGTACCGGTCGTGGGTGACGGCGACGACGGTGCCGGGGTACTTCGCGAGGTGCTGCTCCAGCCACTGCACGGACTCGGCGTCCAGGTGGTTGGTGGGCTCGTCGAGGAGCAGCAGGTCGGGGGCCTCGAGCAGCAGCTTGCACAGCGCGACGCGGCGGCGCTCACCACCGGAGAGGTTGGTGACGGGCCAGTCGCCGGGCGGGCAGCCCAGGGCGTCCATGGCCTGCTCCAGCTGTGTGTCCAGGTCCCACGCGTTCGCGTGGTCGAGGTCCTCCTGGAGCTTGCCCATCTCGTCGAGCAGCGCGTCCGAGTAGTCGGTCGCCATCAGCTCGGCGACCTCGTTGAAGCGCTTGAGCTTGGTCATGACCTCGGCGGCGCCGTCCTGCACGTTCTCCAGAACGGTCTTGGACTCGTCGAGCGGCGGCTCCTGGAGCAGCATGCCGACGCTGTAGCCGGGCGACAGGAACGCGTCACCGTTGGAGGGGTGCTCGAGCCCCGCCATGATCTTCAGAACGGTGGACTTACCGGCACCGTTCGGTCCGACCACACCGATCTTCGCGCCGGGCAGGAAGCTCAGCGTTACGTCGTCAAGGATGACCTTGTCGCCGTGTGCCTTGCGCGTCTTGCGCATGGTGTAGATGTACTCAGCCAAGAGAAACCGTCCGGCAGCTTGAAATCTGGCAGTGGGCAGATACACCCCATCTTGCCGGACGGCTACCCCTCGGGGGAAATACGTATGGTTGGGAGCCCCTGACCTGCCGGTTTGCTGGTTGTCGCTGTCGGGTCGACCGCCACTGCCGGTCGTCGCCGGATGACCTCGGGGGGCCTCGGACGGCCCACAGACGGCCCAGGGTCGATCACCACGGACCGACTGGTTGACCGACTTCGGGCACTTCCTCCCCACCGCAACCTGACCGCTGAAGCGCATGGATCAAGGTCCACATGCCTCGACTCACGCCAGGTTGATGTCAGCCGTGGATGTCAGAACCTTCCGACCCGTAGCCCTAGCCAGTTGGCCGGCGGCCACCCTCAGGCGGAAATACGTAACCCTGTGACCCCATGACCTGCGCTTTCCCTCAGGACGCCGGGCCGTCGCGGGCCGTTCTCGCCCCCGGCGGCCGGCCCGGGGCCAGGGTCAGGCGTCCGGGTCCGGCTGGCGGTCGCGGAGGAGGACGAGGACCGCGCCGCCGATGAGGACGAGGGCGATGGCCGCGCCGCCGATGAGGGGGGTGACGTCGGTGCTGCCGGTGCTGGCGAGGTTGACGTCGGCGGGGGTGCCGCCGACCGTGGCCGGGCTCGGCTCGGTCATCAGCTGGGTGCGTTCGTCGGCGCTGGTGTCGCCCTGGGTGCGGCAGTCGAGGACGCCGCTGAAGCGCTTGGCGTGGCCGTCCGGGCCGGTGATCGTGAAGTCGTAGGCCTGGTCCTCCTGGAGCGGGACGGTCACCGTGCGTGTGGTCCCGGCCGGGATGGTGTGCTCGATGCCCATCAGCTCGAAGGTGAACGGCTCGTCGCCGGTGTTGGCGGCGGTGAGGTCGACCCCGCCCTCGGCGCAGTTCTCACGGGCCGACAGGGCGGGTATCGCCCCGCTGTCCGCCCAGGTCGCGCTCGCCGTGGCCGAGACGGTCGACTCGCTGGACCCGGCCAGGATCTGCGTCTGGCTGCGGCTTTCGGCGGCGAAGACACGGCCGACCGGCACGGTGGTGGAGGCCTGCACGGTCAGCTCGGCCGAGCCGGGCGCCGTGTCCTCGGGCACCTCGAAGAACAGCTGGCTTCCGTTGCGCGCGGTGGTGACGGGCTCGCCGTCCTTGCCGACGATCCGCACCCCGCCGGCCACCGAGTCCGCGGGCGGCGTCAGCGTCACGCTCCGTGCGTTGGTGTGCACGGTCACCGGGCCGAGCAGCCCCCCGGGCCGCCCGGACACCGCGGGCGGGTCCAGCGTCAGCGAGGCGTTCGGCTCCGCCAGGGAACGGGCGCTCTTCTCCAGATGGTCGGCCAGCCGCTCCGCCTGCGGGTCGAGGGCCACCACGTCGGCGCCGTCGGACCAGCGCCAGATCGCCACCTGGGTGCCGGCCGCCGCGTCCTGCTCGGTCAGGCCCCCGCCGATGCCCGCCTGCCGGGCCAGCTCCGCGAGGTCGTTCACCTGCGGATAGGAGTTCTGGAGAATCCAGCGGATCTTGCCCGCGTTCCTGTTGGCCCCCAGCGAGGTCCCGCTCCAGGACGCCTCGCGGTACTTCGCCTCCCGCTGCGTCGGGTGGTAGAGGTCCACGCAGTACGTGCGCAGCGTGCCGCCGCCCTCGACGGACATCTCGAACAGGCCCGCCGGGACCTCCTGGTCCCCGGCCTCGCCGTGGATGACCGCCGTGCCGTAGGTCTCCATGCCGCCCATGGTGGCGACGGCCCCGCCCTGTCCTCGCTGCGGCGCCTCGTCGGCGGCGGCCGGCTGCGCGGCGGCCAGCACACCGGCGGCGACGAGCCCGGACACCAGCGTCGCGGCGGCCAGGCGCACCGCGCCCCGCCCGCGCACGGACACCGCGACGGGCGCGGTGAGCGAAGACATCACGCGATTCCCCTTCTCGCGGGGCCAGTTGGGCCGGCGGTCGCACCGGCCCCGGGTCCCACCAGCAGCATCAGCAGCCCCGAGAGCTGCTCTCGGCATCCTAGGTAGGCCGCGCGCCCCCTCCGCCCCGTCATATCGTCGGACCGGTGATCCGACTCGCAATCGTTATCGCCGGAACCGGCCCACGAGCAGGGCTTATCGACAAATCCACCAGTTCGTTCACCGCGCGCCGACCGTGCGTTCGGCGTCACGTCCGGTGTCACGTCCGGTGTCACGTCCGGCGTGGCGCACGGCGTTCCGGCCGGTGGGTCGGGGTTCGGACCGGGTCCGTCCCAGGCGGCTGACGTCATGTCACCGCTGCCGGTTCGCGTGTCCGTTGGGCCGAGCGGGAGGCGTCCCCGGCCTCCGGCCCGACTGCCCCGTCCGGACCGTCCGGCCCCTGCGCGGAATCCGCCACCGGTGTCTCCCAGTTGGGCTCGGGCCGCCCCGCCGCGCCTTCCTCCCCCGCCTCCGCCTTCGCGCCGCCCCGCCGGAAGGCCGACGTCCCCCACCCCAGATCGTGGCCGATCGCCACCGCGTCGATGTCGGCCGAGGTCCAGTTCTGCCCCTCGCGCACGTCCTGGCGCACCTTCAGCCGGCCCTGCACCAGCACCGGATCGCCCACGTTCAGCGACGCCGCCGCGTTGGTGGCCAGCTGGCGCCTGGCCCACACCGTGAAGAAGTTGGTGTGCCCGTCGGTCCACACGCTCTTCTCGCGGTCCCAGTACCGCGCGGTCACGGCCAGCCGGAACCGCGCCGACGGCCCCGTCGCCGGCTCCCGGTACACCGGCTGGGTGGCCACCCGGCCGACCGCGCAGATCATCGTCTCGTTCATCGCGAACCCCTCCCGCGCCCGGTCGTCTCCCACCGGGCGGACTCCCGTACGGGCCGCTCCCGTACGGCTGCGATGCCAGACTGCCCGCCCGGCACGAGGCCCGCCACGCCCTGTGGACCCTCCCCCGGCCTGTGGAAAACCCCGCCACCCGCCCGGGTGACCCACGCCCCCGCAGACCCTCAAGCCCTCAGCCAACGGCCCACGCCCACGGCCCACGCAGACTCCCAAGCCCTCAGGACCTCGCCCCACACCCCAGCGGCCTCTCAGGCATCAAGCCCTCACCCCACCCCCACAACCCTCCCGTACTGCTCCCGCACCTCCCGGTACCGCAGCAGCTCCGCCGCCACGGGATCCAGCACCCGTGCCCGCCCGCACCCCGCGGCCGCCTCCCGCAGTCTGCGCTCGGCCTCCTGCCCGTAGCGCCGGGCGGGCCCCCTCGCGGCCATCCGGCAGCCCCACTCGACCAGCGGTCCGCCGACGATCCCGAGGACCATCAGCAGCACCGGCACACCCAGGTTCGGCGACATGACCCCGACGATCTGCGCGACCAGCCACAGCCCGCCGACCACCTGAAGGATCGTCATCGCCGCCTGGGACAGCACGGCCACCGGCCACCAGCCCGGCCGCGGCGGCCTCCCGGACGGCAGCCCCGCACGGGCCGCCAGCTCGTCCAGCGCCTCGGGCAGCCCGTGGGCGCCGCGCGCCGCCGCCTCCCGGACCGCCTGCGCCCAGGGCGCGGGCATCCCGACGGCCGCCCGCTCGGCGACGATCCGCACGGCCTGCTCCACCCGCTGCCGCGCGGTCGCCTCCTCGTCCGCCGGGGAACGCTGCGCCAGCCGCCCGGTCACCGGGTCGTACCGGTCCTGGTACCACCGCCACAGCCGCAGCCACGGCGTCCCGCAGGCCCGGTTGGCGTTGCGCAGCCAGGCCCGTTCGGCGGCCTCGCCGGCCGCGGTCGCGCCCACGGCGTCCGCGAGCCGGGCGGCGAACTCGTCGCGCGCCTCCTCGCTCAGCCCCGTCCGCAGCCCGGTCGCGTACACGGGCCGCAGTCCCGCCGCGGCGCAGTCCAGATCGGCGGCGATCCGCCGCGCCGGGGCAGCCCGCTCGGCCAGGAACTGACCGAGGGCCTCGCGCAGTTCCCCGACCCCGTCCCCGGTGAGCGCGGACAGCGCGAGCACGTGCGCGCCGGGTTCGCCGTACTCGCCGAGCGCGATCCCGTCCTCGTCGAGCAGTCTGCGCAGATCGTCGAGGACCTGTTCGGCGGCCTCCCCGGGCAGCCGGTCGACCTGGTTGAGGACGACGAACATCACCTCCGCGTGCCCGGCCATCGGCCGCAGATAGCGCTCGTGCAGCACGGCGTCGGCGTACTTCTCCGGGTCCACGACCCAGATCACCGCGTCGACCAGCGCGAGCACCCGTTCCGCGTGTTCGCGGTGCTGCACGGCGGCGGAGTCGAGGTCGGGCAGGTCGACCAGGACCAGCCCGCGCAGCTGCTCCTCCGCCTCCGGGCTCTGCACCGGCCGCCGGCGCAGCCGGCCCGGGATGCCGATCCGGTCGATGAGGGCCGCCGCCCCGTCGCTCCAGGTGCAGGCGATCGGCAGGGCCGTGGTGGGCCGTCGTACGCCGGTCTCCGAGATCGCCACCCCGGCGAGCGCGTTGAACAGCTGCGACTTGCCGCTGCCGGTGGCGCCCGCGACGGCGACGACCGTGTGCTGCCCGGAGAGCCTGCGCCGCGCTGCCGCCTCGTCGAGCACGCGGCCGGCCTCGGCGAGCGTGCGGCTGTCCAGCCGGGTGCGGGAGAGCCCCACCAGTTCGCGCAGCGCGTCGAGACGGGACCGCAGTGCGCCGTCGTACGCCAGTGGGGCCGAGGTCAGCGGCGCGGACACCCGGCTCTCCGCCGCGGCGGCCGCCGGCTGCTCGTCCTCGTTGACGCGCCGCGCGATCAGCCCGTCGTCCCAGCCGCCCGCGCCCTCCTCGGGCCGCGCCTCACCACCGTCGGCACGCCGTGGGTCGTCCGTACGCCGGGCGGGGCCGGCTCCCGCGGTCTCCTCTCCGGGCACGCGCGCGTGGGCGCCGTCCGCCGCCTTTCGAGGCGCCTCGCCGGGCGCCTGTGCGGTCTCCGCGGCGGCCGGCTCGCGCGGGGCCTCCCCCGCGGTGTCCCGGCCGTGCCCGCCCCGGTCCCCGTCGGCGGACTCGCCGGGGCCGCCGGTGGGAGCGTCGTGCTCCGCGGGACCCGTCCGGTCCGAGCGGTCCGTCCGGTCCGAGCGGTCCGAGCGGTCCGAGCGGTCCGAGCGATCCGA
The DNA here is from genome assembly GCF_042873115.1 of Streptomyces sp. NPDC005017. NCBI lineage: Bacteria > Bacillati > Actinomycetota > Actinomycetes > Kitasatosporales > Streptomycetaceae > Streptomyces > Streptomyces sp. NPDC005017. The sequence continues at coordinate 351,806 of NZ_JBIALD010000001.1, read as the reverse complement.
GCGATCCGAGCGATCCGAGTGGTCCGTGTGGTCCTGGTCAGCGACGGCGGTCACCGGTCACCTCTCCTTCTGAAGTACGGACAGCGCGGCGATGAGCTCGGCCTGCGGCTCGGGATGCACGTCGAGGCCGTCGAGAGGGGCGAGGCGCCGCTCGCGCTCGGTGTGCAGGACGCGGTCGACGTGCTCGGCGAGCAGCCGTCCGCCCCGGTCGCGCAGCCGCAGCGCCCCGTGCGCCCCGAGCCGCTCGGCGAGCCGCTCGCCCGCGGAGCGCGCCCGGCGTCCGCCGAGCAGCGCGGTGGCGACCAGCGCGGCGATCGCCTCGGGGTCGGGGGCCTGGCTCCGCTCGACGCCCCGGATCTCCTCCTCGGCGAACTCCTCCAGCTCGCGCCGCCACCGCCGTACGGCCATCCCGATGCGGTGCTCGGCGCTCTCCGCCTGCAGCTCGCGGGCGGCGAGCAGCTCCGGGGCGCCCGAGGCGGGCTCGCGGCGCCAGGCGTCGTCGGAACGCTCGTCGGCGGCGGTGACGGCGCACAGCAGCAGGGCGCCGAGGCTGTCCACGAGCGCGTCGAGCAGTTCGGCGGGGGTGCAGTCGAGGGGGAAGGCCCGCCAGCGTTTGAGGGCGCCTCCGGCGAGCACGGCTCCGGCCTGGAGCCGGCTGCGCACGCGCGTGTGCTCGCTGTCGTAGGCGGAGTCGACGGCGGCGGTGAGCCGCAGGGCGGCGGCGTACTGCGCGGCGGCGGCACCGGCCAGCTCGGGCATCCGGGTCTTGAGCGAGTCGAGGACGCCGTACGCCGTGCGGGCCATGGCGTACTGGCGGGCGCCCGGGTCCTGGGCCTGGTGCACCAGCCAGGCGCGCAGCTGGGCCACCGCGCTGGCGGGCAGCAATCCGCCGCCCCAGGCGGACTCGGGGAGTTCGGGCACGGTGAACCGGGGCACCTCGCCGAGGCCGGCCTTGGTGAGCAGGGCGCCGTACTGCCGGGACACCTCGGAGACGACCTGGTGGGGAACCCGGTCGAGGACGGTCACCAGGGTCGCCTTGTACTCCTTGGCGGTGCGCAGCAGGTGCCAGGGCACGGCGTCGGCGTAGCGGGCGGCGGTGGTGACCATGATCCAGATGTCGGCGGCGCAGATCAGTTCGGCGGCCAGGACCCGGTTGTCGGCGACGAGGGAGTCGATGTCGGGGGCGTCGAGGAGGGCGAGGCCGCGCGGGAGGGAGTCGGCGGTCTCGATGCGCAGCACGCGCGCGGGATGCTCGCCGGGCAGCAGCAGGTCCTCGGGCTCCTGGTGGGGCACCCAGACGCGGGTGAGGTCGGGCAGCACCCGCATGCCGCTGAACCAGTGATGGTCCTCCGGGTGGCACACCAGCACCGGTGTCCGGGTCGTCGGCCGCAGTACGCCCGCCTCGCTGACCCGCCGTCCCACGAGGGAGTTGACCAGGGTGGACTTGCCCGCCCCGGTGGATCCGCCGACGACGGCGAGCAGGGGTGCTTCAGGGTCTCTGAGCCTGGGCACCAGATAGTCGTCCAGTTGCGCGAGCAGTTCGTCGCGGTTGGCACGCGCGCGTGGGGCCCCCGCCAGGGGCAGCGGAAAGCGTGCGGCGGCGACACGGTCGCGCAGGGCGGAGAGTGCGTCGAGCAGCTGAGGCCGTACGTCCAAGGTCACCACATGCGAAGAATGCCCAATTTCAGGGGAATTCTGAAGCATATAGGCATCTCTGCGTGCCGACGGGACAGAAGGGGCGGAAGGGGCGTCCGGGACACCCGTCGAGTCCAGGCATAACGAGTGCACAACACCCGTGGTCCGAGACGTCAAAAGCGATGCACGATTCGTCACTGCCTGCGATTATCAGGACCGCTTCACCGAACCTCCACATCGAGCCACGGAGGCGAGGCGGCAGGGACACGGATCGGGGAGCCCTATCCTTGTCCCCGGCGACGTCGGGGTTCAGTCCGCACCCGGGCACCACGACCGAGGCCACACCCGGCCCCCGTAGCTCAGTGGATAGAGCAGGCGCCTTCTAAGCGCTTGGCCGCAGGTTCGAGTCCTGCCGGGGGCGCAAGTTCCCTTCGACCAGCGAAGACGCCGGTCTTCTCGCCTGTACGGGGCGAGGCACAACGTTGTCAGGCCAAGCGCCTGTACACACCCTCGCTGCGGCTCAGCTGCCGCAGATCGACCAGATATCGCCGCAGGGTCACATGGTCGACGTCGCCGTCCTCGCACCAGGCGCGCAGCTTCTCGTCGACCACGCGCTCCGGATAGGCGATGCCCGGCACGAAGCTCTGCTCGGCGATGTGCCGCAGGACGAGCTCCCGGCGGTTCCAGCGGGCCGGGAGCCGTACCAGCCGGCCCTCGCGGACGAAGGTGCGCAGGACCATGTCGGTGCGCGTGTCCCCCGTGCCGGGGCCGTCGGCGGGCCTGGGCCGTCCCGCGCGGGCCAGGTCGCGGAAGACGTCGTACGCGACGCCCAGCTCCCCGTCGGGTCCGCTGGTCACCGCGCCGTGCTCCCGCAGCCGCGCCAGGGCCGTGGCCGCACCCCTGGCGGTCAGCCCGGCCCGCTCGGCCACCTCCGCGGGGCTCGCCGCCCCGAGGGCCACCGCCGCGAAGGCCCGTACCCGGCTCTCCTCGGCGAACAGCCCGATCAGCCGCTCGGGGGAACGCTCCCCGGGCAGGCCGGTGCCGGGTCCTGGGCCCGCTGTCTCGTCCTCGTCCTGCGCCGTCCGCGTGCTCGTCGTCATCCCGCGAGGCTAGTGCAGGCCGCCGCCAGGCCGGAGGTGAATTACCGGGACCACGTGGGGGCGTGGCGCACGCCCCCACGCCCGCTCCCGCGTCCGCCCGAAGCCTCCCCGAAGGGGGCGTCCCTCGCCGTCCGGCCCGCGCGGAGCCCCGCGCGTCCGCTCGCGCGGAACGGTCCGCGCTGTTCGGAAAGAGTGATCCGGCCGTCTCCACCGTGACCCGCCCCCACCCCCCGCGTTGAAGGGGAAGTGCGGCGGCGAGACCTGCCGTCGCCCTCTTCAGTCGAGCAAGAAGGAGAACGTGATGTCTCGCATCGCGAAGGCGGCCGTGGTGGCCCTCGGCACGGGTGCCATGGCCATCGGCGGGGCCGGCCTGGCCCTGGCGGACGCCGGCGCCGCCGGCGAGGCCGTCGGGTCGCCCGGCGTGCTCTCGGGCAACCTCGTCCAGGTCCCCGTCCACGTGCCGCTCAACGTGTGCGGCAACACGATCGACGTGGTCGGTCTGCTGAACCCCGCGTTCGGCAACACCTGCGCCAACGTGGACGGCCACGAGGCCGAGGACGACTACGGCTACGGCGGCTGACGGTTCGTCCACGACCGCTCACGAGAGCCCCGGCACTCCGTGCGCCGGGGCTCTCGCCTGTTCCCGCGGAGGACGTCACCGCCGCTCAGGCGTAGCGGTAGATCCGGCTGACGTCCTCCAGCCGGTCCGGTGTCACGTCCCACGGCGGCAGCTTCTCCAGCCGCGCCACGACCCGGCCCCGCTGCGGATCGCCCGAGCCCGGCGGACGGGCGGGCAGATAGCGGTGCACGCTGTGCCGCCGCTGCCAGCGCTGCCACAGCAGGTCGATGAAGGCGTGGTGCAGCCAGAAGACCGGGTCGTTCACCGAGGCCCCGCCGACCATCACCCCGCCGACCCAGCGGTGCACCCGGTTGTGGTTGCGCCAGGCCGCGCTGCCCGAGCCGGTCCCCCAGCCCTCCAGTTTGTTGCGGAAGCCCCGGGCGGACGTGGAGTTCCATGGCGCCACGTCGTACACCGGGTCCTTCACCGCCCACTCCACGTCGCTCGCCGTCGGCAGCGCGATCGGGGCGCGGGCCCGGCCCAGGTCCCGGGTGAGGAACTCGGCGTCCGTCACCCCCTCCTTGAGTGTCCAGGCCCCCGTCCGGTACGCGAACGGCCCCGTGGTCACCTGCCGGTCCCAGCTGCGCCCGTTGCCGCCGAGCAGGTCCGACGTCCACGGCACGGAGTTCGCGGCGCGGTTGCGCGTCCAGTCCCAGTACGGCAGCGTCACGGACGGGTCGACGCGCCGCAGCGCCTTCTCCAGGTCCAGCAGGAACTGCCGGTGCCAGGGCAGGAAGGACGGGGCCATGTGGGCGGTGCGCAGACCGCCCTCCCCGTCGGCGACGTAGTACTCGATGTGCATCCGTACGAACTCGTCGTACTCGCCGCGCCGTTTGAGCTCCAGCATCGCCTTGACGAACCGGCGCCGCTCGGCGCTCGTCAGGGTGCTGACGTCCTTACGGACGTACGCCATGGCCGTGTCCCCCCTGCTGTGTGCCGTGCTGGTGGTGGCGGGTCGTCTCCCGCAGTTTCTGGGCCGGGCCGAGTTCCTCGACGGCGGCACGGGCCGCCTCCAGCGGGGTGGCGTAGGAGGCGTAGTGGTCGACCATGGTCAGCCAGGTGCCGTCGGCGCGCCGCATCAGCTGGAGCGGCCGGCCGTCGACGGTGACGTGCCACTCGCCGTCGCCGAAGGTGCGGCCCGGCAGCGTCTTGATCCCGCGGATGTGGTGGCCGAGGTAGACCTCGTCGAACGCCTCCTCGCCCGGGCGGCCGTCGGCCGGCTCCGCGCGCACCGGCCGGGAGGCGGCGACCACCGGCGCGAGCGCCAGCGCGCCCGCCGACGCGGCCAGCCCGCGCAGCATGTCGCGCCGGGTTCCGCTCGCCCGTCTCGCGGGACCCTGCTCCGCCCCGACCGCCACTCCGCCGACACCAACGACCATCGCGCTCTCCTCGTCCGGTTCGGTGTGCCGTGTGCACCCCGCACCGGTAACCGCCGTCCGGCCCGCGCGGTCACCTTCCGTAGGTCCATAGGAGGAACGGCGCACGTGCGGGGCCCGGACGGTGTCTCCCGTCCGGGCCCCGCACGCCGACCGTTCGTACGCCGCGTTCGCGGGGACGTCAGCTCGTCCAGAAATCCCACCAGCGCGTCAGCACGAGCATGCCGATCACTCCCAGGTGCAGCACCGGCGGCACCCAGGCGAACTCGTCGAGGAACGTACGGGCCCAGGCCGGCGCGGGCAGGAAGCCCTGGCGGACGGTGTGCGCGAGGACGTACCAGAACAGGACGGTCGTGGCGATCCACGCCAGACAGCACCACAGGCACAGCGCGTTGATCCGGTACAGCGACTCGAACTGGAGCCAGGAGACGAAGCCGATGCCGAACAGGCAGCCGGCCAGGAAGGTCAGCCAGTACCAGCGCGGGAAGACCGCCCCGGCCAGCAGGCCGACACCGACGCAGATCACGATGCCGTAGGCGACCAGGCCCAGCATCGGGTTGGGGAACCCGAACGCCTCGGCCTGGTCACTCTCCATGACGCTGCCGCAGGACACGACCGGGTTCAGGCTGCACCCCGGCGTGAAGTCGGGGTCCTCCAGGAGCTTGAACTTGTCGATGGTGATGACCCAGGCGGCCAGCAGTCCGGCCGCGCCGGTGATCACCAGCAGCAGGGCGAAGCCGCGGCCGGAGCCCGCCGTGTGCCGCACCCGCTGTCCCGCGGCGGCGGTCACCCCGGCTCAGACGCGCAGGCTGCGCGCGGGCAGGACGACGTGCGCGGCGGCGGTGAGGGTCTCCTCCGCGCCCGCGAACGCGGCCAGCGCCTCGGGCTCGACCGGACGGCCGGGCGCGGCCTCGGGCCAGGGGCGCGTGGTGAACACCAGGTAGGCGTAGCCGCGTTCGCCGACGGCGGCGAGCCACTCGGGCGGGGCGGGGCACTGGGCGTTGAGCGGCGGCAGGGTGAGCACGGCCTGGCCGGCCTCGACCAGCAGGCTGGCGGGCACGTTGGACGTGACGTTGCCGTCGACGAGGTCTCCGCCGACGGGCAGTCCCTTGTCGGCGAGCAGTCGGGCCACGGCCTCGCTGGTCGCCTCGGGGCCGCCGGGGCCGTCGCCGAGGCAGTAGGCGAGCAGGTAGGGCATGTCGCCGCCGTCGGGGGCCTCGCCGCTCCACGCCATGACGACGAGGGTGCCGAGATCGGCGGGGTGGAAGGGGCGGGTTGCGCTGGGGGTTGAGGTCACCGCGCGACCATACCGACGGGGCGGAACACCGCCGGGCGGGTTCTCACCCGACCGGGGGACCCCGCGGGCGGGCTCCACACGATCGGGGGACGGCCTCTCGAACAGCGCGGGGACGGAGATGGAGAGAGCCGACACCGTGCGTCGCGCCCCACGCACCCGGAAAGGCGTGGGACACGGCACGGTGTCGGCTCTCCGCGCTTTCCCGGGCCCCGGAATCGCGGAAAAGGGCCCGGAATTCGTCAGCCCTGGAGCGGCAGGCCGCCGAGCAGACCGCCCGCGGAGTTCAGCGCGGTGGTCGCGCCCTTGACCGTGTTCAGCACGGACTCGGGGTTCTCGGTGTTCAGCGCGTCCGACTGGTGCTGGAGCGGCATCGCGTCGGCGACACCGGGCTGGAGGCGGCCACTGGTGACGTTGTTGACGGCGCCGGTGAGGCTGGTGGGCGTGAGGTCGGCGGAGCTGGCGGCGAACGCGGGTGCGGCGGCACCGGCGAGGGCCAGGGAACCGGCAACGACAGCGGCAGCCTTCAGGGACTTCATCGTGTTCCTTTCTTCGGCAACTCGTGTCACCGGGGGGAATTCTGACGCCGTGCACAACGAGATGACGCCGGAGCGGAAACTCCGAAGGCGGGGGAAATTTCCGTGATCCCGGTTCCGCATGCGGAATTCGGTACGCAGGGAGGCGATCGGTACGCAGGGAGGGGATCGGTTACGCAGGGAGGGGATCGGTTACGCAGGGAGGGGATCGGTTACGCAGGGAGGAGAGCCGGAGCGGGACCGGTCGCAGGGAGGAGAAGGGAGGAGAGCCGGAGGGCGACCGGAGCGGGACCGGTCGCAGGGAGGAGAAGGGAGGAGAGCCGGAGGGCGACCGGAGCGAGGCCGGTCGCAGGGAGGAGAGCCGGAGGGCGACCGGAGCGAGGCCGGTCGCAGGGAGGAGAGCCGGAGGGCGACCGGAGCGAGGCCGGTCGCCGGGAGGGGCCACCTCGCCGACTGCGGGGGAGGGACCGCCTGAACGGCCGTCCCCCGCCGACACGCGCGAGGGGCCGTCCCAACGGCAGCCACAACGGCAGCCACAACGTCCGTCGCCGCCGGCCCGCGCGCGCTGCGGAACCGGCGGTGACGGCCGCGGTGCCGTGTCAGACGAGCGGCGGCAGCCCCGAGGCGGGCAGCGCGGGCGCGTCCACCGGGAGCGGCGGCGCGTCCGCCGGGACGGAGGGCACCTCCACCGGGACGGACGGTGCCTCCGCCGGGACCGAGGGCGCCTCCGGCACCGCGGGTGCCACCGGCAGCTCCGGAGTGCTCGCGGGCAGTTCCGGAGCGCCCGGCGGCAGCTCCGGCGGGCTCACCGGCGGGCCGGGCAGCTGGGGCAGCCCCGGCAGGCTCGGCGCGGGCAGTCCGCCGCCCGGCAGTGCCGAGGCGATCAGGTCGACCAGGCCGGTGACGAGGGCGGTGGCCGCCGGGAGCACACCGGCGACGTTCCCCGAGGTGACGGCCGCGAGCAGTGACTCGACCGCCTTCTGGAGGCCGGCGAGCGCGTCGTCCGGCAGGTCGGCGGACGGCGCCCGGTCGGCGCCGCGGGTGAGGGCGGGCAGCCCCGGCTCGGCGGGGACGGCGGGTGCCGTGGCCGTGTCCGGAGCCATGGGCACCGTGGGCGCGGCGGGTGTCTGAGGAAGCGTCGGGCGGGAGGGGTCCGCGGCCACCGCCTGGGCGACGGCCGCCCGGGCGGCTTCGCCCAGGCGGGTGGCCTGCTCCGCGGTGAGCCGGCCGTTCTCCGCCTTGAGCGCGGTGTCGACGAGGTCGGTGACAGGGGTGAGGGTGCCTATGTCGCCCAGGTTCTCGACCTGGGCGAGGAGCGAGTCGGCCCCGGGGACGGGCGCTCGGGACGCCGCCCGGGTGCGCTCCTGACCGGAACCGCTGCCGGCCGCGGCCGGACCGGCGATCCCGAGAACGAGGGCGGCGCACAGGGCGGTGGTACCGATACGCCTTACGGGCAGACCGCGCATACGTGTTCCTTTCGGTGGTGCGTCAGATCTCGTGTCCACCATGGGAGTGACGTTCGCTCTCCGCAACCGATCGATCACGTCACGCCTCCCACCCGTCGGACCCGATCACCACCCGCGCGGGCATCACCCCAGGCCGAAGGGCCTGTCGAGAGCGATCCGCACCCTCTGCACGGAACCCCCGTTCGGAGCAGGGAACCGTGCACACCCGCAACGACGAGCCGGCCGCCCTCCCTGGGGCGGGAGGACGGCCGGCTTCGCGAGAACGCGTCAGGCGTTGACGCAGGTGTTGCCGAACGCCGGGTTCAGCAGGCCGATCACGTTGACGGTGTTGCCGCAGACGTTGACCGGGACGTGGATCGGAGCCTGGACGACGTTGCCGGACAGCACACCCGGGGAGTGGGCGGCGCCGCCCACCGCGTCGGAGTCGGCGGCGGCCACACCGGCACCGCCGGCGACGGCAGCGACAGCGGCAGAGGTCAGGACCAGGCCCTTCGCGATACGCGACATGGAGAGGAGCTCCTTGGAGATTGACACAAGACACCAGGGCGGGGATGCCCGGCGTTGTGAAAACGCATGGCACGCCGATGAGTTGTGCCGCCAATGGGGTGATCTCACCGAAGGCCAGACTTCACGATTCCGACACACATGCCCATTTTCGGAGGATTAGTACGGATAACGGCTACAGTTGCGGACCTCCCGACCCGCCCTTATAGCCAGCAAATCGCACGAAAGGGAAAGCCGGTCATGCGCATTCCCCCGGGTCCCCCGCGGAACGCCGTCGCCGAACCTCCGGACGACGTGCCGATTTCGACGGCCGGCGGGGCGGCGGGGGCGCGCGAACCGGCGTACGCACACGGCCCGGCCCCCGGCCCGGAGGCGTTCGAACGGACCGCGGGTCTGCGGCGCGGCGGTGACCAGCCGGGCTCCCGACTCGTTCCCTCACGGGACGCGGCATGGGCCGGCGTGCTCTCCGTCGCCGTCGGCGCCCAGCAGTGAAGCGCGTTCCCGCACGTCCCCAGCGTCATCCGTGAGCGAGGAAACCGCGCATGCACCAGTCAGCAACCGACCCCCCGCCGCGGGTCCTGCACGTCACGCAGCCGGTGGACGGCGGGGTGGCCCGGGTGGTCGTCCAGCTGGTCGGCGCCCAGCTCGCGGCCGGGCTGCGGGTGAGCGTGGCCTGCCCCGACGGGCCGCTGACCGGCCTGCTGCACCAGGCCGGCGCCGAGGTGCTGCACTGGCCGGCGACCCGCTCGCCCGGCCCCGCGCTGGCCCGGGAGGTGCGCTCCCTCGGCCGTCTGGCCGGGGAGGTACGGCCCGAACTGGTGCACGCGCACAGCGCGAAGGCGGGTCTGGCGGCACGGCTCGCGCTGCGCGGGCGGATCCCGACGGTGTTCCAGCCGCACGCCTGGTCGTTCGAGGCGGTCGGCGGCGCCACCGCCGCGCTCGCCCTCAACTGGGAACGGTTCGGAGCGCGTTGGGCGCGGCGAACGGTGTGTGTCAGCGAGGCCGAGCGGCGGCGGGGGGTGCGCGCGGGGATCGCCGCGCGGTGGAGCGTCGTCCCGAACGGCGTCGACACCGAGGCCTTCCACCCGGCCGCCGTGGACACCGTACGGGCGTCCCTGCTGCCGGACTGCGACCCCGCCGCCCCGCTGGTGGTGTGCGTCGGGCGGCTGTGCGAACAGAAGGGGCAGGACGTCCTGCTCGAGGCCTGGCGCAGGGTGCTGCGGCGGGTGCCCCGGGCGCGGCTCGCGCTCGTCGGGGACGGCCCCCTGCGCGAGCAACTCGCCGCGGTGGCACCGGAGTCGGTGCTGTTCGCCGGTGCGGTGGCCGACCCCGTGCCCTGGTACCAGGCCGCCGATCTGGTGGTGCTGCCCTCGCGCTGGGAGGGCATGGCGCTGGCGCCGCTGGAGGCGATGGCGTGCGGGCGCCCGGTGCTGCTGACGGACGTGGACGGCTCCCGGGAGAGCCTGCCGTCCGGGCTGGCGCCCCGCTGCCTGGTGCCCCCGATGGCCCCGGCCGCGCTCGCCGAGGCCCTCGCCGCGCTGCTGCTCGACCCGATGCAGCGCGAGTCCCTCGGCCACCAGGGACGCCGCCACGTCCTCGCCTCGCACGACGTACGGCACACCACGGGCGCGGTCACGGACCTGTACCGCGAACTGCTCGGCGGCGCACGGCGAACGGCCTGCCCGGCGGCGGATCTCCCGCCCACCGGGGACCCCGGCCCGGCCGAGGCCCCCGCGCCCCGCCCCACGCTCACCGAGGACCCTGCGGCGCGTCCCGCGCCCACCGAGGACAGGGAGCACATCCACTCGTGACCGCGGAAAGCACCGTCCCCTCGCCCGGCACGCAGGCACGGGACCACGGACCGACGCCCCTCACCCTGGTACCGCGCAGCCATCGCCGCGCCTCGGGCTTCCTGTTCCCCGCGCGCAGACCCAGAGCCCGCCCCGCGTCCCCGCTGCCACTGATCGCCGCCGACACCACGGCCGCGCTGCTGGGCACCCTGGCCCTGACCGACCGGCACCCGGTGCTGGTGGGGCTGCTGGTGGCCGCGGCGTTGCTGCTGCGCCCGCACCGGACCGTGCGGATGCCGGGCGTACTCGACGAACTCCCCGCCGTCTGCGGGCGGATCGTGGTCGTCTGGCTGGGCCTGGCCGCAACTCTCGCGGCGTACTCCCCGCACGCCGCGCTGTCCGCCCGCACCCTGGCCCTCGGCGTCCTGACGCAGTCGGCGACGGCCATGACCGGGCGGGCCCTCGTGCACCGGCGGCGCCGGACCGCGCTGCTGCGCCGCCCCCGCGCGGCTCTCGTCGTCGGCCCGGCGCCCACCGCGCAGCGGGTGGCCGCGGCCGTGCTGCGCCACCCGCGCTGCGGGGTGCGGCCGGTCGGTGTCGTCGCGGCCCACCACGAGGGCGTCGAAGGACTGCCCGTGCTGACCACCGGCGGGGAGGTGCAGCGGGCGCTCATCCAGAACGCCGTACGGGACATCCTCGTCGTGCACCCCTCGGCGCGGGTGCAGCAGGCGCCGCTGCTGCGGGCGCTCGCCGAGTCGGGGTGCGCGGTGTGGGAGCTGGACGCCGACTCGCCCGCCCACGAGGCGCGTGAACTGCTCGCCGGGTTCTCCTGCCGCAGGCTGCGGCTCGGCTCGGGCCTGCGCGGCAGCGCCGGCAAGCGGGTGCTGGACGTGGTGGTGTCCGGAGCGCTGCTGGTGGCGGTCAGCCCGCTGCTGCTGGTGTGCGCGACGGCGCTGCGGTGCATCTCGGGGCCGGGGGTGGTGTTCCGCCAGGAGCGCATCGGCAAGGACGGGCGCCCCTTCACCCTGCTGAAGCTGCGCACCTACCGCCCGATGGACGCGCACGAGGCCGCCACCCGCTGGAGCGTGGCGAACCAGCGGGACATGCCGTGGTTCTGCCGCTTCCTGCGCCGCACCTCGCTGGACGAACTGCTCCAGCTGTGGAACGTCTTCCGCGGCGACATGAGCCTGGTCGGCCCGCGCCCCGAACGGCCCTACTTCGTAGGCCAGTTCAGCCAGACCCATCCCGGTTACGCGGCCCGCCACCGGATGCGCACCGGCATCACCGGGCTGGCCCAGATCAACGGGCTGCGCGGCGACACCTCCATCGAGGACCGGGCCCGCTTCGACAACGCCTACATCGACAACTGGTCGCTGTGGCAGGACGTCTGCATCCTGGCCCGCACCGCGTCCACGCTCGTCCGCCCGACGGGGAGCTGACCCGATGAGCCTCGCCCTGCCGCCGACACCCCGCCGGACACCGTCGCCGGTGTGGCCGGTGGTGGCCGTGGTCGCCCTGCTCGGCCTGCCGATCGCCCCCGGCGGGGAGGGCGGCGCGGGCCCCGCCGACGCGCTGTCCGCGCTGGTCGTCGGCTTCTGCGCGGTCCGTCTGCTGCGGCAGCGGCGCCGTCCGCTGAGCCGGACGGCGGCGATCGTGCTGGCCCTGCCGGTGGTGGGGCTGACGCTGGCCGCGGTCGGCGCGTCCTCGCCGGGGGCCGGGCTGGCCGGACTCGGCCGCTATCTCCAGGTGTTCGTGCTGGTCCCGGCGGCGGTGCTGCTGCTGGTCCGGGACCGGGCCGACTTCCGGCTGCTGGCCTGGGCGTTCGTGGCCCTGGCCGGCTGGGAGGGCGCGGTCGGCGTCCACCAGTACGTCACCGGCACCGGCGCCTCCTACCAGGGCCGGACGCTGCGGGCGGTGGGCACCTTCGGCGCGCAGGACGTGATGGGCATGGCGACCGTGGTGTCGTTCGGCCTGGTCTGCGCGGTCGGACTCGCCCTCGGGCGCGGGCCGTTCAGGCAGCGCGCCATCGCCCTGGCCTGCGCCCTCGCGCTGCTGGTGCCGCTCGCGCTGTCGTTCAGCCGGGGCGCCTGGATCGCCACGGCCGTGACCTGCGTGGTGCAACTGTGCCTGGCCGGGCCGCGGCGGGCGCTGAAGGCGGCCGCGGCCGCCCTGGCCGCCGGTGTGCTGCTGGTCGGCGGCCTCGGGTTCGGCACGGCCATGCTCCAGGAGCGCATCGCCAGCATCACCCAGGTCACCGACGCGCCCGACCAGTCGGTCACCGACCGGTACAGCCTGTGGGCGGCGGCGACCGGGATGTGGCGCGAGCGGCCGCTGACGGGAGTGGGTCTCAAGGGCTTCCCCGAGCACCGCGACGCGCACGCCTCGCTCGCCCTGTCCTCGGGCAGCGACACCGAGGGCGCGGGGGCCGCCTTTCGCAGGCAGCCGCTGCTGTCCCCGCACAACATGTATCTGCTGGTCCTCGCCGAGCAGGGGCTGATCGGACTGCTCGCCCTCGCCGGGAGCTGGCTGGCCCTGCTGGTCTGCGCCCTGCGCCGGCTGCCCCGCGCCCACCGCACGGGCACCGGCCTCGACTGCGCGCTGGTCTCCTGCGGCCTGCTGACCTGGCAGCTGACCGACTTCTTCTACGCCGACATCGGCGGCCCCTCGACCGTGCTGACGGCCGTGTCCTTCGGGCTCGCGGCGTGGTGGGCACTGGCGAGCGGAGCGGACGCGGCGCCCGGCGGCCCGGCCCGCGCGCAGGGGGTCGCGGCGCCCGGCGGTCCGGCGTCCGCCGAGGAGGTCGCGGCGCGATGACCGTGACGCCCTCACGGCCGCCCCGGGCCGAGGACGCGGCGGGCCTGCCGCCGGCCCGTCCCGGCGAGCGGGCCGGGGAGGAGCCCGGGTATCCCCTGGGCGCGGCGGGCCCCACCGCCCCCACCGGCCGCGCGACCGGCAGGCTGTACGCCTCGGACGTGGCTGCCGTACGGACCGGACAACCGACGGCGAACGAAGCCGCCGTACCGACCGGACAACCGACGGCGAACGAAGCCGCCGTACCGACCGGACAACCGACGGCGAACGAAGCCGCCGTACCGACCGCAAAATCGGCCTCCACGGCCCGGCCCGCGCCCCGTCCCGCCGCCCCGACCGGGCACACCACCGGAGAGCTGCACACCCCGGACGCCCCCACGGCACCGGCCGGGCACGCCTCAGTCGGCCGGAACACCCAGGCCTCGCCACACCCGCGTACTCAGGCCTCCCCGCACCCGCGTACTCCGGCCCCGCCCACCGCCCGCACCCACCGCTCCACCGGGCACCTTCCTCCCGTTCCTCCCGCCGGCCCTCCCCCGCGCCCCGGCGACCCCGCCGGGCTCCCCCACCCCACCAGCCGGTTCCTGGCCCGTGCCGCGCTGGTCACCGCGTTCCTGTCGATGGCCGGGGCGGTGCTCGGCCTGGTGCGCGACCAGGCGCTGGCGAGGCTGTTCGGGGCGGGGAGCGGCACGGACGCGTTCCTGGTCGCCTGGACCGTGCCGGAGTTCGCGGCCACCCTGCTGATCGAGGACGGCCTCGCGTTCGCGCTGATCCCCGCGTTCAGCGTGGCCCTGGCGCGGCGGGCCCGGGGAGGCGGCGGGGACCCGGTGCGGGCGCTGGTGGCGGCCACCCTGCCCCGGCTGGCCCTGGCCCTGGTCGCGGCCGGCGGACTGCTGGTGCTGATCGCGCCGTGGCTGGTCGGGGCCCTGGCCCCCGGCCTGCCCGACCCCGGCCTGGCCGTCGACTGCACCCGGCTCACCGCGACCTGCGTGGTCAGCTTCGGTCTCGCCGGGTACTGCAGCGCCGTCCTGCGGGCGCACCGCCGTTTCCTCGCCCCGGCGGCGATCTACGTCGCGTACAACACCGGCATCATCACCGGCATGTTCGTCCTCGGTGGGCGCTGGGGGGTGCGCTCGGCGGCGGCCGGTGTGGCGGTGGGCGGCTGTCTGATGTTCCTCGTCCAGCTCCCCTCGCTGATGCGGCAGTTGCGCCGCACCGCGCCGCGCGAGCCGGGCCGGGGGCGGGAGCGGGACCGCAGGGTGGGGATCGCCCTGGTCGCCACCGTGCTGCTGTTCGCCCTGTGCCGTCAGTCCCAGATCCTCGTCGAGCGGTTCCTCGCCTCGCACCTGCCCTCCGGCGCCATCTCGCATCTCAACTACGCCCAGAAGGTGGCGCAGATGCCGATGGTGCTGTCGCTGATGCTGTGCACGGTCACCTTCCCGGTGGTCGCCCGCGCACTCGCCGACGGCGACACCGAGCGCGCCCGCGGCCGGGTGGAGCGGGACCTGGCGCTGGCCGCGTGCATGGTGCTGCTGGGCACGGCGGCGGTGGTCGCGTGCGCCCCGCAGATGATCGAACTCCTCTTCCAGCGCGGCGCGTTCACCGCGCGGGACACCGAGGCCACGGCCGGAGTCATGCGGGTGTACGCGCTCGGACTGCTCGGGCAGACCCTGGTCGGGGTCCTGGCCCGCTCCTACTTCTCCGCGGCCCGCGCCAGCTGGTACCCGGTCGGCGCGATGGCCCTCGGCATCCTCGCCACGACCTGGACCGGCGTCCTCGCCGTCGGCCCCTGGGGGGTGCTCGGCATCGCCGCCGCCAACGCCGCCGGGATCACCGTCACCGCCGCGCTGATGCTGGCTGGCACGCGCGGCCGGGGCGTCCCCGTCCGGCTCCGGCCGGTGCTGGGCGAGCTGAGCCGTCCGGTGCTGGCGGCGCTGGCCGCGGGCGCCGCCGGGGCGTTCGCCGCGAGCCGCTTCGAGGGGGCGCTGCCCGGCCTGGCCGCGGGCGGCACCACCGTCACCATCGTCTTCGTCCTGCTGGGCTGGGCGCTGGGCGCCCAGGGCATCGCACCGGCACTCCGATCCGTACGTCCCGCGACCCTAAGGCGCCCCTATGGCCGTAACCGTTGACACCGGCAGATCACCGTCGAGGACGTCCGCCCCCTGGGTGGCCATGTACCACTCGGTGGCCGACTGCGCCGACGACCCCTACCGCATCACCGTCACCCCCGAACGGCTCGACGGACAGCTGGCCTGGCTGCGCAGACGCGGTCTGACCGGTGTCGGGATGGCCGAACTGCTGGCCGCCCGGGCCCGCGGCCGGGCGCAGGGGCTGGTCGGGCTGACCTTCGACGACGGGTACGCCGACTTCGTCGACGCCGCCCTGCCGGTGCTGCGCCGCCACGGCTGCAACGCCACCCTGTTCGTGCTGCCCGGCCGGCTCGGCGGCGACAACGCCTGGGACCCACTGGGCCCGCGCAAGCCCCTGCTCACCGCCGACGGCATCCGGCACGCGGCCGCCGAGGGCGTGGAGATCGGCTCGCACGGTCTCACCCACGTCGACCTGACCGAGGCGGACGACCGGGTGCTGGCCGCCGAGCTCGGGGAGAGCAGGACGCTGCTCGCGGAGCTGACCGGTGCTCCGGTCGCCGGGTTCTGCTACCCGTACGGGACCGTCGACCGCCGGGTCGTCGACGCCGTCGCGGTCGCGGGCTACGACTACGCCTGTGCCATCGACCCGGGCCCGCTGACCGGTCCGCTCGCCCTGCCCCGGGTGCACATCGGGCAGCGCGACACCGCCGTACGCCTGTATCTCAAGCTCCGGCTGCACGGGCTGCGCCGGCGGCCCGTGGGAGGTCCGCGATGAAGGCGCTCCACGTGATCACCGGGCTCGGGGTGGGCGGCGCGGAGCAGCAACTGCGGCTGCTGCTGCGGCATCTGCCGGTCGACTGCGACGTGGTGACGCTCACCAACCCCGGCGCGGTCGCCGAGGGGCTGGCCGCCGACGGGGTCCGGGTGACCGACCTCGCCATGGTTGGGAACCGCGACCTGGCGGCCCTGCCCCGGCTGGCCCGGCTCATCCGCAGCGGCGGCTACGACCTGGTCCACACGCACCTGTACCGGGCCTGTGTCTACGGCCGGCTCGCCGCGCGGCTGGCCGGGGTGCGGGCGATCGTCGCCACCGAGCACTCGCTGGGCGACTCCCAGATGGAGGGCCGCCGGCTCACCCGGGGTGTGCGCGGCCTGTATCTGGCCACCGAGCGGCTCGGCCGCTCCACCGTCGCCGTCTCGCCGACGGTCGCGGACCGGCTGCGCCGCTGGGGCGTGCCGGCGCCCCGGATCGAGGTCGTCCCCAACGGCATCGACCTGACCCGCTTCCGTTTCGACCCGCTCCTGCGCCATCGCACCCGCCAGCGCCTCGGCCTGCCCGAGGGCGCCTACGTCGTCGGCGGTGTCGGCCGTCTCACCGCCGGCAAGCACTTCGACGTGCTGGTCCGTGCGCTGGCCCTGCTGCCCGGCGACCACTGGCTGCTGCTGGTCGGCGGCGGCCCCGAGGAGAACGTCCTGCAGCGCACCGCGCACGAGGCCGGGGTCGCCGACCGGGTGCTGTTCACCGGAGAGCGCCCTTGTGTGCCGGACGGCTCGCCGGGCCCCGATCTGCCCTCCCTGACCTCCGCGATGGACGTGCTGGCCTCGCCGTCCCCCGAAGAGGCGTTCGGGCTGGCCGTGGTGGAGGCCCTGGCCGCGGGCCTGCCCGTGCTCTACGCCTCCTGCCCCGCCGTCGAGGACCTGCCGCCGGGCGCGGCCGGTACCGCCCGCCGTGTCACGGGCGGAGCCGGGGAGTTCGCGCGCGCGGTCACCGAGGTCCGCGCGTCCGCCCCCGCGCCGCGCACCGCCCCCGAGGCGGCCCGGCACTACAGCATCACCCGCAGCGCCGCCCGGCTCATGGACGTGTACGCGGCGGCGGTCGCCCCCTCGTCGTCCCCCTCAGCCCAGGAAGTGAGCTCCTGATGACCGACAACCCCACCGCCCAGCACCGCGCGCCCCGCCCGCTGGCCCGCGCCAGGTCCCTGCCGCCGTGGACGGTGATCGCAGCCGGCGTGCTGGCCGGGGGTGTGCTGGGCGGCGCGTACGGCGCGCTGAAGACGCCGTCGTACACCGCGACCGCGTACGTCGTCGCCGTCCCCGCCGACAAGGCCGACCCGGCGGCCGCGCTCGGCTTCGCCCAGGCGTACGGCCGGGTCGCCACCCAGGTGGCGGTGCTCGGCGACGCCCAGGTGTGGGCGGGCGTGCCGGCGGCGACGCTCCGGTCCGCCGTGACGACCGCGACGTCCCCGGACGCCCCGATGGTCGCTGTCTCCGCCACCTCCTCGCGGCCCGACCTGGCCGCCGACATGGCCAACGCCGTCTCCCGTGCGCTGACCCGGCACGCGGCCGACAGTTCGGGCGCCACCAACGTGGAACTCCAGCAGTTCGCCCGTGCCGTCAAGCCCGTCGAGCCGTCCTCCGCGTCCCCGGCGCTGACCGGCCTGGTCGGCGCGAGCGCGGGCGGGCTGCTGGGCGGCATGGTCCTGCTGGTCCGGCCCCGGCGGGTCCCGCGCGCCGCGGAAGCCGCGGCCTCCCTGCCCGCCCCGGCCGTCGCCGCCGACACCCGCGGCGCCCTGTGAAGGCGTCGTACACCTCCGAACTGATCACCACCGACGCCGGTTTCGCCGCCCTGGCCGCCGACTGGGGCCGCCTGTACCGCCGTTGCGCCGCCGCGACACCGTTCCAGAGCCATCCCTGGCTGCACTCGTGGTGGCTGTCGTACGGCCGGCGCGGGCGGCTGCGGCTGCTCCTGGTCCGCGCGCCGGGGGGCGAACCGGTGGCCGCCGCGCCGCTGATGGCCGTACGACGTCCGCTGCCCGCGCTGGTGCCGATCGGCGGGGCGATCTCCGACTACGCGGACGTCCTGCTGGACGACGCGCACGCCGAGGGCGCGGTCGCGGCGCTCACCGAGGGGCTCGCGGCGGCCGCCCGCAGCGCGCTGATCGACTTCCGCGAGGTCCGGCCGGGCGCCGCCGCCGAGCGGGTCTTCGACCGCTGGGACGGCCCGCGCCACCGGGTGAGCGACTCCGTGTGCCTGGAGCTGCCCGCGCTGCCCATGGACGAGCTGGTCGCGCGGCTGCCCTCCGCCAAGGCGCAGCAGCGGGTGCGCGCCAAGCTGCGCAAACTGCGCGCGCTCGGTGTGCACCGCTCCGTCGTGCGCCCCGACGGGGTGGACGACGCGCTGCGCCGGCTGCTGGAGCTGCACCGGCTCCAGTGGCAGGGCCGCAAGGTGACCGGCGAGCATCTGCGGCCCCGGTTCGGGGAGCATCTGGCGCGCTCGGTCGGCCCGATGGTGCGCTCCGGCGACGCGGTGGTCACCGAGTTCCGGCTGGACGACGACGTGGTCGCGGTCGATCTGACCCTGATGTCGCCGCGCCTGGCCGGCGGCTATCTCTACGGCGCCCACCCCCGGCTGCGCGAGCGGAAGGCGGACGTGGCGGTGATGCTCCTGGACGCCTGCGCCGAGCACACCCGCGGCGGCGGTCACGGCACGCTGAGCCTGCTGCGCGGGAACGAGCCGTACAAGCACCACTGGCGTCCCGAACCGGTCGTCAACCAGCGGCTGCTGCTGGCCCGTCGGCGCACCGCCCCGCTGCTCGGTGCCGCCCTCGCCGAGGTCGCGGCCCGGCAGCGGGCCAAGGAACTGCTGCGCCGGAAGGAGCACGACGGTGGCGGCGGGTCCTGAGAGGGCCCGCCGCCACCCGGCGCGTGCGCGGTCAGCGCAGCCGCGACCACCAGTCGAACTTGAGGCACAGCTTCCCGCCGAGCCAGTGCTCGACCCAGTCGCCCAGCTCCACCGGCGAGCAGTTCGCCGGGGGCTGGGTGGGTGTGGTCGGTGTCGGGGTGGGCACCGTCGGCGTCGGGGCGGGCGTCGGCTCCTGCGGGCGGGCCGACAGCATCTCGCGGTACACCGCCGAGGCCCCGGGGTTGCGCCCGCACTGCCACACGCCGTGCGGACAGTAGTCCGTCACCGTGTTGTACAGCGGTTTGTGCTGCTCCATCCAGGCGAGCATGCGGCGCATGTACTCGGCGTTGTCGCCGTTGCGGAACAGTCCCCACTCGGGGAAGGAGATGGCCTTCCCGTGGGCCTTCGCGAAGTCCACATGGGCCTGGAGCCCGTACGGCTCCTTCACCTGCTGGTCGAAGGACATGCCCTCCGGCTGGTCGTACGCGTCCATCCCGATGATGTCGACGGTGGCGTCACCGGGATAGCACTGCGTCCACGGCACCGCGTCGCGCCCACGGCTCGGCGTGAAGTCGAACTTGAACTCCTGGCCGGGCACGGACCGCATGGCGGTGACGATCCGGTTCCAGTACGTCTTCCAGGCCGCGGGGTCCGGTCCGCAGCGGTGGGTGTACGTGATGCCGTTCATCTCCCAGCCGAGCACGATCACCGTGTCCGGCACCCGCAGCGCCACCAGCCGTTCGGCCAGGGTGCGGAAGTGACGGTCGAACGCCCCGGACGCGCCCTGCCGCAGCAGCCGGCGCACCTCGGCGTCCGACAGGCCCTCCTCGTTGCGCTCCAGCATGGGCACGTTGAGGACGAACATCCGGTCCTCACGTGCGGTGCGCCAGTCGGCCCACACGTCCAGGAAGCCGGGCAGCCCCTCGATGTTGCTCCAGCGGTCGCCGGGCAGGTAGGTGTGGCCGACCCGTACGTCGGCGCCGCCCAGCCAGGAGCTGAACTCCGCGATCCGGGCCACGCCGCGGGAGCCGTAGTCGAGGTAGGCGCCGAAGGCGGGCCGCTGCTCCGCCGCCGCGGCCGGGGCCGGGGCCTGTGCCGGGGCCGGGTCGCCCGCCGCGGGCGCGGGAGATGCCGCGGGGGCGGGAGGGTCGCCGACGGCCACCACTCCGATTCCCGCGGCAAAACCTGGACCGGACGCCAGGACGGCCGATGCCGCGGCCGTCGCCGCGACCAGCGCCAGGCGCCGGGACCGGGACCGACGTTGCTGTGGGGCCATACCTGCTCCCTTCTTCTCTCTCGCGCTCAGTACTGACACTCAGTCATATGAATGTGCTCCCCGCCAGCGCCGTTACGGCGTCCGTGTGCCCCGCTCGCCCACCCGGGTGATCCGACGTGAGGAAATCCGTCCGTGCCCCTGTTCGATGTCCGTGTTCCCGCGGTGCTGCTGCGGATCGACCGCAATCCCTTCCACCACGGGACGCTCGGGGCGGTCCGTTCCCTGGGCCGGGCGGGCGTGGAGGTCCATGTGGTCGCCGACTGCGCGCGGAGCCCGGTGCGTGCCTCGCGCTTTCTGCGCGGGCTGCACGCCCCGCCGCCGCCCGGCGCGTCCGACGCCGTGGTCACGGAGGTACTGCGCAAGGTCGCCGCCCGGATCGCGCGCCCGGCAGTGCTGGTGCCGATGGACGACGCGGGCGCGGTCGCGGCGGACCGGCTGCGCGGCGAGCTGGCCTCCTCCTATCTGCTGCCCGGCCCCTCCCGCACCGCGCCGGAGCACGTCGCCGACAAGGCGGAGCTGGCCTCGGTGTGCGCGGCGCTGGACGTACCGCATCCGCGGACGCTGCTCCCGGACAGCCCGGCGGAGGCCGCCTCGGCCGCGTGGCGGCTGGGCCTGCCGGTGGTCGCGAAGTGGAGCCGGCCGTGGCTGCTGCCGCCCGGCAGCGGACTGCGCAGCACGGTCCTGGTGCGGTCCGCCCGCGAGGCGCGGGAGCTGCACGCGCGCGGCACGGAGGCGGGCAGCGCGCTGCTGCTCCAGGAGTTCCTGCCGCCGGGCGAGAACCGCGACTGGTTCTTCCACGGCTACGCCGACCGCGGCGGCTCGGTGCGCGGGGGCGGGTCCGGCCGCAAGCTGCGCTCCTGGCCGCGCGCGGCGGGGCTGACCGCCGTCGGCACCTGGACCCCCAACCCGCGGGTGCGGGCGCTCGCCGAGCACCTCACCGCGGGGCTCGGCTACCGCGGTGTCCTCGACCTGGACTTCCGGCTCGGCGGTGCCGGCGACTACCACCTGCTGGACTTCAACCCGCGCCCCGGCGCCCAGTTCCGGCTCTTCGCCGACGGCGCCGGTCTGGACGTCGTCCGCGCGCTGCATCTGGACCTGCCCCACCGTCCGCTGCCGCAGGGGCGGCCGCGGCCGGGGCGGGAGTTCGTCGTGGAGAACTACGCCCCGCTCACCGCTCTGCGGCCGGCGCCCGCGGGCCGGGAGCTGGCCTGGCACGCCGCGGACGACCCGGCGCCGGGCCGGGCGCTGCGCGCGCTGTGGTCGCGGCATGTGGCGGGCCGGCTGCTGGACCGGCTGCCCGCGCCGCGGCAGGAGCCGTCGGCCGGGGCGCCCCGGGTGGTCCGCCAGGGCGGCGCGCCCCTCGGGAACGGCCCGGCCGCGGGCCGGCCCGTGGACGACGAGAGGGCCGGCAGCCACTGAGCCACACGGGCGCCGTACGCACGGGCGCCCCGGGTGACGGCGCGAGGGACGCCACCCGGGGCGCGGGGCGGCCGGCCGGGGCCCGCCGTGGCTCAGCGCTCGGCGCTCAGCGGTGGGAACCGGTCCTGCGGCCCCGGCGGAAGAGCAGGGCGCCGGCCGCGATCAGCGCGGCGCTGACTCCCGAGGCGGCGATCAGGGCTTTGCCGCTGCCGGTGTCGGGCATGTGCGGCGGCCCGCCGGGGTGGCCGGGAGGCTTGGTGCCACCCGTGTGGGGCGGCTGCGTCGGGGGCTGCGTGGTGTGCGGCGGATGGGTCGTCGGCGGGTGCGTGGTGTGCGGGGGCTTGGTGTGGGGCGGTTTGGTGTGCGGGGGCTTGGTGTGCGGGGGGTGCGTGTGCGGGGGCTTCGTGTGGGGCGGCTTCGTGTGCGGGGGGTGGGTCGTCGGCGGGTGCGTGGTGTGCGGAGGCTTCGTGTGGGGCGGCTTCGTGTGCGGGGGCTTGGTGTGCGGCGGGGACGTCGTCTGCGGCGGGGAGGACGGGGTGTCGCCGTAGCCGCCGTCGGAGTCCTCGTCGCCGTAGCCGCCGCCGGAGGAGTTCTCGGCGCCGTTGTCGCCGTAGCCGCTCTTGTCGATATAGCCGCCCTCGTCGTCGCAGCGCTGTCCGAAGGGGCCGGCGCCCATGGCGAGCGCGTCGAAGGCCTCGTCGCACAGGCCGGACACGGAGGAGCCGGACGAGGTCTCGCCGTGACCGGAGTCGTCCGGGGCGGTCCGGTGGGTGCCCGACGTCGCGCCGGGCGAGGCGGAGGCGGTCCCGCCGGACACGTAGTCCGCGAGGGCGGGGCTGCCGCACAGGGCCAGGATGCTCGTCGCGGCGGCGGCCGCGACCATTCCCCTGCTCAGGGTCTGACGCACGCTCGTTTCTTCCTGCTCGATGGGATGAGAAAGGCCGGCCCCGGAACGGTGTTGAGGATCGCTCCGGGGCCGGCCTGGGCGCGGCCGCGCGGTGTGCAGTCGAACGACGTCAGTCGTTGACGCAGACGTTGCCGAGCGTCGGGTTGAGCAGGCTGAGCACGTTCACGGAGTTACCGCAGACGTTGACCGGGATGTGCACCGGGATCTGGACGACGTTGCCCGACAGGACCCCCGGGGAGCCGACAGCGACGCCGGTGGCGTCCGAGTCGGCGAAGGCCGGAGCGGCGCCGCCGAGGGCCAGGATCGCGCCCGCGACGAGGGCAGCGGTCTTCTTCATGGACTTTCCCTTCTTCTGCGGTCATGCCTCTTTGACGGCCGAAGCCGAGCGGGCTCGACTGGAGTGGGCCCGCACCATGACCGGCAGGTTGTAGAACGAGGGATAGACGGAAGAGGAAACTGACGAACGCGAGTCGCGGGGGAATTCACTCGTACGTCCGCACATAATTGACGCCCGGTGAGAGCAGCTGAGGAAACGCTTCGCCTGAGCGGAGGAAATTCGGCGGGTAATACGTTTGACATGGACGGGGCCGCCCGGAACGGGTGTGTGAAACACCTCGTTCCGGGCGGCCCCTGACGGTGGATCAGCCGTTCTTCACACCGTTGCCGGACAGCGCCGAGATGTCGCTGAGGATGTGCGACAGCGCCTCGTCGCCCTTGGCCTGGGTGGAGTTCTCGGCGCACTGCTGGTTCTGCGGGGCGGCCAGCACGTTGATGTCCTGGGCCGAGACCGGCAGCAGCACACCGAGGACGGGGCCGACGTTGGCCTTGGCCGGCAGGCCGGCGCAGAGCTTGTTGACGGAGCCCTGCACCAGGGTGGCCTGCGGGCTCATGTCGCCCTTGGTCACCGAGTTGCCGAACGCGGAGTGGGCGCCGTTGCCGCTGGCGGACTTCGTACCGTCGTCGTTACCGATGGCAAGCGCCTGGGGGGCGGCCGCCGCCGCCACGCCCACGACGGACGCGGCGACCGCCGCAGCGGCCATTGCCTTCTTCAGCATTTCGCTTTCCTTTCCTGACCCACCACGCGGGTTTCGTGTCCCGTCACGCGGGTTCTGCTGACCCGTCAAGCGGGTGCCTGCTCCCGCATCAACCCCGGGGCACGGGATTGGTTGCGGGCATTCACCCGGAAGGATCGTCCGGCGGACGGACATTCATGGAATGCGCCCCGAATGCCCCTGGCGCACCTCCGCCCGCGTGGGCCATTCGAGTGAATGGGGGCAACCAAGCACGCCGGGAGGAGTTGGTCAGGAGGCTCCGGTGGACGGGGTTTCTCCAGAAGGGACTTAGCAAGTGATCAAGAAGGTTCTGGCCGTCGCCGCGGTCGCCGCCTCCGTTGCCGGTGCCGCCTCGCCGGCCATGGCGATCGGCAACGACGACGGTACCCACTCCGCCAGCGGCAACGGCGCCTCGCAGTCGTTCGGAAACTCGGCCACGTACGGCAACATGAGCCCGCAGATGGCGCTCATCCAGGGCTCGCTCAACAAGCCCTGCATCGGTCTGCCCGCCAAGGCGAACGTCGGCTCCCTGCTCGGCCTGGTGCCGATCGCGGTCCAGGACGTCAACGTGCTGTCCTCCCCGCAGAACCAGCAGTGCGTCGAGAACTCCACCCAGGCCAAGGGCGACGAGCCGCTGTCGCACATCCTGGACGACATCTCGGTGCTCGCCGGCAACGGCACGGGCAACCACTGACCCTTCGCGCCACTCGGGCTCACCCTGTGAGCCCTGGGGCTGTATTCCGCAGCCCCGCCCAGCGGGCCGCCGAACTCTCGGCGGCCCGCTGGCTTACCTTGCGTCGCGTGACGATCAATAAGACCCTGCGGCTCGCCGTGCCAAGCCTCGCCCTGGCCACCACCGCGGGCCTGCTCGGCGCCGCTGTGCTCCCCGACCGACAGGCGCCGCGCGCCATGAACATCCTGCTGATGGGCACCGACACCCGGGACACCACGACCGCCGAGGAGCAGCGCGAGTTCTACGCGGGCGGTGTCGCCTGCGACTGCACGGACTCGCTGATGCTGGTCCATGTCTCGGCCGACCGGGACCGGGTGAGCGTCGTGAGCCTGCCCCGTGACTCCCTCGCCGAGATCCCCTCGCACCGCGACGCGGACGGCCGGGAGTACCCGGCCCACCCCGCGAAGATCAACGCCGCCTACGCCGAGGGCGGGCCACGGCTCGCCGTCGACACCGTCGAGTCGATGACCGGCGTGGAGGTCGACAGCTACCTCCAGGTGGACTTCCGGCGGTTCATCGACTCCGTCGAGCAGGTCGGCGGGGTCGAGGTGTGCACCGCGCGCACGCTGCGGGACCCCGCCACCAAGCTCGACCTGTCGCCCGGCACGCACAGGCTCGGCGGCGGTCAGTCGCTCCAGTACGTGCGCGCCCGCAAGACGGACGGCAGCGCCGACCTCGGGCGCATCCAGCGCCAGCACCGGTTCC
This sequence comes from Streptomyces sp. NPDC005017, assembly GCF_042873115.1. Taxonomy (NCBI): domain Bacteria; kingdom Bacillati; phylum Actinomycetota; class Actinomycetes; order Kitasatosporales; family Streptomycetaceae; genus Streptomyces; species Streptomyces sp. NPDC005017. The sequence goes on along the minus strand of NZ_JBIALD010000001.1, from coordinate 326,811 downwards.
TGGTCGCGGCGCTGAGGGGCCTGCAGGGGCGCGGTCTGCTCGCCGACCCCGCGCGCATGAAGCCGCTGGCGCGGACCCTGATGGGGCAGGTGGAGCAGGGACTCGACGCGGGCGGGCTGCTGGAGCTGGCGGCGGCCCTGCAGAAGGTGCCGCCCTCGGCGACGGAGTTCGCCACGGTGCCGGTCGCGGGGTTCAACCCGGAGATCCCGAAGGTCGGTTCGACGCTGGCCTGGGACCGTACGAAGTCCGCCGAGATGTTCACCAAGCTGCGTGAGGACCGGCCGCTGCTCGAGGCCGGTGAGAATCCCCTGCCCAAGGACCCGCCCGGTTTCGATCCCGCCCCGCCCGTGCGCGGCAGCGCGCTGGCCTGCGACTGAGCCGCGCTCGAAGGCGGCCCGGGCACACGTCCGGGCCCGTCGCGGGTGGGCGGAGTGGGCGGGGGAGGTGTGTGGGCGGCGCGGGTCGCGGCGCGTCCGGGGGCGTTCGTCCCATGATCGGAGTGCGCTGCGCCGATCGGGGGGTTTTCCGCAACCCCGGCCCCGTTCCTGCCGTTGTCGATCATGCAACTCCCCACCGGGGTCCGCTTTTCGAAGGGAAAGATCATGAAGAAGCTGTGGGCAACCGCGGCTATCGCCGCCACCGTCGTCGGCGCCGCCTCCCCGGCCATGGCGATCGGTGACGGCGACGGCACCCAGTCCGCCAGCGGCAACGGCGCCTCGCAGGAGTTCGGCAACTCGGCCACGTTCGGCGACATGAGCCCGCAGCTCTCGCTGGTCCAGGGCTCGCTGAACAAGCCCTGTGTCGGTCTGCCGCTGAAGGCCAACGTCGGCTCCCTGGTCGGCGCGATCCCGATCGCCGTCCAGGACATCAACGTGCTGTCCTCCCCGCAGAACCAGCAGTGCGTCGAGAACTCCACCCAGGCCAAGGGCGACGAGCCGCTGTCGCACATCCTGGACGACATCTCGGCCCTCTCGGGCAACGGCGCGGGCAACGGCTGAGCCTCCCCCCCTCCCCCGCGACGGCGGGCCACCGGTCCCACGGTGGTCCGCCGTTCGCATGCCCGTGGCCGGGGCTGCGACCAGGGGCGGGGTGCGGGCCTCGCGCACCGCGCGGGCGCCGTCCCTGGTCGGCTCGACCGCCGCGCGGGCGGCCAGATCGGTGCGCTGCTCCCGGTGCCCGCATGCCGGTCAACGACCCTGGCGCGACGCCAACTTACTCACGCATAAGAAATCCTCAACGGCCAAGGCACAAAGGGTTCACCACCCCGCCGCCTCCCCCACCGCCCCAAGGGCGCGAGGAACGACGCGACAGATCACCACCGCCCCAAGGGGCGCGGGGAACTGCGCGAACAACCCGCACCGGCCCGCAGCCGAAAACCCACCCCCATAGAGGGGCGCGGGGAACCGCGCGAACAGCCCACGGGCCCGCAGCCGAAAACCCACCGCCCCATCCACCCGGCCAGAAGGGGCGCGGGGAACTGTGCGAACCCCCCACCGGCCCGCAGCCGCAGCACAGCCCCGCACCCCGCCCCCGCCGGACGGCGCACCACTCACATCAGCCGATCCGCCTGCCGCACCGCGTCGGCCAGCTGCCCCACCGCCGGATCCTCCGTGCGGTCGGCCAGCTCCTCTGCCTGGTCGGCGAGGCGCCCGAGACCGGGCGTGCCGGGCAGCGGACGATAGCGCTCGGCCTCGCCGGAGCGGCGCAGGGCGTCGGCGAAGTAGGCCGCGGCCACGGTCACCTGGAAGCGGGGGGCCGCACTGCGCACCGACTCGTGCAGCGACGCCCCCTCCAGCTGCCCGGAGCGCTCGTACGGGGTCCGCGTCTCGGGGTCGAGCCAGCGGACCGTGGCCGTGGCCAGGTGGCCGGACGCGCCCGGCGCGGTGCGCACCGCGTACAGCGCGGTCACGGTGTGGCCGGGGCCGACCTCTCCACCGTCGACCCGGTCGTCGCGGAAGTCCTCGTCGGCGACGGCCCGGTTCTCGTAGCCGACCAGGCGGAACTCCTTCACCGTGGCCGGGTCGAAGGCGACCTGGGCCTTGGCGTCGCGGGCGGTGAGGTCGACGTGGCGGGGCAGTTGCTCGCAGAACACCTCGCGGGCCTCCTTCTCGCCGGAGACATAGACGGTGTGTCCGTCGCCGTGGTCGGCGAGGCGTTCCATCAGGGCGTCGCCGTAGTCGCTGCCGACGCCCACGCCGAAGAGGGTGATGCCGTACTCGCGTCGGGAGGAGTCGATCTTCTCCAGGATGGAGTCCGCGTCGGTGTCGCCGGTGTTGGCGAGAGCGTCGGAGACCAGCACGACCCGGTTGGTGGCGCCCTCGCGCAGGCCCTCGACGGCGGTGGCGTAGCCGTTCTCCACGCCCGCGCCGAGGTTGGTGGAGCCGAGGACCTCCAGGCGGTCGACGGCGCCGTGGATCTCCTCGCGGTGGCCGCCGAGCCGGGTCATCGGCAGCACGGTCTCGGCCTCGTCGGAGAAGGTGACCAGGGCGACGGAGTCGTCGTCGCGCAGCCGGTCGGTCATCACGCCGAGGGATCGCTTCGCGAGGTCCAGCCGGCCGGGCTCGGCCATGGAGCCGGAGACGTCGACGACGAAGGTGAGCGCGGCGGGCGGGCGTTCGCCCCTCTCCTCGGGCAGCCGGGTGGCGAGGCCGACGCGGACCAGCGACCAGTCGTCCTCGGCGGTGCGGGCGCCGTCCACGGACACCGAGAAGCCGTTGCCGTCGGGACGCTCGTACTCCTGGCGGAAGCTGTTGACGAACTCCTCCGGGCGCACCTGCGAGGGTTCGGGGGCGCGGCCCTCGGCGAGGACGCGGCGGGTGTAGCCGTAGGAGGCGGTGTCCACGTCGAGGGCGAAGGTGGAGAGCAGGTCGGGGGCCCGCTCGGTGTCCTCGCGCAGGCCCTGCTCGTCGTCGCCGCCGGTCGGCCGCGGTGCGGCCGGGGCGGGGAGGCCGGAGGACTCGCCCATCGAGCTGTCCTCGGTGTGGCTGCTGCCGGAGCCGCTCCCGCTGCATCCGGTGAGCAGCAGACCGCCCGCCGCGGCGAGGGCGGTCAGCGTGCCGCCGAGCCGCCCCGCGCGCCGCCGCGTCCGTGTGCCGTAGCGCTTCATCTTCCGTGCCCCCTCGGTCCGTTGACGTCGTGGTACGTCTGTGACTGTGACGTCGTGGGGGCGCGGAACGTGCGCGACGGGGCGTTGCGGATGGGTCTCGAAGCGGGCACGAAAGCGGCCCGCCGAGACCGGTGGGTGACCCTCCGGTGACCTAGGAGACGACGTCCTTGCGGGCGAAACCGCGGAAGGCCAGCGCGAACAGCACCAGGGCGTACGTTATGGAGAGCGCGGTCCCCTGGATCATGCCGGACCACTCCATCCGGGGCTGGATCGCGTCGGCCCAGGCGAACTGCCAGTGCGCGGGCAGGAAGTGGCGCCAGTCGCCGAGGGCGGTCACCGCGTCCAGCACATTGCCCACGATGGTCAGGCCGACCGCGCCGCCGACCGCGCCGAGCGGGGCGTCGGTCCTGGTGGACAGCCAGAACGCGAGTCCGGCGGTGACCAGTTGGGACACGAAGAGGTAGCCCACGACCACCACGAGCCGCTGCGCCGCGGTCGCCGCGTCCAGCTGGCCTCCGGTCGGGATCGCGAGCGGGCCCCAGCCGTAGGCGACGGTGCCGACGGCGAGGGCGACGACCGGCAGCAGGATCATCGCGGCGAGGCTCATGCCCAGCCCGACCATCAGCTTCGACCAGAGCAGCCGTGCCCGGGGCACGGGGGCGGCCAGCAGATAGCGCAGGGAGGACCAGCCGGCCTCCGAGGCGACGGTGTCGCCGCAGAACAGGGCGACGGGGATCACCAGCAGGAAGCCGGCCGACACGAACAGGTTGACCGCGGCGAAGTTGGCGCCGGACGCGGTGGCCGTGTCCAGCAGGGTCACCCGGTCGTTGCGGGCGCCGGGCTCGCCGCCGATGGCGAAGGCGACGACCAGCACGAAGGGCAGGGCGGCGAGGATCGCGGCCATGACCAGGGTGCGGCGGCGCCGCAGCTGGCGGACCAGTTCCACGCGCAGGGGCAGGGTGCGGGCCGCCCGGTAGCCGGAGGCGGCCTCGGTGAGCGTGCTCATGCGCTACCTCCGATCAGGGTGAGGAAGGCGTCCTCCAGGCGGCGGTGGGGGCCGACGGAGGTGACGGGCACGTCCAGCCGGACCAGTTCGGCGACCAGGCGCTGCGGGGTGCCGTCGGCGCTGTCGCCGGCCAGCCGGACCAGCAGGCCCTCCTCGGTGCGGGTGGCGGTGGCGACCCCGGGCAGGGCGGCCACCTTGTCCACGACCACCTCCTCCAGCGGCTCGGACGTGCCGACCAGGAGGGTGTCGCCGTTGCCGGTGATCTCGCCGACCGGGCCGGCCTGAACCAGCCGGCCGCGGTCCATCACGACGAGGTGGGTGCAGGACTGCTCCACCTCGGCGAGGAGATGGCTGGAGACGATGACCGTGCGGCCGACGGCGGCGTAGCGGATCATCACCTCGCGCATCTCGCGGATCTGCGGCGGGTCCAGTCCGTTGGTGGGTTCGTCGAGGATCAGCAGGTCGGGCAGGCCGAGCATGGCCTGGGCGATGGCGAGGCGCTGGCGCATGCCCTGGGAGTAGGTGCGCACCGCGCGGGCGAGCGCGTCGCCGAGCCCGGCGATCTCCAGGGCCTCCTCCAGGTGGGCGTCCTCGGGCGGGCGGCCGGTGGCACGCCAGTACAGCTCCAGGTTCTCCCGGCCGGACAGATGCGGCAGGAAGCCGGCGCCCTCGACGAACGCGCCGACCCGGGACAGCACGGGCGCGCCGGGGCGGATCGCCTGGCCGAAGACGCGGATCTCGCCGCCGTCGGGCCGGATCAGGCCCATCAGCATGCGCAGGGTGGTGGTCTTGCCCGCGCCGTTCGGCCCGAGGAGGCCGAGGACCTGGCCCTTCTCCACCCGGAACGACAGGTCGCGGACGCTGTAGCGGTCGCCCTTGGCGTACTTCTTGCTCAGGTCGGTGATCTGGAGGGGCACCTCGGCCAGGGCCGGGTCGGGCGCGGGGGCGGCGGTGCGGCGGCGGGCGCCGAGCAGCAGCGCGGCGGCGACGACGGCCGCGGCGGCCGGGAGCCACCACACCCAGGCGGGCAGGGGCGCGGCGGCGGTCTCCACGCGCGGGGCGGTGGGCACCGACAGGGGGCCCGTGACGGAGACCTGGTAGGTCGCCGGGGCGGCCGGGGAGGCGTAGCCGAGGTCGGTGGAGGCGAGGACCAGGCGCAGCCGGTGGCCCTTGTCGATCTCGTGGTCGATCACCGGGAGGGTGAGGGTGACGTCCCTGCCCTCGCGGGCGCCCTCGACCCGGACGGGCGCGACGAGCTGGGCGGGCAGCACCTGCCGGGTGCCGTCCGGGCCGACGTCGTAGACCTTGCCGAACAGGACGGCGTCCTCGGTGCTGGACTCGACGTGGACGGTGACGGTCGGCGAGCCGGTGACCCGCAGCGGGGCCTTCAGGGGTGCCGAGTCGAAGCGGGCGTGCTGGCCGGGGAAGTCGAGGGAGACGCCGACGCCGAGGGAGGACAGCTGGGCGAGGCCGCCGCCGGTGCCGAGGCCGGGCAGGGCGGAGACGGCGGGCGGGCTGGCGCCGGCCGGGTTGGCGAAGGTCTGCCCCCGGCCGCGCAGGGTGATCTCGCGGGGGTCGGAGCGCAGGCCCGGGTAGGTGTCGGAGCTCGCGCCGCGCAGCTGGGCGGTGCCGTCGGTGCTGTCGATGCCGCCGGTGCGGGTGACGCGGAAGGCGGGTCCGGTGTCGGCGGACTTCTCGTCCTTCAGGTAGCGGTCGAACCAGGCCGTCACCCGGGCGCGGACGCGGTCCGGTTCCAGGTCGCCGCCGTCGTGGCCGCCGGCGATCCAGTCGACGTCGACCGGGGCGCCGTTCGCCCGGATCGCGCGGGCCGCTGCGTCGGCCTGGCCGAGCGGGAAGAGGGAGTCGGACTGGCCCTGGACCAGCAGCGTGGGCACCTTGATGCGGTCGGCGACGGCGGACGGGGAGCGGGCGTCCAGCAGCGCGCGGGCCCCGGCGTCGGGCGTGCCGGACTCGGCGACCCGCTCGTACATCCGGCACAGGCCGGGCTCGAAGGCCCGGCAGCCGCCGCCGGAGGTGACGAAGACGCCCGCCCACAGCTTCTTGAACACGCCGTCGGGGAACAGGGCGTCGGAGAGGTTCCAGTAGGTGATCGCCGGGGCGAGGGCGTCCACCCGGTCGTCGTGTCCGGCGGCCAGCAGGGCGATCGCCCCGCCGTAGGAGGCGCCGGCGACGCCGACGCGGGGGTCGCCGGGCTCGTCCAGCCGGACCTGGGGGCGGCCGGCCAGCCAGTCGATCAGCTTCGAGACGTCGGCGACCTCGCCCCGCGGGGCGTTCAGCCCGATCCTGCCGGTGGAGGCGCCGAAGCCGCGGGCGGACCAGGTGAGGACCGCGTACCCGTCGCGGGCGAGGTCCTCGGCCTGCTCGCGGACGTCGTCCTTGCTGCCGCCGAAGCCGTGCCCCAGCAGCACCGCGGGGCGGCGGCCGGCTGTCGCGGACGTGAAGTACGAGGTGTCGATCCGCACCCCGTCGGCCACGGTCATCACCTGGTCGGTCCGGCGTACGGAGGGCGCGTCGCCGTCGGCCGACGCGGCCGTCCATGTCCCGGCCCCGGCGAGCACGAGGACGGCGGCCGCGGCGGCGAGCAGCCGCCGGGGCCGCCGCGGCGGGCCGGGCAGTCGAAGATCCATGCGTCAACGGTACGGGGCACCGCTGACAGCCTCGGCAGACCGCAGACGGAACTGTCCGGCATCCCTGAGTCGTATACCGGGTCGTCGGCGTACAGCGGTCGTGGTACACGGACCTATGGAGATTCGCAGAGCCACGAGCGCCGCCGAGCTGAAGGCGGCGGAGCACCTCTTCGACGACGCCGTGCGCCCCGAGTGGGCGGAGCGCTTCCTGGCGGCCGGCGGACACCACCTCTTCCTCGCCTACGAGGGTGCCGAGCCGGTCGGTTTCGTGTCCGGGGTGGAGACGGTCCACCCGGACAAGGGCGCCGAGATGCTGCTGTACGAGCTGGGGGTCGACGAGGCCCACCGGCGCCGGGGCGTCGGCCGGGCGCTGGTGGAGCGGCTCACCGCGCTGGCGCGCGAACTCGGCTGCTACGGGCAGTGGGTGCTGGTGGACACCGGCAACGACGTGGCGCTGGCGGCGTATCGGAGCGCTGGCGGTGTGACGGACGGCGGTTGCACGGTGCTGACCTGGGAGTTCACCTGAGCAAATCCGTTTGTCCACAAGGCTGTCAGTGGGTTTCGATACAGTCGCCGTTCACAACTGACAGACAGCGATGGGGTGGGGACCGATGAAGCTGCGACACACGGCCGCCTGGGCCGGCGTCACGGCCGTAGCACTCGTGACGACGTCGGCGTGCGGGGCGGGCACCGCCCGCCAGGCCGCGGACGCGGTAGGCGACGCCGACGTGATCATGGCCGCGCTGGCGCGGGCGACGGACCGCACGGAGGAGCTCGGCTCGGCGCAGATCGACCTGACCGCCGACATGGGCACCGGCACGCCGGTCAGCATGGACGGCACGTACTCCTGGGGCGACGGCTACGCCTTCGACGTGGAGATGGACACCGCGGCCGTCCAGATGCAGACGCTCCAGGACGCGCCGACGACCCGGATGCTCTTCGTGGACGGCGTCTACTACTACGACGTCGATCCGCAGCCCTCCGGTCCGCTGGCGGGCAAGGAGTGGATGAGCATCGACGCGTCGGCGATCTTCGGGGAGAAGGGCGCCGACGCCCTCAGCGGCTCCGCCGGCACGGGCAGCCCGGCCGCGTCCATGCGCAGCCTGAAGTACGCGAAGAACGTCTCCGACCTCGGCGAGGAGACCGTCAACGGCAAGCCGACGACGCACTACCGCGCCGAGCTCGGCAAGGAGGAGCTGGGCAGACTCGCGGACGTCTACAGCGGTGAGGAGAACCCGTTCAACTCGGCGACGGGCGCCGTCACCACCGTCGTCCTGGACATCTGGGTGGGCGGGGACGACCTGCCGGTCCGGCTGAAGCAGGACATGGGCAGCGCGGACGTGACCATGGACTTCAAGAAGTTCGGCGCCACGGCCACCGTGACGCCTCCGCCCGCCGCGCAGACCGGCGACCTCACCGAGCAGGTCGCGGGCATGCAGCAGGGCTGAGCCCGGGCACCTGGGCGCCCGGGCCCGCCGAGGGGGACCTCAGTGGTTGCGCGGGAAGCCCAGGTCCACGCCCGCCGGGGCCTCGGAGGGGTCCGGCCAGCGGGTGGTGACGACCTTGCCGCGGGTGTAGAAGTGCGTGCCGTCGTTGCCGTAGATGTGGTGGTCTCCGAAGAGGGAGTCCTTCCAGCCGCCGAAGGAGTGGTAGCCGACGGGGACGGGGATCGGCACGTTCACGCCGACCATGCCGGCCTCGATCTCCAGCTGGAAGCGGCGGGCCGCGCCGCCGTCCCGGGTGAAGACCGCGGTGCCGTTGCCGAACGGCGAGGCGTTGATCAGGGCCACGCCGTCTTCGTAGGTGTCCACCCGCAGCACGCACAGCACCGGGCCGAAGATCTCGTCCTGGTAGGCCTTGGCGGTGGTGGGCACCTTGTCGAGCAGCGAGATGCCGATCCAGTGGCCGTCCTCGAAGCCGTCGCCTTCATAGGTGTACGCCGAACCGTCCAGGACGACCTCGCAGCCCTCGGCCGCCGCACCCTGGACGTAGGAGGCGACCTTGTCGCGGTGGACCTTCGTGATCAGGGGGCCCATCTCGGAGCTGGGGTCGTCGCCGGGACCGATCTTGATCTTCTCGGCGCGCTCGCGGATCTTGTCGACCAGCGTGTCGGCGATCGCGCCGACCGCCACGACGGCCGAGATGGCCATGCAGCGCTCGCCCGCCGAGCCGTAGGCGGCCGACACGGCGGCGTCCGCGGCCGCGTCCAGGTCGGCGTCCGGCAGGACCAGCATGTGGTTCTTGGCGCCGCCGAGGGCCTGGACGCGCTTGCCGTTCGCCGAGGCCGTGGTGTGGATGTAGCGGGCGATCGGGGTCGAGCCGACGAAGGACACCGCCTTGACGTCGGGGTGCTCGAGGAGCCGGTCGACGGCCACCTTGTCGCCGTGCACGATGTTGAACACGCCCTCGGGCAGACCGGCCTCGGCCAGCAGCTCGGCGATCCTCATGGAGGCCGACGGGTCCTTCTCGGACGGCTTGAGCACGAAGGTGTTGCCGCACGCGATGGCGATCGGGAACATCCACATCGGGACCATCGCCGGGAAGTTGAACGGCGTGATGCCCGCGACCACGCCGAGCGGCTGGCGGATCGAGGACACGTCCACGCGGCTGGCGACCTGGGTCGACAGCTCTCCCTTGAGCTGCACGCTGATGCCGCAGGCCAGGTCGACGATCTCCAGGCCGCGGGCCACCTCGCCGAGGGCGTCGGAGTGCACCTTGCCGTGCTCGGCGGTGATCAGCGCGGCGATGTCGTCGCGGTGGGCGTCGAGCAGCGCGCGGAACTTGAACAGGATCGACGTGCGCTGGGCCAACGAGGACTGGCCCCAGGTCAGATAGGCCTCCTTCGCGGCCTGTACGGCGGCGTCGACCTCGTCGGCCGAGGCGAAGGCGACCTTCGTGGTGACCGCGCCGGTGGCCGGGTCGGTGACCGGGCCGAAGTTGCCCGACGCGCCCTCGACGGTCTTGCCGCCGATCCAGTGGTTGACGATCTTCGTCATGACCAAGAACTCCTTCACAGATGGCGGCGTCGGGTGGAGACGTGCCGGTCGTACTCCTCGCGGGCCCTCACCGCCGACGCTCGGGTCGCGGTCTCGGCCACAGGAACATCCCACCAGGCCTGCGCGGGCGGCGGGCCCGACACTGTGTCTGCCGTTTCGGTCTCGACGTAGACACATGTGGGAGTGTCGGCCGCCCGCGCCTCGGCGAGGGCCGTCCGCAGGTCGGCGACGGTCCGTGCACGCAGCACGCGCATGCCGAGGCTGGCCGCGTTGGCCGCGAGGTCGACCGGGAGCGGGGCGCCGCGGTAGCCGCCGTCCGCGTCCCGGAAGCGGTAGGCGGTGCCGAAGCCCTCGGCGCCCACCGACTCCGACAGGCCGCCGATGGAGGCGTAGCCGTGGTTCTGCACCAGCAGGATCTTGATGGCGATCCCCTCCTGGACGGCCGTGACGATCTCCGTGGGCATCATCAGATACGTCCCGTCGCCCACCAGCGCCCACACCGGCCGCTCGGGCGCGGCGAGCTTCACCCCGATGGCCGCCGGGATCTCGTAGCCCATGCACGAGTACCCGTACTCCAGGTGGTACTGGTCGGCCGACCGGGCCCGCCACAGCTTGTGCAGGTCGCCCGGGAGCGAGCCGGCCGCGTTGACGACGACGTCCGTGCCGTCGACCAGGGCGTCGAGCGCGCCGAGCACCTGCGCCTGGGTGGGGCGGGCTGCGGGGTCGGCGGCGGTGAAGCAGTCGTCCACGCGGCGCTCCCAGTCCGCCTTCCCGTCGCGGTACCCGGCGACGTAGGCCTCGGGCACCCGGTGACCGTGCATCACCAGGGCCTCGGTGAGTTCGGCCAGGCCGCTGCGGGCGTCCGCGATCAGCGGGGTGCCGGCCTGCTTGTGGCCGTCGAAGGGGGCGATGTTGAGGTTGAGGAAGCGGACGCCCGGGTCCGCGAAGAGGGTGCCGGAGGCCGTGGTGAAGTCGGTGTAGCGGGTGCCGACGCCGATCACCAGGTCGGCGCCGCGGGCGAGCGCGTCGGCGGTGGCGGTGCCGGTGTGGCCGATGCCGCCGACGTCCTGGGGGTGGTCGTACGGCAGGGCGCCCTTGCCCGACTGGGTGGCGGCGACCGGGATGCCGGTGGCCTGCGCGAACTCGGCGAGGGCGGCCTCGGCGCGGCTGTGGCGGACCCCGCCGCCCGCGATCAGCAGCGGCCGCCGGGCGGCGCGGACCATCCGCACGGCCTCCGCCAGCTCGGCCGGGTCGGCCCCCGGTCGCCGTACGGCCCAGGTGCGGGCCGCGAAGAACTCCTCCGGCCAGTCGTACGCCTCGGCCTGCACGTCCTGCGGCAGGGCCAGGGTGACCGCGCCCGTGTCGACGGGGTCGGTGAGGACGCGCACGGCCTGGAGCAGGGCGGGGATCAGCGCCTCCGGCCGGTGGACGCGGTCGAAGTACCGGGACACCGGGCGCAGGCAGTCGTTCACCGAGACATCGCCCGCGTACGGCACCTGGAGCTGCTGGAGGACGGGGTCGGCGGGGCGGCCGGCGAACACGTCGCCGGGCAGGAGCAGCACCGGGAGGTGGTTGATCGTGGCGAGGGCGGCGCCGGTGACCAGGTTGGTCGCGCCGGGGCCGATGGAGGTGGTCACGGCGTGGGTGGACATCCGGCCCGACTGGCGGGCGTAGCCGACCGCCGCGTGCACCATGGACTGCTCGTTGCGGCCCTGGTGGAACGGCATGACCTCGGCGTGCTCCACGAGCGCCTGGCCGATCCCGGCGACGTTGCCGTGGCCGAAGACGCCCCAGGTCGCGCCGATCAGCCGGCGGCGTTCGCCGTCGCGCTCGGTGTACTGGGCGGCGAGGAAGCGGACCAGTGCCTGCGCGACGGTGAGCCTGACGGTCATCGGTATCCCTCCGCGTGGTCGGGGTGGAAGCAGATCCGCCACTCCCGGGTCGCGCCGGGGCCCGCCATGACGTTCAGGTAGTACATGGCGTGGCCGGGCTGGGCGACGGACGGGCCGTGCCAGCCGTCGGGGACGAGCACGGCATCGCCGGTGCGGACCTCGGCGAGGACGTCGGCGCCGCCCTCGCGGGAGGGTGACACGCGGTGGTAGCCGAAGCCGTGCGGGCCGTCGATCTCGAAGTAGTAGATCTCCTCCAGCTCCGACTCACGGCCCGGCCGGTGCTCGTCGTGCTTGTGCGGCGGGTACGACGACCAGTTGCCGCCCGGGGTGATCACCTCGACGGCGATGAGCCGGTCGCAGTCGAAGACGTCGGCGGCGGCGAAGTTGCGTACCTGGCGGGCGCAGACACCGCTGCCGCGCTCTTCGACGGGAACCTCCGGCGCGGGGCCGTGGCGGGCGGGGAGTCGTCGCTCGCACTTCGCTCCTGCCAGGGCGAAGCGGCCTCCCGCGCCGGAGGCGATCTGGACCCGGGCGTCACGGGGCACGTACGCGAAGTCGGTCACCGACGCGAACACGCTGTCCCTGCCCTGGAGTCGGATGACCCCGTCCGGTGTGTGGACGCTACAGCCGCCACGGAGCGGCAGCACGATCCACTCGCTGTCCGCCGTGTCGAACACATGCGTGTCGCCCGCCGCGAGTTCGAGCACACGCAGACTGCTGCGGGTCCAGCCGGCCCGTTCGGGGTCGATGTCGACGGCGTAGGCGCCGTGCGCGCTGGCGCCCCGGGGGATGTGCAGCTCCTTGCTCATGGCGGCCCTCACAGCAGTCCGACGGCGGTGTCCACGGCGGCGGCCACGTCGCCGTCCGCCGGGTAGAGCAGCGAACGGCCCACGACCAGGCCGCGCACGGTGGGCAGCCGGAGCGCCGCGCGCCATGTCTCGTAGGCCCCGGACTGCTCCTCGGCGGAGCCTGCCACGTCTCCGCCGAGCAGCACGGCCGGGAGGGTGGTGGTCTCCATGACCCGGGCCATGCGGCCGGGGTCCTCGGTGACCGGGACCTTCAGCCAGGTGTACGCCGAACTGCCGCCCAGACCCGAGGCGATGGCCAGGGACCGGGTGACGGCGTCGGCCGACAGATCGTTGCGCAGCCGTCCGTCGGGGTCGCGACGGCTGATGAACGGCTCGACGAACACGGGGAGTCGGCGCGCGGCCATGGCGTCGACGGCGCGCGCGGCCGTCTCCAGGGTGGCGAGCGAGCCCGGGTCCTCGTAGTCGATGCGCAGCAGCAGCTTGCCCGCGTCGAAGCCGAGCCGTTCGAGGTCCTCGGGGCGGTGTCCGGTGAAGCGGTCGTCCAGCTCGAAGCGGGCTCCCTGCAGTCCGCCGCGGTTCATCGAGCCCATGACGACCTTGTGGTCGAGGGCGCCGAGCAGCAGCAGGTCGTCGAGGACGTCGGCGCTGGCGAGGACCCCGTCGACACCGGGCCGCGACAGGGCGAGGACCAGCCGGGCGAGCAGACCGGCGCGGTCGGCCATGGCGAGCCCGTCGCCGCCGGCGCCGAGGGCGCCGCGGGCCGGGTGGTCGGCGGCGATGATCATCAGCCGGCCGCTGTCGCCGACCAGGGGGCGCCGGGGGCGCCGGGCGGCGGCCTCGGCGACGGCCTCGGGGTGGTGGGCGCGCAGCCGGACGAGTCCGGCGACGTCCACGGCTGGGAGGGCGGGCGCGTGCCGCGGCGTGGTCGGGGGCCGGTGGACGGGTGCATGGTCCGGCGCCTGGGACGGCTGGCGCGCGGGGTCGTTCCCGGACGCCTGGGACGGCTGGCGGACGGGGGCGTTCTCGGACGGCTGGTACGCGGAGGCGTTCTCGGACGGCTGGTACGCGGAGGCGTTCCCGGACGCCTCGGACGGCTGGCGGACGGGGGCGTTCTCAGGCGACTCGGACGGCTGGTGCGTCCTGCCGACGCGGCCGCCCCTCACCGCACCGCTCCCTCGCTCAGCGCCGCCGCCACCTCGGCCGCCGTCGGCATCGCCGAGGAGCACTCCAGCCGGGAGGCGACGATCGCGCCGGCGGCGTTGGCGTGGCGCATGGTCGTCTCCAGGTCCCAGCCCGCGAGCAGACCGTGGCACAGGGCGCCGCCGAAGGCGTCCCCGGCGCCCAGGCCGTTGAGGACGGTCACCGGCAGCGGCGGGACCTCGGCGCTCTCACCGTCGGCGCCGACCGCGAGAACGCCCTTGGGCCCCTGCTTGACGACGGCGAGCCGGACCCCGGCGGCGAGCAACGCCCGTGCCGCGGCGTGCGGTTCGCGCAGCCCGGTGGCGACCTCCACCTCGTCGAGGTTGCCGACGGCCACGGTCGCGTGCCGCAGGGCCTCGGCGTAGTAGGGGCGGGCGGCCTCGGGGTCGCGCCAGAACATCGGGCGCCAGTCGAGGTCGAAGACGGTGGTGCCCGACCGGGCGCGGTGGGCGAGCGCCGCGAGGGTCGCCGTACGGCTCGGCTCCTCGCTGAGGCCGGTGCCGGTGACCCAGAAGACCCGGGTGTCGCGGATCGCGTCGAGGTCCAGGTCCCCGGCGTGGATCTCCAGGTCGGGCGCCTTGGGCCGCCGGTAGAAGTACAGCGGGAAGTCGTCCGGCGGGAACACCTCGCAGAAGGTGACCGGTGTGGGCAGCTCGGCCACCGGCGTCACGAAGCGGTCGTCCACGCCGAACCCGCCCAGCGCCTGGTGCAGATACGTGCCGAAGGGGTCGTCCCCGGTGCGGCTGATCAGCGCCGTGCGGCGGCCGAGACGGGCGGCGGCGACGGCGACGTTGGCCGCGGAGCCGCCGAGGAACTTGCCGAAGGTCGTCACCTGCGCCAGGGGCACACCCGTCTGGAGCGGGTAGAGGTCCACGCCGATCCGCCCCATGGTGATCAGGTCGTACGCCATCGAGTTCCCTTCGTGCGTCGGGCCGGCTCACGGACGGGTTTCCCCAGACGGTTTGTAGTCCGCTCGCGGCAACCCTGTCAATGTTTTGTCCGGACATTCGGACCAGCCCTTGACACCCCTTCCGGCGGCCCGCACGCTGGCGCCCATGACGACGACGCCGGCGCAGTCGCTCCCCACCTCACTGTCCCGCATCCGCATCGGTTCGGCGCCCGACTCCTGGGGCGTGTGGTTCGCCGACGACCCCCGTCAGGTGCCCTGGCGGCGCTTCCTCGACGAGGTCGCGCGGGCCGGGTACGAGTGGATCGAGCTGGGGCCGTACGGGTATCTGCCCACCGACCCGGCCGTGCTCGCCGAGGAGACCGCGCGGCGCGGCCTGAAGGTGTCGGCCGGCACGGTCTTCACGGGCCTGCACCACGGCCCGGCCGTCTGGGAGAGGACCTGGGCGCATGTCGCCGACAACGCGGCGCTGGCCCAGGCCGTGGGAGCCCGGCACCTGGTGGTCATCCCCTCCTTCTGGCGGGACGACAAGACCGGCGAGGTGCTGGAGCCGGACACCCTCACGCCGGAGCAGTGGCGGAACCTGACCTCGCTGACCGAGCGGCTCGGGCGTGAGGTGCGCGAGCGGTACGGGCTCACGATCGTCGTCCACCCGCACGCCGACACCCACATCGACACCGAGCGGAACGTCGCCCGTTTCCTCGACGGCACCGACCCCTCCCTGGTCTCGCTGTGCCTGGACACCGGTCACTACGCCTACTGCGGCGGCGACAGCGTCCGGCTGATCGAGACCTACGGCGAGCGGATCGGCTATCTCCACCTCAAGCAGGTGGACCCGGAGATCCTGGCCGAGGTGCGCGAGCGGGGCACGCCGTTCGGGCCGGCCGTCGCCCGCGGCGTCATGTGCGAGCCGCCGGCGGGGGTGCCCGCGCTGGGGCCCGTCCTGGAGGCGGCCCGGAAGCTGGACGTCGATCTGTTCGCGATCGTCGAGCAGGACATGTACCCGTGCGAGCCGGACCGCCCGCTGCCGATCGCCCGCCGGACCCGGGCGTTCCTGAGGTCCTGCGGGGCCTAGGGCCCTCTGGTCCGCCGGGTCCCTGGGTCCCCGGGCCCCTGGGTCCCTGGGTCCCCGGGCCCCTGGGTCACCGGGCCCCTGGGCCACCGGGCCACCGGGCCACCAGGTCACCGGGCGGGGCCGGGCCACCGGGCCACCGGGGCACCGGGTCACCGGGGCACCGGGTCACCGGGCGGGGACGGGGGGTGGGCGGTACCGGGTCGCCAGACCGCCGGGTCACCGGGCGGGGCGCGGCGGCGCCGGGCCGCTCTAGCACAGTCGTCCCCGCCGCCGGGCGGGTCCGGTGCGATCCGATGCGTCACCTCCGTCACGGACGTCACTCTCTTGTCACACATGTCCCGGATACGCGGGTTTCGCGTCACACAAGGTCCACAGCCGCTTTCTCTCTGTAACGGAGCGTCGTTCACGAGGCACAGGCCTGGTGATCGCCAGCACCGCGCCACGGCTCCCCCGACGGCCGCCCCCCGGCCGGGCCGTGGCGCACCGCGCAGGGAGGTGCGACACATGACCGACCGACGGCTGTGGTCCTACAAGGAGATCGCGGCGCACATCCGGGTGCAGCCGGACACCGTGCGCTCGTACCGCAAGCACGGACTGCTGCCGCCACCCGACCACGTGGAGGGCGGCAAACCGTACTGGTACCCGGACACCGTCCGCAGCTGGGTCGCCTCCCGGCCCGGAAACCGGGGGCGCCGGACCGACTGACGAGGAAAAACGGGCTGTGCCCCGCCCCGGCGGTGGGGCACAGTGCGGTGCATGGACTTCTCGATCAAGCCGGTGCTGACCGGCGAACGAGCCGCCCTGCGGCCCTTCACGCGGGACGACGTGCCGGTGATGGCGCGCATCCTCGCCGACCCCGAGGTGCTGCTCCTGACCGGCAGCCCCGTGGAGGAGTTCGACCCGGACCGGCTGCGCGCCTGGTACGGCAGCCGCAACGAGCAGGGCGACCGGCTCGACCTCGGCATCGTCGACCGGGCGAGCGGCGAGCTCGTCGGCGAGGCCGTCCTCAACGAGTGGGACGAGCACAACCGCAGCTGCAACTTCCGCATCCTGATCGGCCCCGGCGGCCGGGGCCGCGGCCTCGGCACGGAGGCCGTCCGGCTGATCGTCGGCCATGCCTTCGGGCAGCTCGGTCTGCACCGCGTGTCCCTGCACGTCCTGGCCCACAACCCGAGGGCCAGGCACGTCTACGAGAAGGCCGGTTTCGTGGCCGAGGGCGTCGACCGGCAGGCGGTACGGCTGGGCGAGGAGTGGGTCGACGCCACCCGGATGGCGCTGCTCGCGCCCGAGTGGGCGGCCCTCAACGCCACGGCTCGATGACCGTCACCCCGGCCCCCGGCGCCGTGCCCAGCCCGGCGAGGGCCGCGGGTACGGCGTCCAGGCCGATGGCCGACGTCACCAGCAGGTCGGGCCGCAGCACGCCCGCGCGCACCGCCTCCAGCATCGCCGGGTAGGTGTGGGCGGCCATGCCGTGGCTGCCGAGGAGTTCCAGTTCGAGGGCGATGACGCGGGCCATGGGGACGGGGGTCGTGCCGTCGGCCGAGGGCAGCAGACCGACCTGCACGTGCCGGCCCCGCCGACGCAGGCTCTCCACCGAGGCGGCACAGGTGACGGGCGAACCCAGGGCGTCCAGGGAGAGATGGGCCCCGCCGCCGGTCAGCTCACGCACGGCGTCGGCGGTGCCGACGACCCGCGAGGCGTCCAGGACGTGCGCCGCCCCGAAGCCGCGGGCCAGTTCCAGGGCGCGCGGCGAGACGTCCACGGCGACGACCCGGGCGCCCGAGGCCGCCGCGATCATCACCGCGGACAGCCCGACCCCGCCGCAGCCGTGCACCGCGACCCACTCCCCCGCCGCGAGGCGGCCCTGCTGCACGACCGCCCGGAACGCGGTGGCGAACCGGCAGCCGAGCGAGGCGGCGGTGGCGTACGACAGCCCGTCGGGGATCGCGACGAGGTTGACGTCGGCGTGGTCGAGGGCGACGTACTGCGCGAAGGAGCCCCAGTGCGTGAAGCCCGGCTGGGTCTGGCGCTCGCACACCTGGTGGTCGCCCGCCGCGCACGAGGGGCAGGTGCCGCAGCCGCACACGAAGGGAACGGTCGCCCGGTCGCCGGGGCGCCAGCGGGTCACGCGTGATCCGGTCGCCTCGACCACCCCGGCGAGTTCATGGCCGGGCACGTGCGGCAGGACGATGTCCGGGTCGTGGCCCATCCAGCCGTGCCAGTCGCTGCGGCACAGGCCGGTCGCCTCGACGCGCACCATGACCCCGTGCTCCGCCGGACGCGGATCGGCCACCTCGCGCACCTCGGCCGGCTCGCCGAACCGCTCGAACACCACCGCTCGCATACGTCACCCCTCGCCGCTTCCCGCGGCGAACGATAGGGCCTTTCCGGCGGATCTCCGGAAGGGCGTGCCCCCGCGAGGCGTCGCCGGAACCCTCGTACTGCACCAAAGGTCCACCCCACATAAAGTGCGGACAAACCGCCCTGTCCGAGCTTCAGGAGTACGAGGGGACCCCGCCCGTGAGCCACTCCCCGCCGCCCGGCACACCGCGCGCCCGCATCCCCGGCCCCCAGCATCCGCCGGACGACATGCGGGTCCGCCGCGGCCTGTGGCGGCGCTGCCTCTGGGGCGGGCTGGCGCTGTGGGTGCTGACCGCAGCGGTGACGTACGGGACGCGGAGCACCGCCCCGCTGCCCACGCTGATCCTGCTGGGCAGCTTCCTGGTGCCGGTCGTCTTCGTGCTGTGGGCCTACGAGACGCACGGCCGCGACCTGGGCGCGGGAACGGTCCTCGGCTGCTTCCTGGCCGGCGGGGTCCTCGGCGCGCTGGGCGCCTCGCTGATGGAGTACCACCTGCTGCATCCGTCGCTGGGGATGTTCGCCGGGGTCGCCCTGGCCGGGGAGGCGGCGAAGCTCGGCGCGCTGGTGTTCGTGCTGCGCGGCCGGCCGCGGATCCGCGGGACCCGGGCCGGTCTGGTGCTGGGCGCGAGTGTGGGCGTCGGCTTCGCGGCCCTGGAGAGCGCGGGCTACGCCTTCAGCGCGGCCGTGTCCACCGAGGGCGTGGATCTCAGGGCGCTGCTGGAGACGGAGATCCTGCGCGGGGTGCTCGCCCCCTTCGGGCACGGGCTGTGGACGGCGATCGCCGGTGCCGTGCTGCTGGCGCACCGCCGCACGGACGGGCGTTTCCGGTTCGACGCGCCGGTGTGGGGCACCTGGCTCGGCGTCTCGCTGCTGCACGCGCTGTGGGACTCCGCGCACGGCGTCGCGCTCTGGCTGGTGTCCCGGCTGACCGACATCGGCGTACGGCGGGATCTGTTCTCCGAGGGGTATCTGCCGCGGCCGACCGAGGCGCAGCAGCACATGTTCACCGTGTTCTCGGTCGCGGGGCTGGCCGTCGTGGCGATGGCGGGGCTGCTGTGGGCGCGCTCGCTGGCGCGTCGGGACCTCCCTTGGAGAAGTACCCCCTAGGGGTATACAGTGGGGAGTGCGGGAGCCACCGTGGACCGCATCAGCCCCATACGCCTCGACGAGGAGTAACGAGATGACCGCCCAGACCGACACCGTCACCGCCGTCTACAAGGTCAGCGGCATGAGCTGCGGCCACTGCGAGGGCGCCGTCTCCGCCGAGCTCTCCCAGATCCCCGGCGTCACCTCGGTGCAGGCCGTCGCCTCCGCCGGTGAGGTCACCGTGGTCTCCGCCGCCGCGCTGGACGAGGAGGCCGTGCGCGCCGCCGTCGACGAGGCCGGTTACGAGCTGACCGGCCGCGCCTGAGCCCCCTGCGCGTCACGGGCCGTACCGGGCCGCCGATACTGGCCCGGTACGGCCCGGTCTTCTTTTCTGGAGTACGGCGATGACCAGCACCCCCCAGGCACCCCCGGCCCCGGCCGAGGTCGAGCTGCTGATCGGCGGGATGACCTGCGCGGCCTGCGCGAACCGCATCGAGAAGAAGCTCAACCGGATGGAGGGCGTGACCGCGACGGTCAACTACGCCACCGAGAAGGCCCGGATCAGCTACCCCGAGGGCGTCGGGGTGGCCGACCTGATCGCCACCGTCGTGAAGACGGGCTACACGGCCGAGGAGCCCGCCCCGCCCGCCCCCGAGGAGGAGTCCGGCGAACCCGCGCGGGACGAGCCCGAGTCGGCGGCGCTGCGGCAGCGGCTGGCCGTCTCCGCCGTGCTCGCGGCGCCCGTGGTCCTGCTCGCGATGGTCCCGGCGCTCCAGTTCGACAACTGGCAGTGGCTGTCCCTCACCCTCGCCGCGCCCGTCGTCGTCTGGGGCGGGCTGCCCTTCCACCGGGCCGCCTGGACCAACGTCCGGCACGGCGCGTCCACCATGGACACCCTGGTGTCGCTCGGCACGCTCGCCGCGTTCGGCTGGTCGCTGTGGGCGCTGTTCCTGGGCGACGCGGGCATGCCCGGCATGCGGCACGGCTTCGACCTCACCGTCTCCCGCGCGGACGCCTCCTCCACGATCTATCTGGAGGTCGCCGCCGGGGTGACCGCCTTCCTGCTGCTCGGCAGATATCTGGAGGCCCGCGCGAAACGGCGCGCCGGGGCGGCCCTGCGCGCACTGCTGGAGCTGGGCGCCAAGGACGTGTCCGTGCTGCGGGACGGCCGCGAGGTGCGGGTGCCGGTCGGCACGCTGGCCGTCGGCGACCTGTTCGTCGTACGGCCCGGCGAGAAGATCGCCACCGACGGCGTCGTCACCGAGGGCGCCTGCGCCGTCGACGCGTCCATGCTCACCGGCGAGTCCGTGCCGGTCGACGTGGCGCCCGGGGACGCGGTGACCGGCGCGACCGTCAACGCCGGGGGCCGGCTCGTCGTCCGGGCCACCCGGGTCGGGGCCGACACCCGGCTCGCGCGGATGGCGAGGCTGGTGGAGGAGGCGCAGAGCGGCAAGGCCGCCGTGCAGCGGCTCGCCGACCGGGTCTCCGCGGTGTTCGTGCCGGTGGTGCTGCTGGTGGCGACCGCGACCTTCGGGCTGTGGCTCGGCGCGACGGGCGACACCACCGCCGCGTTCACCGCGGCCGTCGCCGTTCTGATCATCGCCTGTCCGTGCGCGCTGGGCCTGGCCACGCCGACCGCGCTGCTGGTCGGCACCGGGCGCGG
Organism: Streptomyces sp. NPDC005017; assembly: GCF_042873115.1. Lineage (NCBI taxonomy): Bacteria > Bacillati > Actinomycetota > Actinomycetes > Kitasatosporales > Streptomycetaceae > Streptomyces > Streptomyces sp. NPDC005017. The sequence continues at coordinate 306,062 of NZ_JBIALD010000001.1, read as the reverse complement.
TGCCCAGCTCGGCATCCTCATCAAGGGCCCCGAGGTGCTGGAGTCCACCCGCCGCGTCGACACGGTCGTGCTCGACAAGACCGGCACGGTCACCACCGGCCGGATGACCCTGCGCGAGGTGTACGCCGCCGAGGGCGTCGACGAGAAGGAGCTGCTGCGGCTCGCGGGCGCCCTGGAGCACGCCTCCGAGCACCCGGTCGCGCGGGCCGTCGCCGCCGGGGCCGAGGAGCGGGTCGGCCCGCTGCCCGCGGTCGAGGGCTTCGAGAACGTGCCCGGGCGGGGCGTGCGCGGACGGGTGGAGGGCCGCGAGGTGGCCGTGGGCCGGCTGTTCGACGTGGTCCCGGACGACGTGGCCCGGGCCCTCCGGGAAGCCGAGAGCGGCGGCCGTACGGCCGTGCCGGCCGGCTGGGACGGGGTGGCCCTGGGCGTTCTCTCGGTCGCCGACACCGTGAAGGACACCAGCGCCGAGGCGGTGCGGGCGCTGCGCGGCCTGGGACTCACGCCGGTGCTGCTCACCGGGGACAACCGGGCGGTCGCCGAGGCCGTGGCCCGCGAGGTCGGGATCGAGCAGGTGGTCGCCGAGGTGCTGCCCGAGGACAAGGTGGACGCCGTACGGCGGCTCCAGGCCGAGGGGCGCGTGGTCGCCATGGTCGGGGACGGTGTGAACGACGCGGCCGCGCTGGCCGCCGCCGACCTGGGGCTGGCGATGGGCACGGGCACCGACGCGGCGATCGAGGCGGGCGATCTGACGCTGGTGCGCGGGGATCTGCTGGTGGCCGCGGACGCGATACGGCTCGCGCGGCGCACCCTCGCCACCATCAAGGGCAATCTCCTGTGGGCCTTCGGCTACAACGTGGCGGCGCTGCCGCTGGCCGCCGCGGGTCTGCTCAACCCGATGATCGCGGGCGCCGCGATGGCCTTCTCGTCGGTCTTCGTCGTCACCAACAGCCTCCGGCTGCGGACGTTCCGTGCCGCGAAACCCGGGGGCGGTCTGGAGTCCGGGGCGGCCCTCACATAAGCTCTTCACAAGTCTCGCGCATCTTCCTTACGCTGGGGCATCGTTCTCCGAACGGACCTCTTGCGCATACAACGGGACATTTGCAAGAGACGCAGATCACAGTGATGTGAACGTAACCATCGAAGGGGTTCGAAGGTCTAAGTTGGCGATGTCGGAAGGCGTCTTGGGGGGCGCCGACTGGCATCTGAGGCTGTCTTGGGGGACGGCCTCAGTGATTGCGTTGCCGGGGCCACGCACACCGGGAAGCTTTGAGCGGCCCTCCCAGCGTGTGCGTTGTCCCGGCAGACCGCACCCGAACCGGAGCAGCCGCGGGCGTGTCCGTCCGCCCTGCTCGACTCGACAGCGATTCAGGCGCTGTGTCCTCACAAGCGCCCGGCCGGATCCCGTGGGGGGAATCCGCACCGGGACTGGGAAGGCGCCCTGGTCGTCGGCCCGTGGGGGGACCGGCGCCGGGGCGCCTTCCGCTTTTCCGGGCGCCTTCCGCTTCCCGGAGCACCTTCTGCTGCTCCAGGCGCCAGCCGCTGCCTTCCGCTTCTCCGAGCGCCTTCTTCGCCGGGTGCCATCGGGCGCGTCCCGCACGCCCCTTCCGCTTCCCCACGCCCCCAGCGGGCCCCGCACACGACAAGGCCCCGCGCCCGGGAAACGGGGCGGGGCCTGGAAAGCTGCGGCTCTACGCCTCGACGCGGAAGCGTCAGCGCTCCTCGACGGGGACGAAGTCACGCTCGACCACACCGGTGTAGATCTGGCGCGGGCGGCCGATGCGGGAGCCCGGCTCCTTGATCATCTCGTGCCACTGGGCGATCCAGCCCGGCAGGCGGCCGAGGGCGAAGAGGACCGTGAACATCTCGGTCGGGAAGCCCATGGCCCGGTAGATGAGGCCGGTGTAGAAGTCGACGTTCGGGTAGAGGCTGCGCGAGACGAAGTAGTCATCGGAGAGCGCGTGCTCCTCCAGCTTCAGGGCGATGTCCAGCAGCTCGTCGGACTTGCCGAGGGCCGAGAGGACGTCGTGCGCGGCGGCCTTGATGATCTTGGCGCGCGGGTCGAAGTTCTTGTAGACCCGGTGGCCGAAGCCCATCAGACGGACGCCGTCCTCCTTGTTCTTCACCTTGCGGATGAAGGAGTCGACGTCGCCGCCGGAGGCCTGGATGCCCTCCAGCATCTCCAGGACGGACTGGTTGGCACCGCCGTGCAGCGGGCCCCAGAGCGCGGAGATGCCGGCCGAGATGGAGGCGAACATGTTCGCCTGCGACGAGCCGACCAGGCGGACCGTCGACGTCGAACAGTTCTGCTCGTGGTCCGCGTGCAGGATCAGGAGCTTGTCCAGGGCCGAGACGACGACGGGGTCGAGCTCGTAGTCCTGGGCCGGGACGGAGAACGTCATGCGCAGGAAGTTCTCGACGTAGCCGAGGTCGTTGCGCGGGTAGACGAACGGGTGGCCGACCGACTTCTTGTAGGCGTAGGCCGCGATCGTCGGAAGCTTGGCGAGCAGACGGATCGTGGAGAGGTTGCGCTGCTGCTCGTCGAACGGGTTGTGGCTGTCCTGGTAGAACGTGGACAGGGCCGAGACCACCGAGGACAGCATCGCCATCGGGTGCGCGTCGCGCGGGAAGCCCCGGTAGAAGTTCTTGACGTCCTCGTGCAGCAGGGTGTGCTGCGTGATGTCGTTCTTGAACACGGTGAGCTCGTCGACGGTCGGCAGCTCGCCGTTGATCAGCAGGTACGCCACCTCCAGGAAGGTGGAGCGCTCGGCGAGCTGCTCGATCGGGTAACCGCGGTACCGCAGGATCCCCGCCTCGCCGTCCAGGTAGGTGACGGCGGATTTATAGGCGGCGGTGTTGCCGTAGCCGCTGTCCAGGGTCACCAGACCGGTCTGGGCACGCAGCTTCCCGATGTCGAAGCCCTTGTCCCCGACGGTGCTGTCGATCACCGGGTAGGTGTACTCGTCGCCGTTGTACCGCAGTACTACAGAGTTGTCGCTCACGTCTTCCCTCACCGACTTGTGCCTCATCTTCGAGGTGCCCTGACTGTCTCTACCATCCCCCATTTGGCGCAGGAGAGTGCACTCGGGGTCGACCATTGGGCTTATCGGCGGCACTGAGTGCCGCCAACTTGCCCATCCTGCCCCCTCCGTCGGGCCACGGGAAGTGCTCTGTGACCTTCGCGACTCGTTTGATCGATCATTTTTCGCCGCAAGGAGGACGCGGCGTGCTTTTGGGCGGATCCGGGCGGCGCGGACGACTCCCCGGCCGGTTCCGCGGTCAGCCGCCCGCGAGCCTGAAGTCCAGCGCCGTGCAGCGCCGGCCGGCCGACACCGTGCGCACCGCCTGGGCTATCGCCCGGCGCGAACCGACCAGCACGACCAGCTGTTTCGCCCGGGTGACCGCCGTGTACAGCAGGTTCCGCTGAAGCATCATCCATGCTCCCGTGGTGACGGGGATCACCACGGCGGGATATTCACTCCCCTGGGAGCGGTGAATGGTGACGGCGTACGCGTGGGCCAGTTCGTCCAGTTCGTCGAACTCGTAGGGGACCTCCTCGTCCTCGTCCGTCAGCACCGTGAGGCGCTGCTCCACCGGATCGAGCGAGGTGACCACGCCCACGGTGCCGTTGAAGACACCGTTCCTCCCCTTGTCATAATTGTTGCGGATCTGCGTGACCTTGTCCCCCACGCGGAAGACACGCCCGCCGAACCGCTTCTCCGGCAGGTCGGGGCGCCCCGGGGTGACGGCCTGCTGGAGCAGCCCGTTGAGGGTGCCCGCCCCCGCGGGTCCCCGGTGCATCGGTGCCAGCACCTGCACGTCCCGGCGCGGGTCGAGACCGAACCTGGCCGGGATACGCCGTGCCGCCACGTCCACGGTGAGCCGGCCGGCCTCCTCGGTGTCGTCCTCGACGAAGAGGAAGAAGTCCTTCATGCCGTCGGTGACCGGATGCTGCCCGGCGTTGATGCGGTGCGCGTTGGTGACGACCCCCGACTGCTGCGCCTGCCGGAACACCCGGGTGAGCCGCACGGCCGGAACCGGACCGCCCTCCGCGAGAAGGTCGCGCAGCACCTCCCCCGCCCCGACGCTCGGCAGCTGGTCGACGTCCCCGACGAAGAGCAGATGCGCGCCCGGCGGCACGGCCTTCACCAGCTTGTTGGCCAGCAGCAGATCCAGCATCGACGCCTCGTCCACCACCACGAGGTCGGCGTCCAGCGGTCGTTCCCGGTCGTAGGCGGCGTCCCCGCCGGGCTTGAGTTCGAGCAGCCGGTGGACCGTGGACGCCTCGGCCCCGGTCAGTTCGGCCAGCCGCTTGGCCGCGCGGCCGGTCGGAGCGGCGAGCAGCACCTTGGCCTTCTTCGCGCGGGCCAGTTCGACGACGGAGCGCACCGTGAACGACTTGCCGCAGCCCGGCCCGCCCGTGAGCACGGCGACCTTCTCGCTCAGGGCGAGCCGCACCGCCGCCTCCTGCTCGGGGGCGAGTTCCGCGCCGGTGCGGGTCCTCAGCCAGGCGAGCGCCTTGTCCCAGTCGACGTCCCGGAAGCCGGGCATACGGTCCTCGCCGGTGCGCAGCAGCCTCAGGAGCTGGGCGGACAGGGAGAGTTCGGCGCGGTGGAAGGGGACGAGGTAGATCGCGGTGACCGGTCCGGCGTCGGGGTCCTGGCCGGGCACCTTCTCGCGTACGACACCGGGCTCCTCCCCGTCCGGGCCGGGCTCGGCCAGTTCCGCGAGGCACTCGATGACCAGGCCGGTGTCCACCTGGAGCAGCTTCACGGCGTCCGCGATCAGCCGCTCCTCGGGCAGATAGCAGTGGCCCTGGTCCGCCGACTGCGACAGCGCGTACTGGAGGCCCGCCTTGACGCGCTCGGGGCTGTCGTGCGGGATGCCGACGGACTGGGCGATCTTGTCGGCGGTGAGGAAGCCGATGCCCCAGACGTCGGCGGCGAGGCGGTAGGGCTGCTCCTTCACCACCGCGATCGAGGCGTCCTCGTACTTCTTGTAGATGCGCACGGCGATCGACGTCGACACCTCGACCGTCTGGAGGAACAGCATGACCTCCTTGATCGCCTTCTGTTCCTCCCACGCGTCGGCGATCTTCCTGGTGCGCTTCGGCCCGAGTCCCGGCACCTCGACGAGCCGCTGGGGCTCCTCCTCGATGATCCTCAGCGTGTCCGTGCCGAAGTGCTGGGTGATGCGGTCGGCGAAGACCGGCCCGATCCCCTTGACCAGGCCGGAGCCGAGGTAGCGGCGGATGCCCTGCACCGTGGCCGGCAGCACGGTCGTGTAGTTCTCCACGGTGAACTGCTTGCCGTACTGGGGGTGCGAGCCCCAGCGGCCCTCCATCCGCAGCGACTCCCCCACCTGGGCGCCGAGCAGCGCGCCGACGACGGTCAGCAGATCACCGGCGCCCCGGCCGGTGTCGACCCGCGCGACCGTGTAGCCGTTCTCCTCGTTGGCGTAGGTGATCCTCTCCAACACGCCTTCGAGGACGGCGAGGCGCCGCTCGCCGTTGGGGTTCGCCGTGTCGTTGGGCATGGTCCGACGTTACCGGTGGGGTGTGACAGCGACACGCGCCTTCCCCGACCGGGCGGGCTCGGGCACGGGCGGCGTGCTCAGGTGTCGAGCTGGTGGTCGGCCCAGACGTAGGTGGCGGGCAGCAGGTCCCCGACGGGGACGGCACGGGGTTCCCCTCCCTCCTCCACGACGACCCGGAGCGAGGGGAAGTAGTCGAGCAGCACCTGGCGGCACCGCCCGCACGGGGGAACGACTCCCCTCTCGCGGTCGCCCACGGCCACGATCGTGTCCAGTTCGTAGACGCCCTGGGCGGCCGCCGTGCCGATGAGGACCAGTTCGGCGCAGGGGCCGCCGGTGAAGTGGTAGGCGTTCACCGCGGTGACGATCCGGCCGTCGCGGGCGCGGGCCGCGGCCGCCATGGTGTGGTTGTCTCCCCGGCAGCGGGTGCGCGCCACCCGCGCGGCGGCCTCGACGAGTTCCCGGACGGCTTCGTGCGGCGGTTCGGTCATCCCCGCAGCGTAAGGGGCGTGCCGGGCCTGGTGTCGGCCGGGCACGCCCCTCTGCTCTCCCTCCCCTTTCAGAACCCCCGCAGATCCCCCCAGATCTTCCCCCCAAGAGTCCTGACGCCCTCTACGACACCCGATGACGGCGAATGGTTGCACGGAGACCGCCGGGACCCTCACCGGGCCGCGTCCTTGGGATGGCGCGTGCTCAAGCGGTAGCCGTGCGGTACGCGTCGGGGGCGTGGCCGTGCTGGTGGACGAGTACCGCACCGAGCCGGTTCACCTTTCTGGAGCGGGCGGCGTTCGTCCGCGACCTCGGCACGGTCCTGGACGCGGCCGCCCGCGGCTCGGAGACGGACGGGGACGACCGGTGCGCTGAACTCCGCTGCGGTACCGGCCGGTTCAGCCGGTCACATGGCGTACGAAGCGTTCGGCCGTCTCCGCGAGGACCTCGCGGCCGTCCCGCGCCCAGAGCCCGTCGTTGAACAGCTCGACCTCGACCGGGCCGGTGTACCCGGCCCTCTCGACGTGTCCGAGCCACTCGCGCATGTCGATCGAACCGTCCCCGAGCTGCCCCCGGCCGGTGAGCACGCCGTGCGGCAGCGGGGTGGTCCAGTCGGCGAGCTGGAAGGTGTGGATACGGCCGGCCGCGCCCGCGCGGGCGATCTGCGCGGGCGCGGTGTCGTCCCACCAGACGTGGTACGTGTCCACGGCGACGCCCACCTGCCGGGCGGGGAACCGTTCGGCGAGGTCGAGGGCCTGCCCGAGGGTGGAGACGACACAGCGGTCGGCCGCGTACATGGGGTGCAGCGGCTCGACGGCCAGGCGTACGCCGTGCTGTTCGGCGTACGGCCCCAGTTCCGCGAGTGCCTCGGCGATCCGCTCGCGCGCACCGCGCAGGTCTGTCGACCCGGACGGCAGTCCGCCGGAGACCAGGACGAGCGTGTCCGTGCCCAGGACGGCCGCCTCGTCCACCGCGCGGCGGTTGTCGTCCAGGGCACGGGACCGCTCCGCCGGGTCGACCGCCGTCAGGAAGCCGCCCCGGCACAGGGTCGTGACGGTCAGCCCGGCGTCACGCACGAGCTTCGCCGTGGCCTCGGTCCCGTACTCCTGGACGGGTTCGCGCCACAGGCCGACGTTCCCGACGCCCAGTTCCAGGCAGGCGGCGGTGAGTTCGGGGAGGGACAGCTGTCTGACCGTCATCTGGTTGACGGAGAACCGCGTCAGGCCGCTCACTGCTCCACCCCCTGCACGGCCAGCAGGCATTTCATCCGCTCCTCGGCGAGCTTCGGGTCGGGGAACAAGCCCAGGGAGTCGGCGAGTTCGTAGGCGCGGGCGAGGTGGGGCAGGGAGCGGGCCGACTGGAGGCCGCCGACCATGGTGAAGTGCGTCTGGTGGCCGGCCAGCCAGGCGAGGAACACCACGCCCGTCTTGTAGAAGCGGGTCGGGGCCCGGAAGAGGTGCCGGGACAACTCGACGGTGGGATCCAGCAGTTCACGGAAGCCCGCGACGTCCCCCGTGTCCAGCACCCGGACCGCCTCGGCCGCCAGCGGGCCCAGCGGGTCGAAGATGCCGAGCAGGGCGTGGCTGAAGCCCTTCTCGTCGCCCGCGATCAGCTCGGGGTAGTGGAAGTCGTCGCCGGTGTAGCAGCGCACCCCGTCCGGGAGGCGCCGGCGCAGGTCGACCTCCCGCCGCGCGTCCAGCAGCGAGACCTTGACGCCGTCGACCTTCTCCGGGTGGGCGGCGACGACCTCCAGGAACGTGGCGGTCGCCGCGTCCAGGTCCGTCGAGCCCCAGTAGCCCTCCAGCGCCGGGTCGAACATCGGGCCGAGCCAGTGCAGGATCACCGGCTCGGCGGCCTGCCGGAGGAGGTGGCCGTAGACCTCCAGGTAGTCCTCGGGTCCGGCCGCGGCGGCGGTGAGCGCGCGGGAGGCCATCAGGATCGCCTGCGCCCCGCTCTCCTCGACGACCGCGAGCTGCTCCTCGTAGGCCGCGCGGACCTCGGCGAGGGTGCCCGCGGCGAGCTGGTCGGTGCCCACGCCGCAGGCGATGCGGCCGCCGCACGCCCTGGCCTCGGCGGCGCTGCGGCGGATGAGCCCGGCCGCGCCCGCCCACTCGAGGCCCATCCCTCGCTGGGCGGTGTCCATCGCCTCGGCCACCCCGAGCCCGTTCGCCCACAGATGGCGGCGGAAGGCGAGCGTGGCGTCCCAGTCGACGGCGGCGGGCGAGTCGGGCGTGGTGTCGGCGTACGGGTCGGCGACGACATGCGCCGCGGAGAGGACCGTACGGGAGGCGAGCGGCGGGCCGGGGCGCACGGTGAGAGGCTCGGCGCGCGGCTCGTAGAGGCGCAGGGCGCCCGTGGCGTCGGGCAGCCGGATGCTCACAGCGCGATCTCCGGTACGTCGAGGCGGCGGCCCTCGGCCGAGGACCTCAGCCCCAGTTCGGCGAGCTGGACGCCGCGGGCGCCGGCCAGCAGGTCCCAGTGGTAGGGGGCGTCGGTGTGGACGTGGCGGAGGAACAGCTCCCACTGGGCCTTGAAGCCGTTGTCGAAGTCCTGGTTGTCCGGGACCTCCTGCCACTGGCCGCGGAAGGCCTCGGTGGCGGGGATGTCCGGGTTCCACACCGGCTTGGGGGTCGCGGAGCGGTGCTGGACGCGGCAGGTGCGCAGCCCGGCGACGGCCGAGCCCTCGGTGCCGTCGACCTGGAACTCGACCAGCTCGTCGCGGTTCACGCGCACCGCCCAGGAGGAGTTGATCTGCGCGACGGCGCCGCCCTCTAGCTCGAAGATCCCGTACGCGGCGTCGTCGGCGGTGGCGTCGTAGGGCTTGCCGTCCTCGTCCCAGCGCTGCGGGACGTGCGTGGCGGTGAGGGCCTGCACGGAGGTGACGCGGCCGAACAGCTCGTGCAGGACGTACTCCCAGTGCGGGAACATGTCGACGACGATGCCGCCGCCGTCCTCGGTCCGGTAGTTCCAGCTCGGGCGCTGGGCGTTCTGCCAGTCGCCCTCGAAGACCCAGTAGCCGAACTCCCCGCGCACGGACAGGACGCGGCCGAAGAAGCCGCCGTCGATCAGCCGCTTCAGCTTCAGCAGGCCCGGCAGGAACAGCTTGTCCTGGACGACGCCGTGTCTGATGCCCTTCTCCCGCGCCAGCCGGGCCAGTTCGAGGGCGCCGGCCAGGCCGGTGGCGGTGGGCTTCTCGGTGTAGACGTGCTTGCCCGCGGCGATCGCCTTCCTGATCGCCTCCTCACGGGCGGAGGTGACCTGGGCGTCGAAGTAGATCTCCACGGCGTCGTCGGCGAGGACGGCGTCCAGGTCGGTCGAGACGAGCCGCGGGTCCAGGCCGTGGCGCTCGGCCAGCGCCCTCAGCGCGTGCTCGCGGCGGCCGACCAGGACCGGCTCGGGCCACAGCACGGTGCCGTCGCCGAGGTCGAGTCCGCCCTGCTCGCGCAGTGCCAGGACGGAGCGGACCAGGTGCTGGCGGTGGCCCATGCGCCCGGTCACCCCGTTCATGGCGATACGCACCGTCTTGCGTGTCACGTCGTTCCCTTCGTCGGCGTCGCACGGGCCTGCCGGATCGCCCGGACGGCGGGGGCGCGAGGCCCGCGGAACGCCGGGGTGTCCATGCCCGCGCGCATCCGTCATCTGCCGAGCCATCACAGCAAGCGCATGCAGCAAGCGCTTTCTACGTGCAGAGAAGCTAGCCTCTGATCAGCGGTCGGACAAGGCCGCGACGGTCTCGATTCGTTCGAGGGGGCGAACATCCGGGGCGAGGCGCCGTAAGGTCTGCTCGCAACCGGCCGCCCCTCCCCGCGGTGGCCGGTGTACGAGGACGTACGAGCACGTACGACACATGCGCGACCGGAGGACTACGAGATGACGGTGACCCTGGCGGACGTGGCGGCCCGCGCCCAGGTCTCGCCCGCGACGGTGTCGCGCGTACTGAACGGCAACTACCCTGTCGCCGCCTCCACCCGGGAGCGGGTGCTCAAGGCGGTCGACGAGCTCGACTACGTCCTCAACGGTCCCGCGAGCGCGCTCGCCGCGGCCACCTCGGACCTGGTCGGCATACTCGTCAACGACATCGCCGACCCGTTCTTCGGGATCATGGCCGGGGCGATCCAGTCGGAGATCGGCGGCCCCGGCGGCCGGGCGGGCGGCGAGCGGCTGGCCGTCGTGTGCAACACGGGCGGCTCACCCGAGCGCGAGCTGACCTATCTGACCCTGCTCCAGCGGCAGCGGGCCGCGGCCGTGGTGCTGACCGGCGGCGCGGTGGAGGACGCCCCGCACGCGGAGGCCGTCGCGGTGAAGCTGCGCAAGCTGGCCGAGGCGGGGACGCGGGTGGTGCTGTGCGGGCGGCCGCAGGCGCCCGGCACCCACGCCGTGACACTGGCCTTCGACAACCGCGGCGGCGCCCAGCGGCTCACCGACCACCTGCTCACCCTCGGCCACCGCCGGCTCGGTTACATCGCGGGCCCGGAGGAGCGCACCACCACCCGGCACCGGCTGGAGGGCCATCGCGCCGCGCTGGCGGCGGCGGGCGTCGCGGACGACCCCGCCTGGACCGTCCACGGCCGCTACGACCGGCAGTCCGGCTACGACGCCACCCTCGAACTCCTGCGCAGGGACCCGACGCTGACCGCCGTGGTCGCCGCCAACGACTCCGTCGCGCTCGGCGCGTGCGCGGCCCTGCGGGAGTCCGGGCTGAGCATCCCGCGGGACGTGTCCGTGGCGGGGTTCGACGATCTGCCGTTCAGCGTGGACGCGGTACCGGCGCTCACGACCGTACGGCTGCCGCTGGCCGAGGCGGGGGCACGGGCCGGACGCATCGCGATGGGCCGGGAGGAGCCGCCGCCGGGCGGGATCGCGGCGGTGCGGGGTGAGTTGGTGGTGCGGGGGTCGACGGGGGTACCCAAGGGCTGAGCGGGGTGGGGGTCGGGGTCTTTCGAGGGTCCTTCGGGGGCTTGCGGCTTTCGGGGGCCTCTCTGGGGGCTTTCTCCCGCGGGCTCCTTGGGGGCTCCTGCCTGGGGGCTTCTCCCCGCGGGTTTCTCTGGGGCTTCTCGGAGCTTCTCCCTGCGGGTTTCTCGGGGGCTGCCCGGGGGCTTCTCCGGGGCTTCTCGACGGTGTGGGGCGCCTCGGGATCGGGGGGCGGGGGTGTCCGGGGGCGGGGGTGTCCGGGGGCGGGGGTGTCACCGCGCGGCGCGTTCCGCGGCGCTGCGCTCCACGCAGAACTCGTTGCCCTCGGGGTCGGTCAGGGTCACCCAGCCGGTGCCGTCGGGGCGGCGGTGGTCGCCCTGGATCTTCGCGCCGAGGGCGAGGAGGCGGTCGACCTCCGCGTCGCGGGTGCGGTCCTGGGGCTGGAGGTCCCAGTGGACCCGGTTCTTCACGGACCGGGCGTCGTCGACGCGGACGAAGAGCAGGGTGGCCGTGGCCGTGGTGACCGTGGCTTCGGGGTCGCCCGGGTTGTCGTCCTCGGCGAGCCTGCCGTCCAGGGCCTGGGCCCACCAGGAGGCGAGGGTGAAGGCGTCCGTGCAGTCGACGGTGATGTGCCGGATGAGTGAGCTCATGGGGTCACCGGATCACGGGGCCGGCGGCCCTCGCAAGGGAATTGCGCGGGTGGGCGCGGGACGCGGTCCGGCTCCCCAACGCCCTTGACCTCAAGCCTGGTTGAGGGATTTGGGTGGCGTTCATGAGCACTCACGAAGATGCCAGGGAGATCGGGACCCTCGTCCACCGCATGTTCCGCGCCCTGGACGCCCGCGACTTCCGGCCCGGCTGGATGCTGCCGTACGCCACCGGCGACGCCCGCATGGAGACACCTCTCGGCGACGGCTCGGGGGACGAGGCGGTGCGGGCCGCCGAGACCGCGCTCGGGCGGTACGTCCGCACCCAGCACATCGCCTCCGGGCTCCTCGCGGAGATCGACGGCGACCGGGCCACCGCCTCCTGGAACGCGCTGATGACCCATGTGCACGCCGACGAGTCGGCCTTCACGGTCGGCGGGGTCTACGAGGGTGATCTGGTGCGGACGCACGGGGGCTGGCGGTTCGAGCGGGTCGCGGTGCGGGCGGTGTGGACGCGGGGGAGGCCGCCGGCCGGGGTCGGGGGCGAGGCGGGCGCCTGAGGCCGGGGGCCGGGGGCCGGGGGCGGCGCCTGAGGCCGGGGGCGGGGATGGGGGGCCGGGAGCGCCGTCGCCTCGCGGGAGTGGATTTCCCGGGGTGCGATGAGTGCGGGTGTGGATCGCCGGGCTGGACGGCCGCCCGGTGGGCTGCGTGATGTGCGTACGCGACGAGGCACCGGGCGCGGCCAGGCTGCGGCTGTTGCTCGTCGAGCCGGACACACGCGGGCCGGGCATCGGGGACCGCCTGGTCACGGCGGTGATCGAGTTCGGGCGCGGGGCCGGCTACCGCGAGCTGGTCCTGTGGACCCACGACGTCCTGTCCGCCGCGCGCCGCATCTACCAGCGGCACGGCTTCGTCCTCGCGGCGGAGACCCGGCACCGGTCCTTCGGGCACGACCTGGTCGGGCAGGACTGGCGGCTGGAACTGCGGGAGGGCGGGGACTGACCCGGGCTCGTGCCGCGCGCTCGGGGCCGGGCGCCAGTAAGGTCACGAGCATGAAGCTGGCGTTCTCCACCCTCGGCGTTCCCGGTCTGCCCCTGCCCGACGTACTGCGGCTCGCCTCGGCCCACGGGTTCCACGGCGTGGAGCTGCGGACCCACCCGGAGGAGCCGGTCAACCCGGGGCTGAGCGGAGCCGAGCGGGCGCGCGTGGTGGCGCAGTTCGAGGCGTCGGGCGTCGAGCCGCTCTCCGTGGCCGGGTACACGCGGGTGGCCGGGCCGGGCCCCGACGACCCCGTGGTGACGGAGCTGCGCGAGCTGGTGGACCTGGCCGGGGATCTCGGCGCCCCGTACGTCAGGGTCTTCCCGGGCGCCGACGTGGACCAGCCCGCCGAGGACGCCGACATCACGGCGGCCCGCCGCCTGGCCACGGCCGCCGAGCACGCCGCCGACGCCGGGGTGAGGATCCTGCTGGAGACCCATGACTCGCACCGCACGGGCGCGGACGCGATCCGGGTCCTGGGCCTGGTGGGCCATCGCAACGCGGGCGCCCTGTGGGACGTCATGCACACCTGGCTCGGCGGCGAGCAGCCCGCCGAGTCCTACGCCGCCCTCGCCCCCTACCTCGGCTACGTCCAGGTCAAGGACATCGCCTCCGCCGACGACACCCTGCCGCTCGGCCTGGGCGCCGGGGTCCTGCCGCTGACGGAGTGCGTCGACGTCCTCTCCCGGCACGGCTGGGACGGCTGGCTGTGCTGGGAGTACGAGAAGCGCTGGTACGAGGCGGCCCGCCCGCTGCCCGACCTCCTCACTCCCGGCCACGACCACCTCTGCCGCCTCCTCAACGAGTCGGCGTAGCCCCGGCGCGACCCGGGCCCCACCAAACCGTCGGGCTCTGTCAGTCGCCCCGGGGGAAGGAGATCTCCACTCGGCGGTTCTTCTTGCGGCTGGCCTCGGTGGCGTTGGAGGCGATGGGGTACTGCTCGCCGTAGCCGCGCACCTCGAAGGTGATGCCGGCCGCGTTCAGGGCGCTGTCGAGGACCGCGTGGACGGCGTTGGCGCGTTGCTTGGAGAGGACGTCGCCGTGGGCCGAGGAGCCCAGGTTGTCGGTGAAGCCGAAGACCCTGACCTTGGTCGCGTTCTGGGCCTTGATCTCCTCCGCGATCGCGTTGATGCGGGACTTCGCCTCCGGGTCGAGTCTCGCGCTGTCCTTGCCGAAGAGGACCTCCGCCTGGAGGGCGAACTTCACGTCCGCGTTGGTGTCCTCCCGGCGTTCGTCGCCGCTCTGTTCCTCGACCACCTGCTTGATGTCCAGCACCTTCGGCTCCGCCAGGGTGGCACCCTCGGGGAGCTTGAGGTCGGGGTCGTTGCCGTCCACGTCGACGGGGGCCGACGCGGTCGGCTCGGTGCCCGGGGGGACGCTGGGAGTGTCGTCCGCCTGGACCGTCGTGGTGGCCAGGAGAAGCGTCGTCGCTGTCAGGGTCAGGGCCAGAGTGAGGCGGGTCGGGGTCATGGGAGGGCTCACCCGGTGATCTGGATGGGAGCGGCGGCGAACATGGGCAGTTGGAAGGTAACCTCTGACGCTTCGGCGGGTGGCGCAGGGAACTGCATGAACACCGGGACGGTCTCTCCCGACTTCACCGTCGAAACGCCCGTTGTGGTCAACGGGCGGCCATCGGTGTCGCGCAGCACGTAGTACCGCTTCTTGCCCTGTGCATCGACCAATGTGGCACCGCCGAACGACCGGCCGTGGCGCAGCACCTCCGTCTCGTCCCCACTCAGCTGGGCGGGAATCGTGAGCGACTTGTCACTGTCGTTCTTCAGTTCACCGCCCACCGTGACAAAGCCGCCTGAGTCTCGCTGTGCGGAGGTGATCTGGAGCTGAAGACCGTTGGGCCCCTTCAGCTCAGCAAGAGGTACCTCCGACTCCCCTTCCTGCGTACTCGCCTGGGACCGTGCGTCACGAGAAGGAGAAGCCGACGTTTCTGGCTTCTTGTCGTCGCCGCCTCCACCCCCGCAGCCGACCAGGCCAACGGCAAGTCCGGCTGCAACGGTCAACGCGACCATCCCCCTGTGGGCCTTAGCCGTGAACCGAACGCTCATGACTCCGCTTCCTTCTCCCTCACTCGTCGCTCGCATATCAGTCAGCCAGATGGACGTCGAAAAGGTCCTCGGGTTTCGGAAGGTCGACCAAATCTTCCGGGTCGAGCTCCCAGACCTCGCCGTCGTCGCACCGCAGGCTTGGCAGCACGTCGTCGTCGGCGCCCGCACCGAGAGGGTCGAAGTCGCAGCGCGGTTCGATCACGGCGGTGGCGGTCTCCGTCGACTTCTTCCCTTCCGTGCCCGGCACGATGGACTCCCCGACAGGCTTGTTGGTCCTCGCCTCCACGTGAACTCGCAGTGGAGAGTCCCAATTGCAGGTCGCCTCCGCGTCATTCATCGCGGCCAGCTCGTACGCACGTCCACACGCGTCTACGACTGGCGCGTTGCCGTCAAAGATGTCCTGCCACTCATCGGGATCGAGAACGACCTCTATCCACGCGTCGGTGAGCTGGTCCCGTGCTTCCTGTGCCGCCGCCAGTGCGGCCGCGTCGGCCGCAGTCTGGGCACCGTTCCGGTTCGCCGCCGCCTGACCGACCGCGAGGTACGCGAACGCAAGAAAGAGCAGGCCCGCCACCACCACGATGTAGATGGGGAAGGCCTGCCCGACGTCGCCGAACCTGCTGAAGCGCGTCAGCCGCCAACGACCTCGTTGATCTTGTCCGTGATCGCGTTGTAGATGGTTTGCCCGATGTCCGTCCCCGTGATCGCCAACACGATCGCCACCACCACCGCGATGATCCCCAGGTACTCCACCGCGGTCTGACCCTTGTCGTTGCGCATGGCGCTGCCCTCTCGCCGCACTGGAAACTCTGTCGTCATCGCTAGCAGTACCCCGGGAGCGGGGTGGGGAAGAGGGTCCGTGGGCCCAACCGGGGGCCCAAGGTCCGGTCATGAGGGGCCTCCCGGACAACCAGGCGCGGTTCCCAGCCACTTGGCGGCGGCTTCTCCGCGGGTGGTGCTGTGGAGTTTGGCGAAGATGCGGTTGATGTGGTTCTTGACCGTCTTCTCGGAGATGAAGCAGGCGGCGGCGATCTGGTGATTGGTCATGCCGGAGGCGATGAGGTTCATGATCTCGGCCTCCCTGGCGCTGAGTCGGTAGCCCGATCGGTCGGGGCCTGACGAAGTCGACTGTCTCACAGTCGCTTGCAGTTGCGAAAGGTTTTCGGGTTTTCGATCGCCTTTGGAGAAAGGGATTTGACTGGTGTTCATTGCAGTCGCACCTCCTTGCAACTGCGCCAGCACCACCGCCCCGGCGCTCGGGGTGAAGTGGGGCCGGCCGCGTCTCACGTCCCGTACGGCCGTCACCAGCTCGTCGGTCGTGAACTCGCCGTGGACCAGGTAGCCGACGGCACCGCGCCGCAGGGCCTCCTGGACCGTCTCGGACTCGCGGCTGTAGGTCAGCATCAGCACCGGGGCGAGCCGGACCAGGTGCGGCAGGGCCGAGAGGCCGTCCAGGCCGGGCATGCGGACATCGAGGAGGACCACGTCGGGGGCGTGCCGGGCGGCCGCCTCGCAGGCCTCGCGGCCGTCCGCGGCCTGGGCCACCACCGTGATGTCCTCCCGGGCGGAGAGCAGCGCGGCGAGGCCCGCGCGGACGACCGGGTTGTCGTCGGCCACGACGACCCGCAGATGTCCTGCGTGTTCGGCGTTCACCCCGGCTCCCTCCCCGACGGCAGCGGCATCCGCAGACGTACCTCCGTGCCCCGGTCCCCCTCGCCCGGCCCGATGTGCAGGTGCGCGCCGAGGAAGTCCGCGCGCTCGGTCATGCCCAGCAGACCGAAGTGGCCGGAGCGGCGGAGATTCTCGAGGGTCGTCCCGGGCGGGAGTCCGGTGCCGTCGTCGTCCACCGTGAGCGTGAGGAGGCCGTCGGCGGCGGTCAGGCGGACCCGGACGCGGGTCGCCGCCGCGTGCCGGTCCGCGTTGTCCAGCGCCTCGCCGACGATCGCCAGGAGGTGGCGGGCCTGCACCCGGGGCAGCTTGGGAAGCGGGCGGCCGGCCCCCGTGCGCGCCTCGTACGTCGTCCTCGGCCGCGGGCCCGGCGCGAAGTGCGCGACGCGGGCGGCGAGTTCCGCGTCGAGGTCCACGGCCGCCGCGCCCTCCTCGCCCGAGGCGCGTCTCAGGTCGGAGAGCAGCTCGCGCGACTCGGCCGCCGCCCGCCGGGCCGAGCGGGCGATCAGGTCCGCCTGCGCCCTCAGGGCCGCCGGGTCCGGGGCGGGCGCGGCGGCCGAGCGGGCGAGGGCCTCGGCGGCCAGGGCCACCCCGCACAGCGTCTTCGCCACCGAGTCGTGCAGATCCCGGGCCAGCGCGGCGCGTTCGGAGTTCACCGCCTCCGAGACCGCGAGCCGCGACCGTACCGCCGTGAGGGCCTCGGTCGCCTCGCCGAAGCGCAGGAGCAGGTTGCGCAGGGTCGAGCCGACGGCCCCGGTGATGACGCACAGGCCGGGCAGCAGCAGCGACTCGGCGAGGTCCTCGCCGGGGCCCAGCGTGGCGTGGACCAGGAGCAGGATCAGCCCCTGGAGGGAGGCGAAGAAGGCCGCGCCCCGCCAGCCGTAGACGATGCCGGCCAGCAGGGGCGTGCAGACGCTGACGTACGCCAGGGTCGTGTCCGGGCCCGCGGAGATCAGCAGCAGCGCGCCGAAGAGGGTGTCGGCCGCCAGCAGGCTCGGGTGGGCGAGCAGCAGCGGGCCGAAGCGCTCCCAGTCGCGGAAGAGGACGTAGGAGCCCATGAAGGTGACCACCACGGCCGCGCCGACCAGGCGTACGCCGAGGCCCGGGCCCGCGCCCAGCAGGGCCGCCGGGGCCGCGACGGCGATCATCGCGAGGCGGAAGCCGAACACCTGGCGGCACATCGCCTGCACGGCGTTGACCTGGAGGGGCAGGGCCGCCGAGTCGGCCGCCACGGAGGCGGTCCCCCGGCGTCTGAGCAGCCCGGCGTTCCCGCGGGCCGTCGTCGCGATCGTCGCCACGGTTCCCCCTACCGGCCCGTGACCGAGCCGAAGTCGGTGCCGGAGCCCAGGAGCAGACCCGCTCCCAGGAGCAGCATCGTGGCCGGCACCATGAACGTGGTGATCATCATGGTGGCCTTGGGGACCGCGCGGGCGGCCTTGCGGCGGGCGTTCTGGGCGTCCGTGCGGCGCATGTCCTTCGCGAGGGCGACCAGGGTGTCGACGATCGGCGCGCCCAGTTCCTCGCCCTGCTGCAACGCCGTCACGAACATGGCCACCTGCTCGCTGTCGTTGCGGCGGCGCAGTTCCGCGAACGCCTGGCGGCGGCTCATGCCGAGGTCCATCTGGCGCAGTGTGATGCGGATCTCGTCGGCCCAGGGGCCCTCGTAGCGGGAGGCCACCCGGTCCAGCGCCTGGCGGAAGCCGAGGCCCGCGCCCACCACGACCGCGAGGACGTCCAGGAAGTCCGGCAGGGTGCGCTCGATGACGTCCCTGCGCACCCGTATCGCCGACCAGATGCCGACCTCGGTCCACAGCGCGCCGAAGGCGAGCAGGAGCAGGGCGACCAGGTAGTCGCCGCGCAGCAGGAACACCAGCGTCCCCACCCCGCCCAGGGCGCCGTAGACCGCGCGGCGGGCGGCGTAGCGGTCGATGGTCAGACCGCCGGGGTTGCCCGCGAGGTCGATCTTGCGGCGGTACCTGGCGACCTGCCGCGGGCCCATCAGGCGCAGTACGGCGGGGGCGTAGCGCATGCCCATGCGGTCGATGAGGGAGTCGACGGCGCCGGTGCGGGTGGCGCCGACCTCCAGGGCGAGGGCGAGGTCGCCGGGCAGTTTCGCGTCCGCCCGGTACATCCGGATCCCGGCGAAGGCGCCCCAGACGCTGAGACCCGTCAGCAGGGCGAGCAGCAAGGCCATGGCAACCTCCTCAGACGTCGATGCGGGACAGGCGGCGGATGAGGAAGAAGCCGACGGCGTACAGCCCGAACGCGATGATCACGCAGGCCTGGCCGACCGGGGAGCCGGTCATCCGGTCCAGTGCGCCGTCCTTCACGCCGTTCATCAGGAACAGCGAGCCGACGCCCATGACCGGTACGGCGTAGGAGGTCATGCTCACCTGGGAGAGCTGGGTGCGGATCTCGCGGCGGGTCTCCTTGCGCTCCTCCAGCGTCTCGGTGAGGTTGCGCAGGGCGCCGACCACCTGGCCGCCGGCCCGGTTGGAGAGCACCAGGGTCGTGACGAGGACTACCAGTTCGCGGGAGGGCAGGCGGTCCGCGAGCTCACCGAGGGCGTCGTCCATCGAGGCGCCCATCGCCAAGTGGCTGGCCACCTTGGTCAGTTCCTCGCCGGCCGGTGCCTCCAGCTCCTCCGCCGCCATGCCGATGGCGGTGCGCAGGGCGAGACCGGCCTGGGTGGCGTTGGCCAGGATGCGGGCCAGTTCGGGCAGTTGGTTGATGAACCGCTCGATGCGTTTCTGCCGCTGCCAGTTGAGGAACTGCCAGGCCGCCCAGACGCCGAGGAGTCCGGCGATCGGGCCGAAGAACGGGGCGAGGACCGCCTGTCCGACCAGCCAGAGACCGGCGACCGTGAACAGCATGGCGGCGAAGAACTCGCCCGGTGTGACATCGAGGCCGGTGGAGACCAGGCGCAGTTCCAGGGAGCGGCCCGGGCGGGTGCGGCGCAGCCTGCGGTCCAGGCCCGGGAAGTAGCGCCTTCGGCCGGTGGCCGCGCCGTGGCCGCTCTCGATCGCCAGCCGCTCCACCAGCGCCTGCCGCTGGGCGCGGCCCGTGGCGTACGCGTGCACGCCGAGGACGGACAGCACGCAGGCCAGCAGGGTGAGGCCGGTGGTGAGCTGGACTAGGGTGCTCAGTTCCATGGGGTGGTCCTACCTGGCCTCTCGGGTGGCGAGCTGTTCGTCGTGCCGGGCGACGCCGTAGGCCTGCGGGACGGGCTGGCTCGCCATGTAGAGGCGGTCGGCGGTGCGGCGCGGCAGCGGGAAGTACCGGAAGGCGCCGTGGACCCGGCCGTCGGGGGTCATCGGCTGTGCCTCGAAGCGCGCCACCGTGGCGAGGCGGTACGGCTCCCCGCCGGCGCTGTCCAGGATCGCGATCTCGGTGATGCGCCGGGCGCCGTCCGCGAACCGGGTCAGCTGGACCAGGACGTCCACCGCGCTGTTGATCTGGTCGTGCAGGGCGACGAACGGGATCTCCACGTCGGACATCGAGGCCAGGGTCTGGAGGCGGGTGAGGGCGTCCTCGGCGCTGTTGGCGTGGACGGTGGCGAGCGAGCCGTCGTGGCCGGTGGACATGGCCTGGAGCATGTCCAGGGACTCCCCGCCGCGGACCTCGCCGACGACGATCCGGTCGGGGCGCATCCGCAGGGAGTTGCGGACCAGGTCGCGGATGGTGACGTGGCCCTTGCCCTCGACGTTCGGCGGGCGGGACTCCAGGCGGATCACATGGGACTGCTGGAGCTGGAGTTCGGCGGAGTCCTCGATGGTGATGATGCGTTCGCCGCCGGGGATCAGGCCGGACAGGGCGTTGAGCATGGTCGTCTTGCCGGTGCCGGTCGCGCCGGACACGATGATGTTGAACTTCGCCTGCACCAGGCCCGCGAGCAGGTACAGCATGTGTTCGTCGAGCGAGCCGAAGCCGATCAGCTCCTGGAGGGTGAAGGAGCGCGGGAAGCGGCGGATGGTGAGGATCGGGCCGGTCAGCGAGAGGGGCGGGATGATCACGTTGACCCGCTCGCCCGAGGGCAGCCGGGCGTCGACCATCGGGTTGGACTCGTCGACCCGGCGGTTGACCGTCGAGACGATCCGCTCGATCGTCTGCATCAGCTGGTCGGCGGAGGCGAACCGCATCGGCAGCTGCTCGACCCTGCCGCCGCGTTCCACGAAGATCGCGTCCGGGCCGTTCACCATGATCTCGGTGACCGAGGCGTCCTCGAGGAGCGGTTCGAGGATGCCGAGGCCCAGGGCCTCGTCGACGACCCGGCGGATCAGCTGCGAGCGCTCGACGGTCGACAGCACCGGGCCCTCGCGGCTGATGATGTGCCCGAGCACTCGCTCCAGGCGGGCCCGGCGCTCGGCGGCCGCGAGCGAGCTCATCTCGGCGAGGTCGATCTCCTCCAGCAGCTTGGCGCGGTAGGAGGCGACCAGATGACCGTCCTCGCCCCGGCTGCCTTTCTCCTCCGGGGAGTTGATGCGTGCGCGCAGGCTCATGGCTGACCGGACTCCTCGTCGGTGTGGTCGAGGGGCATGGTGGCGGTCTTGGTCGCGTCCCCGAAGTCCCAGCCGGGGACGAACCGGGGTATCCGCACGACGGCCGTGACCGTCACCTCGTCGCCGCCGGAGGAGGCCCCCGAGCAGTCGACGTCGATCCAGTCGCTGACCGCCTGCGCACAGCCCTCCTGCGCGCTCTCCCCCAGTGACGCGCTGCGCGCTCCCGCCCGCGCCGCCGTACCCGCCTGCTGGCCGGCGTAGGCGATGAGCCCGATCTGGACCCCCGCCATGGCGACGAGGATCAGGACGGGGAGGAACCCCAGGTACTCGATGGCCACCTGACCGCGGTCGCGGCGCCCGGAGCCACGGGGGCCGTGAGGGCCGTGGGAGGAGCCCTGGGACCCCCAGGGTCCCTGGGAGCCGTGTGACCCCTGGGAGCCGTGGGACCCGTCGGACCCAGGCGAGTCGTAGGACCCGCCGGACCCGCCGGACCCGTGGGAGCCATGGGAATCGCGGGAGCCATGGGCTCCCTGGGAGCCATGGGAGTCGTACGTCATGTCAGTCCGTCTCCTCCTCCA
Organism: Streptomyces sp. NPDC005017; assembly: GCF_042873115.1. Lineage (NCBI taxonomy): Bacteria > Bacillati > Actinomycetota > Actinomycetes > Kitasatosporales > Streptomycetaceae > Streptomyces > Streptomyces sp. NPDC005017. Next base: position 284,643 of record NZ_JBIALD010000001.1, on the reverse strand, counting down.
CCGCGCCCGCGTGGCCCTCCACCTCGAAGAACGGGAAGGCCCCGACGCCCGGGAACAGCACGGGCACCTGAAGCGTGACGTCGGCCGTGACGTAGCCGGTCCCTCCGCATTCGACCCCGCCCGACCAGGCGTCCGGCAGCTTCTCCAGGCCGGCCGCCTCGCATACGCCCTGCCGCTCCCCCGCCGGCACGGCGGTCCCCGCGCGCACGGCCTCGTCGGCCGCGTTGCCCGCGAGCGTGAACGTGTAACCGACCAGCACGAACTGCCACATCAGCACGAGCGTGATCAGTATCGTCGGCGTCATCCCGAGGAACTCGACCGTGACCTGCCCCGAGTCCCGCCGCGAGGGGCCGGGCCACCTCATCCCGCACCGTCCTTGCGCCGCCGCTCGCCCCGCAGCCGGCCGTGCCGCTGGGCCCCGGCCTGCGCCTTGACCAGGCCCAGTTCGCCGGCGAGGGCCCACAGGGACTGGCGGACCTGGCCCTTGGGGTCGAGCTCGTGGACGCGGCCGGCGTCGACCGCGGACTGGAGTTCCCTGAAGTGGGCGGGGATCGCGGTGGCCGCGAGGGCCGTGCCGGTGATCTTCCGGATCAGGGACGGCTGGATCTCGGCGCTGCGGCTGTGGCGGTTGACGACGACCGTCGTCTCCTCCGCCTTGCGGATCTGGAGCCGGTCCCACATGCGGACCGCGCGTTTGGCGCCGCGTACGGCGATCACGTCCGGCGTGGTGACCAGCAGGGCCGTGTCGGCCATCTCGACGACGGCCGCGCCCGCCCCGCCCAGCTGGGCGCCGCAGTCGACCACGACGATCTCGTAGCGGGAGCGCAGGGCGCTGACGATCTGTCGGGCGGCGCGGTCGGTGACCTCCTCGCCGCGTTCGCCCTCGGCGGGGGCGAGGAGCAGGGCGATGCCGGACTCGTGGCGGAAGACGGCGTCGGCGAGGACGCGCGGGGAGATGTCGGTGATGCCGGCGAGGTCGACGACGGAGCGGCGGAACTGGACGTCCACGTAGGAGGCGACGTCACCGGTCTGGAGGTCCAGGTCGACCAGGGCGGTGGAGCGGCCGGAGGCCTGGGCGGCGAGGGCGAGCTGGATGGCGGTGAGGGTGGTGCCGACACCGCCCTTGGCGCCGCTGACGGTGACGACGGTGCCGCCGACGCCGGTGAACACCTCGGCGCCGTGGCCGAGATGGCGGCGTACGCCCACGGACCAGGCGGCCACGGCCTGGACGCGGCTGGCGAGTTCCTCGTACGACAGCGGCAGCGCGACCAGGCCTCGGGCGCCGGAGTCCATGGCGGCGGAGAACAGGCCCGGGCTCGCGTCGGTGGTGACGAGGATGACGCCGACGGCCGGGAAGCGCAGGGCGACCTCGCGGACCAGCTCCAGGGCGGGCACGGGTCCGATGCGCTCGTGGACGACGACGACCTCGGGCAGTTCGTCGACGGACTCGGCGGCGAGGCGGGCCAGGGTGTCGACGAGCTGGGTGGAGTCGACGACGGGGGCCACCGGTTCGGCGTCGGGGAGCTGGCTGAGCAGCGTCGTGATGGACCGGACCGCGTCCGCGTCGCCGACGGCCGGGAGGATCCTCGTGGGCATACCGGGCCTCTCACTTGTCCTGGGCGAGTTCGTAGGTGCGGTCCTTGTCGGGTACGGCGGTGTCGGTGCCGGGAGCGACGAGGGCGAGGCGGACGCGCTGGGCGAAGGACTCGGCGTAGGTGAGGCGCTGGGCGTCGAGGGTGGAGAGGGCGAAGGTGATGGGCACGGCCTCGGTGGTGCGGCGGGAGCGCTCGCTCGCGCCGGGTTCGAGGGGGGTGAGCTCGCCGACGTCCAGGACCCGGGCGTTGGTGACGATGATCTTCGACTGGTCGGGGTCGGTGTCGCGCCTGCCCTCGAAGGTGGCGTAGACGTTGACCTTGGAGCCCGGGGTGATCTTGCCGGCCACACCGGTCGCCGCGTCGATCATGATGGCCACCTCCTGCTCCCCCGGGGCCAGTTCGGGCTGGTCGACGATCATGTCGTCCTGGAGCAGGCTGCCCTTCTTCAGGGTCGTCACCGCGATCTTGCCCCGGATGCGGGAGAGGTCGGTGACCGCGTTCGAGGACAGCCAGCGCTCGGGCATGCTGATCTCGCGGAACTGGGCCGCGGTCAGGGCCGTGTAGGGCTGCACGTCGCTCTTGAGCTCGTACGCCGTGACCTCGGGGCCGACCTTGGACTTCACGTCGTTGACGACGGAGAGCACCCCGCCGAAGGCGCCCAGGGCACCGAGGACCGACAGGAGCAGGAGTATCACGCCGCGGCGCTGACGGGAGTTCATGAACCGTGCAACCTCTATGGGGGTGGGTTGGTGGGCGGGGTGCGGTGGGTCAGCCGGTGAGCATGCGGCTCTCCGAGGCGGGCGGGGTGGCGGAGCAGAACACACAGCGGTCGCCGATGACGTCCAGGCCGCACCAGTGGCACACGCTCTGCCGGACCGAGGTCACCAGCTGGTAGAGGACGGACAGGTCGGGCAGGAAGCTGCAGAACTCGGTCAGCCGGCCGGTCCCCCACCAGCCGGGCGACTCGGCGGGCAGCGGCGCCTCGCGCAGGCCCTGGGCGTTCCAGGCCGGGGCGAGCGTGCCGGTGACCCAGTCGGACTGGAGCTGGCCCTTGGCCACCAGCATCCAGGTGCCGAACTCCGGCCCGGCGAGGGTGGCTTCGGGACCGACGCGGACGAGCTGGGGCTCGGGGTGGGCGACCACGGCGAACTGGCTGCCCGGCACCCAGGACTTGGCGTGCGCCTTGAGGGTGACCGGGACGCGGTCCAGCCTGGCCACCGAGCCCAGCACGGCCCCGGCGTGGATGTAGTGGGTGAGCAGCCGCCCGGCGGAGGCGAGCACGCCGGGGCCGAGGTCGCAGGAGGCCAGCTGGCGCAGCTGCCGGGCGAGGACGGCGATGCCCAGGGGCGGCAGGTCCGGGCGGAACAGGGCGATCCGGTCGCTCTCCAGCAGGGAGCGGACCGTGCGCAGCCGCCGTTCGACGGCGGGCGGGACGGCGGGCGAGAACACGACGACCAGATGTCCGTGCTGCTCGACCAGCAGGGACAGCCGGGCGACCGCCTGGTCCAGCGGCTCGCGGTCGATGTCCGCGAGGACGGTCGCGGGCAGGGTTCGCTCGTCCAGCGGCGGCAGCGCCAGGTCGGCACTGGTCACGGCGACGGCAGTTGACACGCGCAGCTCCCCGAATCCCCGCCGGTCGGCGCCGCCGGGCGTTACTCCGGTGCACCGAGATGACTTCATTGCGTGACTACCTCGGCACTTTACCCACGCCCCTGACACCGGAGAACAGCGTTTGGTGAGCTCCTGGGGAACTACTGGCGCACAACTCGCGCCAAAACGGGTCAGGTTGCGCACAGAGCCCTTCAATTCCGGTGCCCGCGGGGTGGGTGCGGGCGTCGCGGGGGGCCGGCTCAAGCAGGGAGCGGCGGGCATCGCCGGGGGTCGGCCCACACAGGGAGCCGCGGACGCCGCGCGGGACCCGGCCCACGCAGGGAGCCGCGGGCGTCGCGCGGGCCCCGGCCCACGCAGGGAGCGCTCTCAACTGCCGCTCAGAAAACGGAGTTGGTCTGGACCTCTTGACAACTCCAATTGGTCTGGACCAACTTGGACGTCCAACGGTGGCCACCGTCCTCCCCGTCCCTCTCCCCCACCGGAGGCCCCAGTGGACCGCGCACAGCCCTCGCCGCCCGGCCGCAGACGACGCACGAGCCTGTGGGCGGGCGTCGTCACGGCCGCACTCGGCCTGTCCCTCGTCACCGCCGGCCAGGCGTCCGCCGCCGACGTCAACAACGCGAAGAACGCCGGGTTCGAGTCGGGCCTGGCCAACTGGACGTGCAGCGCGAACAGCGGCAGCACCACCGGCTCGCCCGTGCACGGCGGCACGGCCGCGCTGAAGGCGACCCCGGCCGGGCAGGACAACGCCCGCTGCACCCAGACCGTCGCCGTCAAGCCGAACTCGACGTACACCCTCAGCGCATGGGTGCAGGGCGGCTACACCTACCTCGGCGCCACCGGCACCGGCACCACCGACGTGTCGACCTGGACGCCGGACTCGTCGTCCTGGAAGCAGCTGTCGACGACCTTCAGCACGGGCGCCTCCACCACGTCCGTCACGGTCTATCTGCACGGCTGGTACGGCCAGGCCGCCTACCTCGCCGACGACGTCTCGGTGTTCGGCCCCGACGGCGGCGGGGGCACCGACCCCGGCCCGACGGTTCCGGGCGCCCCGGCGGGCCTCGCGGTCTCCGGCACGACCTCGACGTCGGTGTCGCTGGCCTGGAACACCGTCTCCGGCGCGACCGGCTACAGCGTCTACCGCGACGGCACCAAGATCACCGCGGTCACCGGCACCTCCGCGACCGTGACCGGGCTCTCCGCGTCCACCAGCTACTCCTTCCAGGTCACCGCGACCAACTCGGCCGGCGAGTCGCCGAAGTCGGCGGCCGTGACCGCCGTGACCGGGCCGACGGACCCGGGCGGCGGCGGCAACCTGCCCAAGCACGCGGTGACCGGCTACTGGCAGAACTTCAACAACGGCGCGACCGTCCAGAAGATCTCCGACGTGCCGAACCAGTACGACATCATCGCCGTCGCCTTCGCCGACGCCACCGCCACACCCGGCGCCGTCACCTTCAACCTCGACTCGGCCGGCCTCGGCGGCTACACCGTCGACCAGTTCAAGGCCGACATCCGCGCCAAGCGCAACGCGGGCAAGAAGGTGATCATCTCCATCGGCGGCGAGCTCGGCACGGTCCGGGTCAACGACTCCGCCTCGGCGACGAACTTCGCCAACTCCGTCTACTCCCTGATGCAGACGTACGGCTTCGACGGCGTCGACATCGACCTGGAGAACGGCCTGAACGCCACCTACATGACGCAGGCGCTGCGCTCCCTGTCGGCGAAGGCGGGCCCGTCGCTGATCCTCACGATGGCCCCGCAGACGATCGACATGCAGTCGACGTCCAACTCGTACTTCCAGACGGCGCTGAACGTGAAGGACATCCTCACGGTCGTCAACATGCAGTACTACAACAGCGGTTCGATGCTCGGCTGCGACGGCAAGGTGTACTCGCAGGGCTCGGTGGACTTCCTCACCGCCCTCGCCTGCATCCAGCTGGAGGGCGGCCTGGCCCCGTCCCAGGTCGGCCTCGGCGTGCCGGCCTCGACCCGGGGCGCGGGCAGCGGCTATGTCTCGCCGTCGATCGTGAACAACGCGCTGGACTGCCTCGCCAAGGGCACCAACTGCGGCTCCTTCAAGCCGTCGCGCACCTACCCGGCCCTGCGCGGCGCGATGACCTGGTCCACCAACTGGGACGCCACGGCGGGCAACGCCTGGTCGAACGCGGTGGGCCCGCACGTGCACGCGCTGCCGTGACGGCGGTGGAGCGCTGAGCGCCAGCCGTGGCCGGAGTCCGGGCTCAGAAGAACTCCGGCCACGGCTGGTCCCTGACCTGTTTCACGCACAGCACCGGGAACAGCGGCCCGGCCGGCGCCGGCATGGTGTTGCTCAGCGGCCCGTCGCACCACTGGCTCGGCGCACGGGCGGAGTCGAGCAGCCACAGCAGCGGTCCGATGTGGCGCCGACCGGCCCGGCGGGGCGCGGGGTTCGGTTCGGGTGAGACGCCTGATGGCGGGGAGTGTCCCGCGGTGTCCGCCATGTGCGCCGAGTAGGCGCAGTCCACGGGCGGGCGGCAAAGGGGGCCTGCCGGGATCTCCACCCGATGCGCGCGGAAGTCGCCCCCGTGACGAGGAGCCGGGTGATGCCGGGCGCTCCTGGTGGTCCCGCTCCGCCTCCGGCGCTCCCGCCCGGCCCCGGCGGCCGCGCCCCCCACCCGGACCTCGGACCCCGGCGGGCGGGTTCGGCCGGGGTCCGGGCCCTCCGGGGACGGACACGTACGGGTCCCCGGACTCGCGTGCCACGGCTGTCGCCGACCGCAGCCGTGGCACGCGCACAGGGCCGGGTTCCGTCCCCGGCACGGAAATCGACGCGCCGGGGCCGCCACTCTGACGCGGGCGGCGCGTTTCCGCACGCCCGCTTCACACCTCCGGGTGGACTTCGCCGCAGCACCCGCCCCGAACAGCCCCCGCGCGTACACTGCCCGGCCGATTTCCGCCTGGTCCGGGCCACGGAACACGACGGCCCTATTGACCTGCTCATGCCACGCCCGCACCATGAGCGCCACACCCGCACCCGGACCCGGCCCACAGGGACCCCACAGTCACCGGCAGGGTCCGCGCACGTCGCACGGAAGAACCACCCCCCGCTCCACTCCCCGTTCCGGAGACCCCGGAACTCCCGGAGAACCAAGGAGATTTCATGCGACTTCGCATCCGCGGCTCGGGCGCCCGCGGCACCCGCAGGACGGCCGCCCTGGCCGCCGTCCTCGCGCTCGCGCTCGCCGCACCCGTCTCGGCCGAGCTGACCGGCGACAGCGCCAGCGCGGACAGCGCGGCGAGGCCGGTCCGCGCGGCCGACGACATCCGGCAGTACGAGGTCCACGTCCACAACAGCACCGCCGCCGAGCGCACGGCCGTCATGGCGGCCGGTGTGACCGTGGACCAGGCCGACGAGGAGGGCCTGGTCGTCTCCGGCCGCGCCGACCAGATCCGCGCCCTGCGCGCCAGGGGCTACGAGGTCAGCGCGCTGGCCGACCCGGCGGCCCGGATCGCCGAGGACGAGATCCGGCTCTTCGACTTCCCGTCCGCCGACTCGCGCTATCACAACTACGCCGAGATGAGCACGGAGATCGACCAGCGCATCGCCGCCTACCCGGGCATCATGAGCAAGCGCGTGATCGGCAGGTCCTACCAGGGCCGCGACCTCGTCGCCATCAAGATCAGCGACAACGTGGCGTCCGACGAGGCCGAGCCCGAGGTGCTGTTCACCCACCACCAGCACGCCCGCGAGCACCTCACGGTGGAGATGGCGCTGTACCTGCTGCGCGAACTCGGCGCGGGCTACGGCACCGACTCACGCGTCACGAACATGGTCAACAGCCGCGAGATCTGGATCCTGCCCGACCTCAACCCCGACGGCGGCGAGTACGACATCGCCACCGGCTCCTACCGCTCCTGGCGCAAGAACCGGCAGCCCAACTCCGGTTCCTCGTACGTCGGTACGGACCTCAACCGCAACTGGAACTACCGCTGGGGCTGCTGCGGCGGATCCTCCGGCTCCAAGTCCTCCGACACCTACCGGGGTACGGCTCCCGAGTCGGCGCCCGAGGTGAAGGTCGTCTCCGACTTCGTGCGCAGCCGGGTGGTGGGCGGCGTCCAGCAGATCAAGGCGGGCATCGACTTCCACACGTACAGCGAGCTGGTGCTCTGGCCGTTCGGGTACACGTACTCCGACACGACGACCGGCATGACCGCCGACGACCGCAACGCCTTCGCCGCGGTCGGCCAGAAGATGGCGTCGAGCAACGGCTACACGCCGGAGCAGTCCAGCGACCTGTACATCACGGACGGGTCGATCGACGACTACCTGTGGGGCGTGCACAAGATCTTCGGGTACACCTTCGAGATGTACCCGTCCAGTGGCGGCGGTGGGTTCTACCCGCCCGACGAGGTCATCGAGCGGGAGACCTCCCGCAACCGCGACGCGGTCCTGCAGCTCCTGGAGAACGCGGACTGCATGTACCGCTCCATCGGCAAGCAGTCGCAGTACTGCTGAAGCCCTCTACTCCTCGAAGTAGGCGTCGAGCACGGCGTCCAGTTCCGTCTCCCAGTCCCTGTGCTGGGAACGGGACCCGGCCTCGATCTCGATGGGGTACCAGCGGCGGTCGGGGGTGTGGACCGTCACGGTGAACCGCTTGCCGAACCGAGGCGACTCGGACTCGATCGCACCGACCTCGTCCCAGCGGAACTCGCACTCCTGGTCGTCCAGGGCGAGCCGGACACCGGAGGAGTCGGCGACGATCCGCGCGCGCCGGTCGGCGGCCTCGAACACGGGGCCGTCGGCGGGCGCCTCCCCGGACTCCGCCGCGTCCCTCACGTCCTCGGCGTCCGGCGAGCCGGTGGCCTCGGACGACCCGGACGGCTCCGACGCCGTCTCCGCGTCGTCGCCGTTGTCCTCCGCCGCCGCGACGGCCTCGTCCTCGGGCCCGGTCTCCTCCGTGTCCTTGGACAGGGGAACCGTGATCCCGGGGATGTGCGCCGGGTTCACTCCGGCGTCCAGGGGCTGACTGCTCGAACCTATGCGCTGCTCCACAGCGCAGCAGTATGGTCGAAGATCCTGTGTCGGGGACAGCCAGCCCCGGCTTCGTTATACGACGATGTCCAACTCCGCCTCGGGTCCCGCCCCCCAGCCCGGCTCCGGGCCCGCCTCAGCCGAGGACGGCGAGGGCGTCGATCTCGATCAGCAGCCCGGCGGGGAGGCCGACGTAGACCGTCGTGCGGGCGGCGGGCGGGGCGGTCAGGTTCTCCGCCTCGAAGTAGGCGTCGTAGATCTCGTTCATCTCCGCGAAGTGGTCCACGTCCGTGAGGTAGACCCGGATCATCACCACGTCGTCCCAGCCGGAGCCGCCCTCCTCGAGGATCGCCTTGACGTTGGCGAGCGTCTGGAGCGTCTGCTCGCGCAGGGTGGGCCCGGCGGGCGTCGGCGGGCGCCCCTCGACGGCCGGCAGGAAGCCGACCTGACCGGCGACCTGGAGGATGCCGCCCTTGCGCACTCCGTGGGAGAACCTCGCGGGCGGGGTCGTGTGGGTCTTCGGGGTGAGCGCGGTCTTCTCGGTCATCACATGACTTCCTTGGCTGGGGTCCTGCCGGAGTACTCGCCGCTGACGGCGTCCGCGGTACGGCGCACCAGCGGGAGCAGGGTGAGGAGTCCGTCGGCGCTGACGACGACGTTGGGCGCGGACACCGACATCGCGGCGACGACCCTGCCGTCCGCTCCCCTGACGGGCGCGGCGACACAGTTGATGGACTCCTCGTGGCCGCCGAGGTCGGTGGCCCAGCCCTGTTCGCGCACCTGCGTCAGCTCCCGGAGGTAGGCCTCCGGGTTCGGTGTCGAACGGGCCGTGTACAGGGGGTAGTCGAGCTTCTCCGCGACCGCCCGGCGCTGCCCCTCCGGCAGGTCGGCGAGGAGCAGCTTGGCGACCGCCGCGACGGTGATCGCGACGGGCTTGCCGATCCGCGAGTACATGCGCACCGGGTAGCGGCTCTCGACCTTGTCGATGTAGAGCACCTCGTTCTCCTCGTACACCGCGAGGTGGACGGTGTGTCCGCACTCCTCGTTGAGGCGGACCAGGTGGGGGTGCGCGATCTCGCGGACGTCGAGGTTCTCCATGGCCTCCTGGGCGAGCGCGAACAGCCGGGCGCCGAGGCGGTAGCGCTGGTCGGACTGGCGGTAGACCAGCCCGTGCTCGTGCAGGGTGCGCAGCAGGCGCAGCGCGGTGCTCTTGTGCACGCCCAGCCGCTCGGCCACCTGGCCCAGGTCGGCGGGCCCCTCGGCCAGCAGCGGCAGGATGCTCAGCGCCCGGTCGACGGTCTGGCTCATGGTGCGGGTACCTCCTCGACGACCTCACCGGCTCGCGTCCAGCCGGGACCGAGTCGAAGTCTCCCCCACGCCTCGTCGTCCAGCGCGACCAGCCGCTCGGCGTGGCCCCGGGAAGGCGGCGGCGCGAGGTCCCCGTCCACGGTCAGCGCGACGGCGGCCCACAGATGCCCGTGCCGCAGCCGCTCCCGCGCGGACAGGCCCCGCAGGGTGCCCGAGAGAAACCCGGCGGCGAAGGCGTCCCCGGCTCCTACGGCGGCGGCGACCCGGACCTTCGGGGCGGCGACGTGGTGCACTGCCACGAGGGGCGGGGGCGCGACCCCCTCAAGGGGCGCGGGGCCGTCCTCGGCATGCGGCGTCCGCCGCGTGGGCGCGACGAGCCCACGACGACCCGCACCCGGAAGCGCGCGGCCACCACCCCGCTCATAGGCCGTCGCCCCCGAAGCCCCTCGCTTGACCACCACGAGCCCCGGCCCGGCCAGGGCCTCCAGCAAGACCCCGTCGTCGCGAAGCCCCCAGGCGTCACACGCCTCGTCCGCCCCCACGAACACCACATCCGCCGCCCGCGCCAGCTCCAGCAGCACCCGCGCCTCACCGCGGTCCCCCCACAGCCCCGGACGGAAGTTGACGTCGAAGGAGATCAGCGGCCGCCCGGCCCGCGGAGCGACCAGCTCCCTCATCAGCTCCAGGCAGCCCCGCGACACCGCGGCGGTGATCCCCGACAGATGCAGCACCCGGCACGCCCTCACCACGTCCAGGTCGACGTTCGTCACGGACATCGCGGACGCCGCGGACCCGGCCCGGTAGTACGCCACCTCATGGCCGCGGGACCCCCGCTCGCCGGCCGTACGGAAGTACACGCCGGTGGGCCGCCCGGCGTCCCGCGCAACGGCGGACACGTCGACGCCGTGCGCCCCGACCGCCTCCACCAGGTGGTCCCCGAACCCGTCCGCGCCCACCCGGCTGACCCACCGCACCGAGTGACCGCCGCGGGCCAGCGCACAGGCCACGTTCGACTCCGCGCCCCCGATGCCCCGCTCGAAGGACGGGACGTCGGCGAGCCGCCCCGGGCGGCTGGGCAGGAACGTGACCATGGACTCGCCGAGGGCGACGACGTCCACGGTCTCGGGGCCCGCTCCGGTGACAGTCACGATGGTCAGATGCTCCTTCGGGCCGCGCGGACCGCTCCGTTGACCCCGCGTCGGCCGAGATGTTAGACAGCGGTAGCGGTGTACGCAACGGTCGTTGCAGATGACGCAACGACCCTGATGGGGAGGTTCCATGAGCACCGAGTCGCTGGCCCGGCTGGACGCGGAGACGGTCGACCACCGTTTCAAGGGCCTCCCGCCGGACGCCGACGGGCTCACCGTCGGCGAGCTCGCCGCCCAGCGCCGCAACCTCTTCACCGGCGGCTTCGCCACTCCCGTGCTCGCGCTCTCGGCGGAGCGCCTGGAGCACAACCTGCGGCTGATGGAGACGTACGCCGAACGCCACGGTCTCGCCTTCGCCCCGCACGGCAAGACGACCATGGCGCCCCAGCTGTTCCAGCGGCAGATCGAGCACGGGGCGTGGGGCATCACGCTCGCCGTGCCGCACCAGGTGCGCGTGGCCCGCGCCTTCGGTGTCCGGCGGGTCTTCCTCGGCAACGAGCTGGTGGACCGGGCCGCCCTGAAGTGGGTCGCCGCCGAACTAGCCGCCGACCCGGACTTCCGGCTCGTCTGCTACGTCGACTCCGTACGCGGCGTGGAGCTGATGGACACGGCGCTGGACGGCTGCGCACGCCCCGTGGACGTCGTCGTGGAGCTGGCGGCCGGCGAGGGCGCGCGCACGGGCGTACGCACGGAGACGGAGTGCGCGCGGGTCGCCGAGGCCGTCGCCCGCACACGCACCCTGCGGCTGGTCGGCGTCGCGGGCTACGAGGGCGAGGTGCCGCAGGCGACGCCGGAGCGCGTGCACGCCTGGCTGCGCCGGCTGGTGGCGCTGGCCGTGGACCTGGACAAGGCCGGGCTGTTCGCCGGCACGGACGAGATCGTGGTCAGCGCGGGCGGCAGCGCCTGGTTCGACGCGGTGGCGGACGTGTTCGCGGAGATCCCCGAACTGTCGCGGCCCGTACTGAAGCTGCTGCGCTCGGGCGCGTACGTCTCGCACGACGACGGCCACTACCGCAGGATCACCCCGTTCAACCGGATCCCCGAAGAGGGCGCCCTGGAGCCCGCCTTCCGGCTCTGGGCCCAGGTCGTCTCCCGGCCCACGCCCGAGCAGGCCTTCGTCAACGCGGGCAAGCGGGACGCGGCGTACGACATCGACCTGCCGGTCGCGCAGGTCGTCCGCCGTGACGGTGTGGAGCGCCCGGCCACCGGCATCGAGGTGACCGCCCTGTCCGACCAGCACGCGTGGCTGCGCACGAGCGGCGAGGCGGACCTGGAGATCGGCGACTGGCTGGGCATGGGCCTGTCCCACCCGTGCACGTCGTTCGACAAGTGGCCGCTGATCCCGGTGGCGCAGGCGGACGGCACGGTCGTGGAATTGATCCATACGTTCTTCTAGACGGGAGCGGTCGATGGAGGACCTGGTCATCCGGGACGCGGACGTCGTCGACGGCGGCGGTGAGCCGTCGTACCGCGCGGATGTCGTCGTCGACGGCGGCAGGATCGTGTCGATCGTCAAGGAGGCCGCCGCGGCGGGCTGCCAGCGGCCGCGCGCGACGCGCGAGCTGGACGCCGAGGGCCTGGTCCTGTCCCCCGGCTTCATCGACATGCACGCGCACAGCGACCTGGCACTGCTGCGCGATCCCGACCACAGCGCGAAGGCCGCGCAGGGCGTGACCCTCGAAGTCCTCGGCCAGGACGGGCTGTCGTACGCGCCGGTCGACGACCGCACCCTTCAGGAGGTGCGCCGGGCGATCACCGGCTGGAACGGGTACGGCGACGACATCGACTTCGACTGGCGTTCCGTCGGCGAGTACCTGGACCGGCTGGACCGGGGCGTCGCCGTCAACGCCGCCTATCTGATCCCGCAGGGCACGGTCCGCGCGCTCGTCGTCGGCTGGGAGGACCGGGCGGCCACGGCCCAGGAGCTGGACCGGATGCGGCAGTTGGTCGCCGAGGGCCTCGAACAGGGCGCGGTCGGCCTGTCGTCGGGGCTGACGTACACCCCGGGCATGTACGCCCCGAACGCCGAACTGACCGCGCTGTGCCGGGTGGTGGCCTCCTACGGCGGCTACTACTGCCCGCACCACCGCTCCTACGGCGCCGGGGCGCTCGCGGCGTACGCGGAGATGGTCGAACTGACCCGCGCGGCGGACTGCGCCCTGCATCTGGCCCACGCCACCATGAACTTCGGCGTGAACGAGGGCCGGGCGCCGGAGCTGCTGGCCCTGCTGGACGAGGCGCTGGACGCGGGGGCCGACATCAGCCTCGACACCTACCCGTACACCCCCGGCAGCACCACCCTCGCGGCGCTGCTGCCGAGCTGGGCGGGCGAGGGCGGCCCCGAGGCCCTGCTGCGCCGACTCGCGGACGAGGAGACGGCCGAGCGGGTCCGGCACGACCTGGAGGTCACCGGCGCGGACGGCTGCCACGGGGTGCCGGTGGAGTGGGAGACGATCGAGATCTCCGGGGTCGCCGATCCCGCGCTCGCCGAGTACGTCGGCCGAACGGTCCGCGAGTCGGCGGACGCGCGCGGCGAGACCCCCTGGACGACCGCGCGTCGGCTGCTGCTGCGCGACCGGCTCGGGACGGCGGTCCTCCAGCACGTCGGCCACGAGGAGAACGTACGCGCCGTCATGTGCCACCGGGTGCACACCGGCGGCTCCGACGGCATCCTCCAGGGCGCCAAGCCGCACCCGAGGGCGTACGGCACCTTCCCGCGCTACCTCGGTCACTATGTGCGCGAACTGGGCGTGCTCTCGCTGGAGGAGTGCGTCGCCCGGCTCACCTCGCGTCCCGCGGCCCGGCTGCGGCTGCCGGACCGCGGGCTGGTGCGCGAGGGGTACCGCGCCGACCTGGTGCTGTTCGACCCGGCGACGGTCGCGGCCGGGGCCACCTACGACCGGCCCCGCACCCTGCCGACGGGTATCCCGTACGTCCTGGTCGACGGCCGGTTCGTGATCGACGACGGCCGGCGCACGGACGTGCTGGCGGGCCGGTCGGTGCGCAGGACCGTGACGTGACCCTCGGCCCCGGCCACCGGCTACGGCTTGGGCAGGGTGCAGCCGCTCAGGCTCAGGTTCAGCTTGTTGCCGGTGGTGAAGCAGCCCGGGATGTTGTAGGTCTCCTGGGCGTAGTTGATGCCCTGGCGGACGGTGACGTTGCCGCTCGCGTCGACCTCGCAGGGGTTGTTGTCGGTGCAGCGCCCGCCGTCCTCGTTGCCCGTGTTGTTGACGGCGACGACCTTGCCGGTGGCGTTGTCGACGACCGGGGAGCCCGACGTACCGCCGATGGTCTGGCAGGCGGAGGTGTAGCGGACCGAGTCCTTCCAGGTCCAGTCGCCCTCCTTGAGCCGGTAGGCGAACCCGTCGATGTTGCAGGCGTAGGTCCGCTTCCAGTAGCCGGAGACGACGGTGATGGCGGTACCGGCGGCCGGGTGCGTGTCCTGCATCGTCAGCGCGCTGATCCCGTAGCTGCTCTTGATCTGCGCGTACGTGGTCGTCAGCTGGTAGAGCGCGACGTCCGTGTCGGTCATCGTCGAGTACACGATCCTGTTGGCGCGCAGGGTGCCGACCCGGGTGGCCGAGGCGTTGAGCAGGCCGAAGCTGCGGCTGGACGCCCGGTTGACGATCACCTGGCCGGGCGCGGGGAAGCCGGTCTCCAGACAGTGGCCGTTGGTCATCACCAGTGCCGGGTCGCTGTCCACGGACGCCGGGAGACGCACGACCGAGCCGGAGCAGTTGCTGAGCGAGACGGTGCCGGCGAAGTTCACGGCCTTGACCGTGGGGGCCGCGACGTCCGTGCCGGTGCCGGGGGCCGCGAGCGCGGGGGCCGCGCCCGTCCCGGTGATCACCAGGGCGGCGAGCGCGGCAAGGAGAGGCTTGTTCATGTGGGGTCCCCTCTTCATGCGTGAGCGACCGGAGATCTTCCGGCCGCCCGTGCTTGTCATGTGCATTGTTAATGCAGTGACAGGAGGGGACAAGGAGGCGTATCCGGCCCGGGTGGCCGGTTAGAGACGGTCGCGCGCGCCGGTCCGCGCCCTGGGGGCACGGGGACCCGTGGGGCCGGACGTCCGAGATCGCCGGACCCGCGGGGCCGGGCCCCGGGATCACCGGGACCCGTGGGGCCGGGCCTCTGCGATCACAGGGGCCTGTGGGGCCGAACCTCTGCGATCACCGGGGCCCGTGAGGGCGGGCCTCGGTGATCACCGGGACCCGCGGGGCCGGGCCCCCGGGATCACCCGGACCCGTGGAGCCGGGCCTCCGGGATCACTGAGACCCGTGGAGCCGGACCTCCGGGATCACTGGGAGCCGCGGGATCTGCCGAGGCCGCGGCCCGGCTTGCCGTCCCCGTCGCCGTTCCCGTCCTGCGCGGAGTCCCCGGTGGGCGTGGGCTGCGCGGCCGGCGTGGTGGGCGCCGTGGTCGTCGGGCGCGGCGACGCGGTGGTCGCCGTGGGGGTGGGCGTCGGGGAGCCGGAGGGGGCCTTGCTGGGCGTCGGGGAGACGGACGGGCCGTCCTGGCCGGTGCCGGAGGGCGTCGCCTCGGGACCGGCCGAGTCCTCCGCCGTCGCTCCCGTACGGTCCTTGGGCCCCCCGGACTCGTCCTCCGAGGGGCCGCTGAAGGACAGACCGGCGACGAGCGCGGCCAGGGAGACGACACCGAGGGCACCGGCCGCGCCCAGCACACGGCGGTCGCGGCGCCTGGCGGCGGCCCGGCGGGACCGGCGGTGCCCGCCGGGCGGGGCGGACGCGGAGCCGGCGGGGCCGGCCGGGCCGCCCGGTCCGCCGTCGGACCCGGGGTAGGCGGCCGGGTCGGCCACCAGGGGCAGCGGCGCCGTCTCGTCGTAGGCGTTCTGCCAGCCGTGGGCGGCCGCCGGGTCGGCGTACCCGTCGTAGGCGGGAACGGTCCCGGTGCCCTGCGGGTGGTAGACGTTCGGCGGCACGTCGGGGACCTGGTGCGCGGCATGCACGTCGTACCCGCCGGTAGCGCTGCTCGCGGCGTTCATCGCGGACATCCCGTTGTCGGGCTGACGGTGCTCGGACATGGCCGCGCATTGTAGAGACTGACGGGTAGGTTGGCCCAGCCACCGGAGAAAACCTGACATAGTGCCGTCTCACGTGGCGGGAAACACGGCGCCTGCGGCATTACCGGGCCGTAAGCTCCGAGGCATGCAGGTGATCCAGTCGACCAAGCTCGCCAACGTCTGTTACGAGATCCGCGGCCCGGTGCTCGAGGAGGCCATGCGGCTTGAGGCCGCGGGTCACCGCATCCTCAAGCTGAACACCGGCAACCCGGCCGCCTTCGGCTTCGAGTGCCCGCCGGAGATCCTGGAGGACATCCTCCGCAACGTCTCCTCCGCCCACGGCTACGGCGACGCCAAGGGCCTGCTGGCCGCGCGCCGGGCCGTCGTGATGCACAACCAGACCCTGGGCATCGAGACCGATGTCGAACACGTCTTCATCGGCAACGGCGTCTCCGAGCTGATCGTGATGGCGATGCAGGCGCTGCTGGACGACGGCGACGAGGTGCTCGTCCCGGCGCCCGACTACCCGCTGTGGACGGCCGCGGTGTCCCTGTCGGGCGGCACGGCGGTGCACTACCGCTGCGACGAGCAGGCCGACTGGATGCCGGACCTGGCGGACATCGAGCGGAAGATCACCGACCGCACCAAGGCGATGGTGATCATCAATCCGAACAACCCGACGGGCGCGGTGTACGACCGGGCCATGATCGAGGCGCTGACGGACATCGCCCGCCGCCACAACCTGCTGGTCTGCTCGGACGAGATCTACGACAAGATCCTCTACGACGGCGCCACCCACACCCCGACGGCCTCGGTCGCCCCGGACCTGCTGACGCTGACCTTCAACGGCATGTCGAAGGCGTACCGGGTGGCCGGCTACCGGGTGGGCTGGATGTCCGTCTCGGGTCCGCGCACGCACGCCGAGTCCTACATCGAGGGTCTGACGATCCTGGCGAACATGCGGCTGTGCGCGAACATGCCGGGACAGCACGGGGTGGTCGCCGCGCTGAGCGGGCGGCAGTCGATCAACGACCTGGTGCTGCCCGGCGGGCGGCTGAAGGAACAGATGGACGTCGCGCACTCGATGCTCACCCAGATCCCGGGCGTGAGCTGCGTGAAGCCCAAGGGCGCGCTGTATCTGTTCCCGCGCCTCGATCCACAGGTGTTCAAGATCAAGGACGACCGGCAGATGGTCCTGGACCTGCTGCGCCGGGAGAAGATCATGGTCGTCCAGGGCACGGGCTTCAACTGGCCGGAGCCCGACCACTTCCGGGTGGTGACCCTGCCGACGTCGAGGGACCTCACGGACGCGATAAGCCGGATCGGGAACTTCCTGGACGGCTACAGCCAGCCGTGACGCCGCAGCCGGCCGCTTCAAACCCGAAGCGGCCGGTTTTTCGTTCAGTTTCTCTGATCGGTCAACTTTAGACTCGATCTAAGCTAGGATGGCTTCTGTAGCTACAGGAGGCCATCCATGTACGAACCGATCCGCACGAAGTCGGTCCACAGCACGATGGCCGGCACGTCCTCGGACTTCCCCCACCGCTCTCGCGAGGAGGAGCTGGACATCCAGCTCGCGGGGCATCTCGGCGCGCTGCTCGCCGTCACCGACGAACTGCGCGCCCTGACCCCGTCCGCCGAGCTGGACAGCGCGGCGGCACGTCTCGCCGAGCAGGTGGCACGACTGCGGGGCGGCGCCGTGCCGGTTCGCGCGGTGCCGAGCGCCACGGCCGATTCCGCCGCTCTCCATCAGCGTGCGCACGCCCTTGCGGGGCGGGCGCTGGTGGTGGCCGCGTCCCGTGCGGACACGGCGGCGGCGATTCTTTCGGCGCAGCGGATGGACGCACATTCCGAGGCCCTTCAGCCGGCCCTTCCCTGAGCCCTTCCGGGCTCCCCCTACGGCCCCGGTCCGCGTGCGATCGCAGCGACGCGCGGACCGGGTGCCATGGCACTGCGTTGGCTTCGGCGGGGTGTCGTGGTGGGGGTGTGTGTGGTGGGCGGGCTTGTGTCGGGGGTGGCTGGTCGCGCAGTTCCCCGCGCCCTTCGGGGGGTGTCGTGCTGGTTTCTCGGGATCTTCTCGGCGTTGAGGTTTTGCGCAGTTCCCCGCGCCCCTTTTTTGGGGGTGTTGCGCTGGTTCTCGGGGCTGGGGTTTTGCGCCGTTCCCCGCGCCCCTTTGCGGGGGTGGTGGAGGCTGGGGGTCCGGTTGCATACCGGGAAGGGGGTGACACCTGGCGTTCATCTTGGGCACACGGGAAGTTGGGGTTCCGCGAGCAGTCTCCGCGGTGTGAGACGACTTATGGGAATCGTTCTTGCGGCTCTGCTGGTCGGCGGTGTGGTGGTGGCCGTCGTCATCGGGCAGGGCGGTGAGGACCGGAGTACGGCAACGAAGACCGTACGCGCGGTGATCGGGTCGGAGAAGGCGGAGTTCTTCGCCGATCCGCAGGTGGTGAAGGCCCTGGCCGCCGAGGGCTACACCGTGAAGGCCGAGACCTCCGGGTCCTGGGCCATGGAGGGACTGGAACTCGACGGGTACGACCTCGCGTTCCCGTCCAGCAAGGCGCCCGCCGACGAGCTGGCCGGGAAGTACAAGGTGCGGCAGCCGCTGCCGAGGCCCTTCTACTCGCCCCTGGTCGTCGTCGCGCACCGCAGCGCCGCCGAGGTGCTGGCCGGCAACGGGCTGGCCGCGCTGGAGAAGGGCACCGGCCGGGGGGTGCTGAAGATGGAGGCCTATCTCGCCGCCGCCCGCGCGGACCGGACCTGGCAGGAGCTGAAGGGGGCCGACAGGTACGGGGAGCTGAGCGGCACGCTCTATGTCGCCAGCACCGACCCGGAGACCTCCAACTCCGGCGCCCTGTACCTCGCCACCGCCTCGTACGTGGCCAACGGCGGCCGGGTCGTCGCCGACGGCAAGGGGCTCGACGCCACCGCCCCCCTGATGCGCAAGCTCGTCAGTGTGCAGGGCGCCCAGCAGTCCAGCTCGGACGCGGCGTTCCGGGACTTCGTCAGCGGGGTCGGCAACCCGCTGGTCCTGGTCTACGAGTCGCAGGTGGCCTCGCTGCTGAACGAGCAGCAGGACCCGGGCGACCTGACCGTCCTGTACCCGGACACCACCGCCAACAGCGACCACACCGTCGTACCGCTGACCGAGAACGGCCGGGCGGTCGGTGAACTGCTGAGCACCGACAAGGAGTTGCGGCGGCTCGCGGTGAAGTACGGATTCCGGCCGCAGGGGGCGGCCGCCGAGTTCACCGCGGCCACCAAGGCCCACTCCGCCCACCTCAACCAGACGCTGACCGGCGTCCGGCAGGCGCCCGTGCCCACCTCCGCGGTGCTGCACGAGATGGCGCGCCGGGCCCGGAACTAGGGGCTGTCGTTCGGATCACGCCGACGTCGCGAGGTCTGGCACGCACACCCCCAGAGGGGGCACCCCCAGCCGCGTTGTCGTCACTCGCCGACGCTCCGCGTCGACTCCCTTCTCCGCCTTGCAGCTGCACGCACCAGACCTCGCTCGGAGTCGGCCGGAAGGTGCTCTCCCTTTCATGGCCGACCCGATCCAAACGACAGCCCCTAGGGGGAACTCCGCATGACCGACAACGAATTCACCCTCACCCCGCCCGAGCCCGTCGTGGCCGTGCCCAAGGACAGGGCCGGCGGGCTGGTGCCCGTCGAGGACTCGGTGCGCGACGACATGGCGCGCAAGGCCGCCGACTACGTCCTCGGACTGGCCGTGCTCGACGCCCGCTCCCCGGAGTTCGCCGGGAAGGTCGGGGAGATCACCGGCCTCGGCGCCGGGGAGATGCGCACCGCGGCCGCGCAGTCCAACCGCATGCTGGAGCGCACCGTGCGCTCCCTGCCCGACAAGGGCGGCGACGCCTCGGCGAAGGTCGCCGGGTCGCTGGTCGAGCTGCGCCGTGTCGTCGAGGACCTCGACCCGCGCGACCTGCCCGCGGCCAGGGGACGCAGGTTCCTCTCGCGGCTGCCCGGCGGCGGCAAGCTGCGCGACCACGTCGCCAAGTACGCCTCCGCCCAGGGCACCCTCAACAGGATCGTCGGCTCGCTGCGCGGCGGCCAGGACGAACTGCGCCGCGACAACGCCGCGTTGCAGACCGAGCGGGTCCGGCTGTGGGAGACCATGGGCAAGCTCCAGGAGTACGTCGTCCTCACCGAGGCCCTGGACACCGCCGTCGAGCAGCACATCGCCGGGGTCGGCGACCCCGAGGCGGCCGACTCGCTGCGCGCCGACGTGCTGTTCCCCGTGCGGCAGAAGCACCAGGACCTGCTGACCCAGCTCGCGGTGTGCGCGCAGGGCTACCTCGCCATGGACGTCGTACGGCGCAACAACGAGGAGCTGATCAAGGGAGTCGACCGGGCCGCCACGACGACCGTGTCGGCGCTGCGCATCTCCGTGATGCTGGCCTCCGCCCTCGACAACCAGAAGAAGGTCGTCGAGCAGGTCAACGCCCTGCGCGGCACCACCGAGGACCTAATCCGGGGCAACGCCGAGATGCTCGCCACGCAGAGCGGGGAGATCCAGCGCATCGCCGCCGACCCGGCCGTCGGCGCGGAGACCCTGCGCACCGCGTTCCAGCAGATCTACCGCACCCTCGACGCCATCGACAGCTACAAGGTGCAGGCCACCGAGGTGATGGCGACGACCGTGGAGAACCTCACCGCGGAACTGCGGAGCGCGGGCACCTACCTGGCGCGCGGCCGCTCGCAGTCCGCGCTGGAAGGCGGCCCCGCATGAGACGCGTGCTCGCCGCGGCGCTCGCCTGTGCCGCCCTGCTCACCGGCTGCGGGGCGACGGACGAGCCCGACCGCCCCGCCGCCACCTACGAGGCCGGCACCCTGCGCGTCCTCGCCTCCAGCGAGCTCGCCGACATGACGCCCGTGCTGGACAAGGTCCGCGAGAAGACCGGCATCACGGTGCGGCCCACCTACATGGGCACACTGGACGCCGTCGACCTGCTGGCACGGGGCCGGGCCAGGGGCACGTACGACGCGCTGTGGCTGTCCTCGAACGACTATCTGCGGCTGCGCCCCGAGGCGGCGAAGGAGATCGTCTCCGAGACCCCGGTGATGTCCAGCCCGGTGGCCGTCGGCGTGCGCACGGCCACCGTGAGGAAGCTGGGCTGGAAGCCCGGTGACACGACCTGGGCGCAGGTCGAGAGGGCCGTCGCCGACGGCAGGCTCACGTACGGCATGACGGACCCGGCGCGTTCCAACTCCGGTTTCTCGACGCTGGTCTCGGTGGCCTCCGCGCTGTCCGGGGCGCAGTCCGCGCTGACGGACGCCGACGTCACGAAGGCCACGCCCCGGCTGAAGGAGTTCTTCGAGGGGCAGAAGCTGACCTCGGGCTCCTCGGGCTGGCTGGCCACCGCCTACCAGCGGCGCGGCGACGTGGACGCGCTGCTCAACTACGAGTCCGTGCTCGCCGGAATGCCGGACCTGACGGTGATCCGCCCGCGCGACGGGGTCGTCACCGCCGACTACCCGCTGTCCTCCCTGGCCTCGTCGAACGCCACGGCCCGCGAGGACGTGCGCCGGTTGTCCGACGCGCTGCGCTCTCCGGAGATCCAGCGCGAGATCACCACCCGCACGCACCGCCGCCCGGTCGTGCCCTCGGTGGACCCGGCGCCCGGCCTGGACACCGAGCGGCGCCGCGAACTGCCCTTCCCGGGCAGCCGGTCGGTCGCCGACGGACTGCTCGACTCCTACGAGAACGAGCTGCGCCGGCCCTCGCGCACGGTGTACGTGCTGGACACCTCCGGCTCGATGGAGGGCGACCGGCTCGAACGGCTGAAGACGGCGCTGGCCGGGCTGACCGGCGACTTCCGGGAGCGCGAGGAGGTCACGCTGATGCCGTTCGGGTCGGACGTGAAGAGCGTGCGCACCCATGTGGTCGATCCCGCGGACCCGGACAAGGGCCTGAAGGCGATCCGGAAGGACACCGACGCGCTCACCGCCGAGGGCGACACCGCGATCTTCACCTCGCTCCAGGAGGCGTACGAGCATCTGGGCGGCAGCCGGGACACGTTCACCTCCATCGTGCTGATGACGGACGGCGAGAACACCACGGGCGCGAGCGCGGGGGCGTTCGACGCCTTCTACGCCGGGCTCGACCCGGCGCGGCGGGCCACTCCCGTCTTCCCCATCCTCTTCGGCGACTCCGACCGCGGGGAGCTGGAGCACATCGCCGAGCTGACCGGCGGCCGTCTCTTCGACGCCCGGCAGGGCTCGCTGGACGGCGCCTTCGAGGAGATCCGTGGCTATCAGTGAGTATCTCGGGTCCCGGAAGAACATCACCGGGAGCGTGTGCGGGCTGGCCGGTCTCGCGCTCACCTTCACCGGGCTCGCGGGCACGTACTGGCCGGTGGTGGTCCTCGGGCTGTACGGCGCGGGCGCGCTGATCGCCCCGCCGGAGCGGCCCGCGCTGCCGGACTTCCCCGACCCCTCGGCCCAGCTGGACGAGCTGCGGGAGGACTTCGGCAGGCTGCGCGGCTATCTCGCGGACGTGGAGCTGCCGCCGGCCGCCGCCGGGGGCCTGGCCGAGCTGACGGGGCTGCTGGCCGCGCTGCTGGAGCCCGGCTGGGTGGCCGAGGCCCTGGCCGGTGACCCGGAGGGCGTGCACGCGCTGTCCCGGGTGGTGCGCCAGGACGTCCCGGAGGCCGTCGACACCTTCGTACGGACCCGGTGGTGGTCGCGGATGACGCCCGGTCAGGAGCCGCCCGAGCGGCATCTGGAGCGTCAGCTGGGGCTGCTGCGCCGGGAGGCGGAGACCCTGGCGGCCGGCCTGCGGGAGATCGAGGTCCGCCGACAGGAGACCCACACCCGGTACCTGGAGGACCGGGGCGGGTCCGCGGAGATCCAGGGCCCTTCTTGACGGATCTCCTCGGCGCCATGCCGTCCGGGGGCGGGCTCACACGCAGCACGGCCCCGCACGCCATTGTGCGGGGCCACGGTTCGTGACAATGTGCCGCCTCCCGCGGCCGGCCGTGACGATCACTGGTCAGGGCTCCCATCGAGCCGGCCGCGGGGGATCTTGGGGGGCCTGCGCCCCGGTTACCGGGTTGTCAGCCCAGGCGCTCGACCAGAGCGCGGTACTGGTCCCACAGCTCCTTCGGGGTGTGGTCGCCGAAGGTGTTGAGGTGGTCGGGCACCAGCGCGGCCTCCTCGCGCCACACGTCCTTGTCGACGGTGAGCAGGAAGTCCAGGTCGGAGTCGGACAGGTCGAGACCGTCGGTGTCCAGCGCGGCCTTGGTCGGCAGCACGCCGATCGGGGTCTCGACGCCCTCGGCCTTGCCGTCCAGTCGCTCCACGATCCACTTCAGGACGCGGGAGTTCTCGCCGAAGCCGGGCCAGACGAACTTGCCCTCGTCGTTCTTGCGGAACCAGTTGACGTAGTAGATCTTCGGCAGCTTGGACTGGTCCTTGTCCTTGGCCACGTCGACCCAGTGCCCCATGTAGTCGCCCATGTTGTAGCCGCAGAACGGCAGCATGGCGAAGGGGTCGCGGCGCAGCTCGCCGACTTTGCCCTCGGCGGCGGCGGTCTTCTCGGAGGCCACGTTGGCGCCGAGGAAGACGCCGTGGTCCCAGTCGAAGGACTCGGTCACCAGCGGGACGGCGGTGGCGCGGCGGCCGCCGAAGAGGATCGCGGAGATCGGCACGCCCTTGGGGTCCTCCCACTCGGGCGCGATGATCGGGCACTGCGAGGCGGGCACCGTGAAGCGGGCGTTGGGGTGTGCGGCGGGAACCTCGGACGCGGGCGTCCAGTCGTTGCCCTTCCAGTCCGTCAGGTGGGCCGGGGTCTCCTCCGTCATGCCCTCCCACCAGATGTCGCCGTCGTCGGTGAGCGCGACGTTGGTGAAGACGGAGTTGCCCCACAGGGTCTTCATCGCGTTGGCGTTGGTGTGCTCACCGGTGCCGGGCGCGACGCCGAAGAAGCCGGCCTCGGGGTTGATGGCGTACAGACGGCCGTCCTCGCCGAAGCGCATCCAGGCGATGTCGTCGCCGATCGTCTCGACCGTCCAGCCGGAGATCGTGGGCTCCAGCATGGCGAGGTTGGTCTTGCCGCAGGCGGACGGGAAGGCCGCGGCGACGTACTTGGACTCGCCGGTCGGCGGGGTCAGCTTCAGGATGAGCATGTGCTCGGCCAGCCAGCCCTCGTCGCGGGCCATGACGGAGGCGATACGCAGGGCGTAGCACTTCTTGCCGAGCAGCGCGTTGCCGCCGTAGCCGGAGCCGTAGGACCAGATCTCGCGGGTCTCCGGGAAGTGGGAGATGTACTTCGTCTGGTTGCACGGCCACGGCACGTCCTGCTCGCCCGCCTCCAGCGGGGCGCCGAGGGTGTGGACGGCCTTGACGAAGAAGCCCTGGTCACCGAGCTCGTCGAGGACGGGCTGTCCCATGCGGGTCATGGTGCGCATGGAGACGGCGACATAGGCGGAGTCGGTGATCTCGACGCCGATCGCGGACAGCGGCGAGCCGAGCGGGCCCATGCAGAAGGGCACCACGTACATGGTCCGGCCCTTCATGGAGCCGCGGAACAGGCCCTGGTCACCGGCGAAGATCTCCCGCATCTCGGCGGGGGCCTTCCAGTGGTTGGTGGGGCCCGCGTCCTCCTCCTTCTCGGAGCAGATGAAGGTCCGGTCCTCGACCCGCGCCACGTCGGTGGGGTCGGAGGCGGCGTAGTAGGAGTTCGGGCGCTTGACCGGGTCGAGCTTCTGGAAGGTGTCCTTGGCGACCAGCTCCTCGCAGAGCCGCTCGTACTCGGCCTCGGATCCGTCGCACCAGACCACGTTGTCCGGCTGGGTGAGTTCGGCGATCTCGTTGACCCAGGTGACCAGTTCCTGGTGGTTGGTGGGAACGACGGAGGGAGCCGCGATGTCTCGCGCCACGATTGCTCCTAAGAGAGGGTTTTTTGTCCTTTTCCGCCCCGTGGGGGCCACGACCCGGATGCTTCGTAGGCGCTCATCCGGTGCCGACTGCACTCATTTGATCATCCGACGTTACTGCGCATCTGTCCAGAGGGCCTCACAGGTGAGCGGAGTGAGGATCGCCACGTGTAACGACGTTTCTTTGCGTCCACATGGCGTTCAGCGGAAAGTCCTTTGCCTTGACAGGGGGCGGACGCCCGACAAGGGAACGTGAGAAGATGGCCACTCGCGGCCTGTCATCTCGCCGCGCTGATCCGCAACTTACGGTTCCGTAGGTACGATGCGGCCCATGACTGCGTCCGCCACCGACGCGCCTCTGGACTCGCCGGACGCCGGCAGTGGTCCCCAGGCGTCCTCACATCCCCATCCGATCAAGCCCAAGCTCCGGGGCTGGCTGCACCTCGGCATGTTCCCGGCCGTACTGATCGCCGGCCTGGTGCTCACCGCGCTGGCGGACTCCCCGCGCGGCCGCATGGCCTGTGGCATCTACGTGCTCACCGCCTGTCTGCTGTTCGGCGTGAGCGCGCTGTACCACCGGGGCAACTGGGGCCCGCGCATGGACGGCGTCCTGCGCAGGCTCGACCACGCGAACATCTTCCTGATCATCGCGGGCACCTACACCCCGCTGACCCTGCTGCTCCTGCCCGACGGCAAGGGGCGGTGGCTGCTGTGGGGCATCTGGGCCGCCGCGGCCGCCGGGATCGTCTTCCGGGTGTTCTGGGTCGGCGCCCCGCGCTGGCTCTACACCCCCTGCTACATCGCCATGGGCTGGGCCGCGGTGTTCTTCCTGCCCGACTTCATGCGCGCGGGCGGGATCGCGGTGCTGGTCCTGGTCATCGTGGGCGGTCTGCTCTACAGCGCGGGCGGCGTGATCTACGGCATCAAGCGGCCGAACCCGTCGCCCCGCTGGTTCGGCTTCCACGAGGTCTTCCACTCGTTCACCCTGGCCGCGTTCGTCGTCCACTACGTCGGCATCTCCCTGGTCGCCTACCAACACGCCTGACGTCACCCGCGGGCCGGTCCATGGCTTGTCGCGCAGTTCCCCGCGCCCCCATGACTTCGCCCGCGGGCCGGCCCGTGGCTGCTCGCGCAGTTCCCCGCGCCCCTGAACACTTCACTCGCCGGCCCGTACGTGGCTTGTCGCGCAGTTCCCCGCGCCCCTGAAAGCGGGGCGGCCACCCGCCGGCAAGGCTCTGAGCGCAGAACCTTTGAGGGCGCGGGGAACGGCGCAAATCTCTAGGGGCGCGGGGAACTGCGCAGAGCTTTTGGGGGCGCGGGGAACTGCGCGAACGGCCACGACGAGCCCGCACCCGACGACGCGGCCGAGCCACGCAGCTCCTCAGGGGCGCGGGGAACTGCGCAAAGCTTTCAAGGGGCGCGGGGAACCGCGACCAGCCACGACGCACCCGCACCCGGCAGCACGGCGAAGCACGCAGCTCCTCAGGGGCCCGGGGGAAACCCGGGGGACGGGGCCGGGGCCACGTGCCATCCTGGCCCCGTGAGCGCACCCGAGATCCACGTCCAAGTAAGCCCCGACCTCGCCCTGTTCGTCCCGCACGCCCGCCGCGGCCCGGCCACCCCCCTCGCCGTGGACGGCGTCTCCACCCTCGGCCACGTCGTGGAGTCCCTCGGCGTACCCCTGACCGAGGTCGGCGCCCTGCTCGTGGACGGACACGAGGTGCCCGTCTCGCACATACCCGCACACGGCGAGTCCGTCGAGGTCCGCCCGGTCCCCCGCCCCCAGCAGGTCCCCGGCGCCCCCCTGCGCTTCCTGCTCGACGTCCACCTCGGCACCCTCGCCCGCCGCCTGCGGCTGCTCGGCGTGGACACCGCCTACGAGTCCACCGACATCGGCGACCCGGCGCTCGCCGCCCGCTCCGCCGCCGAGCGGAGGGTCATGCTCAGCCGCGACCGCGGTCTGCTGCGGCGCCGCGAGCTGTGGGCCGGCGCGTACATCTACAGCACCCGCCCCGAGGACCAGCTCGACGACGTCCTCGGCCGCTTCGCCCCCGAGCTGCGCCCCTGGACCCGTTGCACCGCCTGCAACGGCGTACTGCGCCAGGCCACCAAGGAAGAGGTCGCCGACCAGCTCGAACACGGCACCCGGGCGACGTACGACGTCTTCGCGCAGTGCGGCGCCTGCGGGCGCGCCTACTGGAAGGGCGCCCACCACGACCAGCTGGAGGCGATCGTGGAGGGCGCCCTGAGGACGCGCGCGGACCGGCGGATCAGCGGCGTCTGACCAGGTCTCCCCTGCCGCAGGCGATGCCGTCCCCGTCGCGGTCCAGGCGGTGGCGGTCACGGCCGTGGACCGCGAGCGCGGTGCCGTAGCCGTTCTTCTTCAGCCAGGCGCACCGGTCCCCGCGCGGCACCTCGGGGAACTTCCACGGCACGCACTGGCTGATGGTGCCGTAGGAGTGGTCGCAGCCGTCGTAGCCCTTGGGCATCGTGACGCCCTGGTGCCCCGCGTGGCCGCCGCCCGGGGCCGTGGCGCCGTGGTCGTGTCCGCCGGTGGCACCGGGGGCGGCCCGGTCCGCGCCGCCCGACGCCGGGCTCTCCTCCAGATCCGTGGCGTACGCCTGGACCCGCGCCTCGGCGACCTGGCCGGTGGCGCCGACGCGCACCCACCTGGACACCGAGGGCACACCGTTCGCGTCGACCACGCTCAGCATGTAGTACCCGGGCGGTGCGATGTTCGGGTTGCTGGTCAGGCTGAGGTCGACGGTGTTGCCGTCGACGGTCATCGGCAGGTCGACGTAGCGCTGGTTGGGGTCGGAGGAGTGGGTGACCGCGGCCGGGCGGATCAGCGAGGCCTTGACCACCGGCTTGTCGACCGTGACGCGCTGTGTGCTGCCGTACGCCCAGGCCGTGTGCTCCAGCGAGGTGATCTGCGGCCGGGCACCCTTGAACAGGTACGGCGGCTTGTAGATCGACACGCGCTGGTCGAAGGAGCCGTCGCCCGGGTTGTCGCCGATGCTCATGACGCGGCCGTCGGGCAGCAGCACGGACGAGGAGTGGTACGTCCGCGGCACCGGGTCGGTGGCCAGGCCGGGCTGGAAGGCGTTGGTCGCCGGGTCGTACATGGAGGCCTCGAAGACGGGGTCCTCGCGGTAGGTGTGCAGGGCGCCGCCGGTCTCCAGGACCTTGCCGTCCGGGAGGATGACCGCGGAGACGTACACCTTGCCCTGGTCGCCGGTCTGCGGCTGCCCGTCGCGGTAACGGCCCTGCGGCAGGTTCGGTCCGGGCACGTAGGCCGGGGAGCCGGCCTTCATGTCGATGACGTCGACGAGCCGGTGCGCGTCGGGCGAGACGGTGTGGTTGCCGCCGCCGATGGTGACGACCTTCTGGTCCTGGGCGGGCGGCAGCAGCACCGACATCGACTGGTCGCGCTCGTCCTTGCGGCGCAGGCCCGGGATCTCGCTGACGGTGTTCGCGGCGTAGTCGTACACCGAGGCGCCCGTGCCGGACAGGCCCGGCCCGAAGACATGGCTGCCGGTGTAGAAGAGGCGGCCGTCCTGGAGCAGGATCATCGACGGGTACAGGCCCCAGAAGGCCCAGGCCTGCTTGGCCTCGCCCATCGGCAGCCACTTGTTCTGGGCGTAGGAGAAGTGCTCGTTGACGACCGTGCCGGAGGAGTCCTCGCCGAGGCCGCCGAGCGAGATGACGTCGCCGTTGCCCATCGCGGTGGCCGACGGGTACCAGTGCCCGGCCAGCATGTCGTTGGTCTTCACATAGCTGTTGGTCGCCGGGTCGAAGACGTAGCTGGTCCTCAGGCCCTTGTAGCCGACGCTGCCGTCGGGCGCGGCGTAGTCCTTGTTGCCGCCCATCACCAGCACGCGCCCGTCGGGGAGCTGGACGTGTCCGGCGCAGAAGAAGTCCGAGGGCGTCGGGATGTCCGTGTAGGTGCCGGCGACCGGGTCGAACAACGTCGTCCTGAAGGTGCCGGCCCGGAACATGCCGAGGTCGTTGCCGGAGCCTGCGATCAGCAGCACCTTGCCGTTGTGCAGCAGCACGGAGTGGATCGCGCGCACGGGTGACCGGAGCGTCTGGACGGTCCACTCGCCCTTGCACTCGGGGCCCGTGCCGCCCGCCTCGCAGGGGTCGGGCCCGGTGGGGACGGTGGCGTCCGTCATCGCGTAGTCGTCGGTGGTGAGCCGTCCGACGCCGTAGAGGGCGCCGCCCCAGGTGACCTGGTCGGTGTTCGGCGGGATGACCGGGGTGCGGACCTCGGTGCGGCTCCAGTCCGCGGACTGCTCCAGGGTCTTGAGGTCGGTCCAGTAGACCCAGCCGAGTTCGGTGTCGTGGCGGAAGATGGTGAAGGCCACGTTGGGGGTCGTGGACTTGTACCAGAACGACAGGTCGTACTGGTGGCCGGAAGTGACCTGCGGGGCACAGGAGTTCTCCAGCATCATCGTCTTGCGGTCGCCGTCGCCGCGCCGGGTCAGCTCGATCCGTACGGCCTTGCCGCCGGCGTGGGCGTCGTCGGTGACGGTGAAGCTGAAGTCGTTGTCGCCCCAGCCGGACTTCTCGAAGCACTGCGGGAACTGGGACGGGGAGTCGAGTATCTCCAGGCCGGGGTTCCTGACCAGGTTGGTGGCGGCGGTGGCGGGTTGGGCGCCGAGCGGGCCGAGGCCGAGCGCGGCGGCGAAGAGGATGAGGGATGTGGTCAGCACACGGCCGGTTCTGCCGCGTGCTGGTCTTCGGGCTCGAAGGTGCATGGTCGTCCCCCCTTGTTCACGAACCCCTTGCTGATGAGGGACCCCCGGCGGCTTCCGGGCGCCTGGGGTCCCTTTGTGTCCACGGGTGCCGGGCGGCCCGGGGCGGGCCGCCCGGGTCACCCGTCGTCGCGGACGCGCAGGACGTCGATCCGGCCGCCGCCCTCGCCGAAGGTGGCGACCGGGGTGGCGTGCGCGAACAGGTCCCGCAGCGTGGGCAGATGCTGTCGTTCGCCGCGCAGGGCGGGCGTGGACACGACGTAGTCGATGTCCCTCCAGCCCTGCGGCAGCGTCCTGGTGACGGCCGGGTCCTGGTCCAGCTTGTAGTGCCAGATGACGCCCGTGCCGGGCCGGTAGCCGGCGTCGACCGCGTCCAGCCACAGCACGCCGTCGGTGACGACGCGTACCTTCGCGCGGTCGCCGACCTCGGCCTCGTGCAGCCAGCGCGCGGCCTGGCGGTAGACGCCGTTGTCGTCGTCGGACATGGCCGCGCGGTCCCGCTCGTACCAGTGCGGGGCGACGAGCACGGCCCCGGCGGCCAGCGCGGCGACGGCCGCCGCGGGCCGGAGCCAGGCCCGCGGCGCGGGCAGCCGGGTGACGGCGGCTTGGGCGAGCCCGGCGACGGTGAGCGCCAGGAAGGGCAGGGCCTGCACGATGTACATCTGCGGCAGATAGCCGCCGGGCCGCAGCGCCACCAGCGCGAGCACCAGCACGGCGAGCGCGGCGGGCCGCAACCGCCGTACGGCAAGCGCGACGAGGGCCGCCGCCGCGCCGCCCGCCAGCAGATACGGGTCGCGCTCCAGCCAGTCGGTGAACAGCCGGTGGGCGTCGGTGCCGTCCCGGAACGCCGAGCCGCTGCCCTCGCGGCCGCCGAGCTGGAACTTCAGCGTGCCGAGCAGCGAGACATGTCCGGCGCCGGGCAGCAGCTCGCCCTTGAGCAGGGCGTACAGCGGATAGAACAGGGCGGTCAGCACGAAGCCCGAGCCGAAGCCGGCCAGGGAGAACTTGCGCGTGCTGGCGTGGCTGCC
This sequence comes from Streptomyces sp. NPDC005017, assembly GCF_042873115.1. Classification (NCBI taxonomy): domain Bacteria; kingdom Bacillati; phylum Actinomycetota; class Actinomycetes; order Kitasatosporales; family Streptomycetaceae; genus Streptomyces; species Streptomyces sp. NPDC005017. The sequence goes on along the minus strand of NZ_JBIALD010000001.1, from coordinate 254,265 downwards.
CTGCCAGACGGCGACCACCAGCACGGGCAGCAGCACCGCGATGGTCTCCTTGGAGAGCACCGCCAGCGCGAAGGCGATGCCGGCGGCCGCGTGGTGCCACAGATGGCGGCGCGGCGAGAGCGCGAGGGCGAAGGCGACGAGGACCCACAGGACGGCGAAGTTGTCCAGGTAGATCTGCCGGTGCAGGACGACCGCGAGCGGGGAGAGCGCGTACAGCAGCATGGCCGCCGCGGCGGTGGGCCGGGCGAGGCCGAGGCGCCGTCCGATCACGTACACCAGGACCATCGCCGCCGCGGCCACCGGCAGCATCGCGACACGGCCCTGGACGTAGGCGGGCAGCCCGGGCAGCAGCCGGTCGGGCGCCCAGGACAGCCCGGCCAGCTGGACCCAGCCCAGCGGCGGGTGGTCGTACCAGTAGGTGTAATGCGCGAGTCCGCCTCGCCTCACGGCCCACGCCTGGGCGAGATACGTGCCCTCGTCGTCGTTGGGGAAGGGGAAATCGCCTATTCCGACAGCCCTTACCAAAAGACCGGCCGCGAGAACGGGCGCAACCCAGAGATAACCGGGCCGAAACATACTCCGGCGCCCTGACCGGGAAACGGAAGGAGCGCGTTCGGAAGTTTCGGCCTCGTTTCTGACACGCATATCGGTGTATGACACACCTGTCCCCATGCGGAATCCCCCCACCCACTTAGCCGCCCCGACCCGCGAGGGCTTCCCCCTCGAAACCCCCCGGAATCAGGCAGGACGCTGCATCATGGCACAGCTTCCGGCAGAACAAGAGGGGAATTGCGGATTCCGTTCGAGGCGAAGATCATCGCGTCAAGGCCGCATTGCGACAGAAATGCCGAGCTGCTATTTTCGGACCGACTTTACACAGGGCGAAGATCACGATCACGCTCAGGAAGCCACGTCCGCCGGGGGGCCGATACGGACGTCGAACGTTCCGCGCGATCGATTCGTACCAACAGTTCACAGCAAGGATGACCAGAAAGACCGAGGGGGGAATTCGTGGTCTCCGTTGTGCTCTTCATAGATTCCGTCGTGCTCATGGCCGCCGCGGGAGCGACGCTGTGGTGGATGCTGCACGCCTGGCGCACGCCCGAGACACTGGAGTCGACGGCCTTCGCGGCACCCGACGGCCGCGCCGAACTCTCCTTCTCGCTGCTCGTGCCGGCCCGCCACGAGGAGGCGGTGCTGCGGCACACGGTCGAGCAGATGCTCCACATCGACCACCCCTCCTACGAGATCATCCTGATCGTCGGCCACGACGACCCGGGCACCTCCGCCATCGCCCGTGAACTCGCCGCCGAGCACCCCGGCACGGTGCGCACGGTCGTCGACACCCACGAGAGGAAGAACAAGCCCCGCGCCCTCAACACCGCCCTGCCCCACGCCCGCGGCCAGGTCGTCGGGGTCTTCGACGCCGAGGACGTGGTGCACCCCGAACTGCTCACCCACGTCGACTTCGCCTTCCGCCACGAGAACGCCGACGTCGTCCAGGGCGGCGTCCAGCTGATCAACTACGAGAGCAGCTGGTACAGCCTGCGCAACTGCCTGGAGTACTTCTTCTGGTTCCGCAGCCGACTGCATCTGCACGCCCGCAAGGGGTTCATCCCGCTCGGCGGCAACACGGTGTTCGTCCGGTCCGCACTACTGCGCGAGACCGGCGGCTGGGACGGCGACTGCCTCGCCGAGGACTGCGACCTGGGCGTACGGCTGTCCTCCGGCGGCGCCAAGGTCGTCGTCGCCTACCACTCCGCGCTGGTCACCCGCGAGGAGACGCCCGGCTCCATCAAGGCGCTCTACAAACAGCGCACCCGCTGGAACCAGGGCTTCCTCCAGGTGCTGCGCAAGGGCGAGTGGCGCCGGCTGCCCGGCGTGGGCCAGCGGCTGCTCGCCCGCTACACCCTCAGCACCCCGTTCGTGCAGGCCGCGACCGGCGTGATGATCCCGCTCGGCATCCTCTTCGCCGTCATCGGCGGAGTGCCGCTGCCGTTCTCGCTGGTCGCCTGGCTGCCCATGCTGCCGATGGCCGCGATGATCGTCTTCGAGGCCGTCGCCCTGCACGACTTCGGCCGCGAGTACGGCTTCCGGATCGGCTTCGGCCACTACGCCAAGCTGATCCTCGGCGGACCCGTCTACGCCGTCATCCTCGCCGCCGCCGCCCTGCGCGCGGTCTGGCGCGAGTACACCGGCCGCCGCGACTGGGAACTCACCTCCCACGTCGGCGCCCACCTCGCCCAGCCCGCCCCCCAGCCCCAGGAGGCCCGGTGACGGCGCCGCCCGCCGATGTGTCCGTCGTCGTCCCCACCTTCAACGAATCCGGCAACATCCGCGAACTGCTCACCCGCGTCGCCGCCGCGATCCCGCCCGGCACCCGCGCCGAGGTCGTCTTCGCCGACGACTCCACGGACGACACCTGCCGGGCGGTCGAGGAGGCGGCCGCCGACTGCCCCGTGCCCGTGGTCCTGCACCACCGCGCCGTCCCCGAGGGCGGCCTGGGCGGCGCGGTCGTCGAGGGCATCGGGCTCGCCCGCGGCGACTGGATCGTCGTCATCGACGCCGACCTCCAGCACCCGCCCGAGCTGATCCCCGCCCTCGTCGCCCACGGCGAGGCGAGCGGCGCCGAACTCGTCGTCGCCAGCCGGTACGCGGTCGGCGGCGACCGCGCCGGCCTCGACGGCGGCTACCGCCGGCTCGTCTCCAGCGGCTCCACCCTGGTCGCCAAGTCCCTCTTCCCACGGGCCCTCGGCGGGCTCACCGACCCGATGAGCGGCTTCTTCGCGATCCGCCGCGAGGCCGTCGAACGGGCCTCGGCCGACACCGGCCCGGAGGAGGGCCTCCAGCCGCTCGGCTACAAGATCCTCCTCGAACTCGCCGTACGCTGCCGGCCGCGCGGCATCGCCGAGGTGCCCTACGCGTTCGGCGAGCGGCACGCCGGGGAGTCCAAGTCGACCGCCCGCGAGGGGCTGCGCTTCCTGCGCCATCTCGTCACCCTGCGCACCGCCGACCCCCGGGCCCGCGCGGTCGTCTTCGGCCTGATCGGCCTCTCCGGCTTCGTCCCCAACTTGCTGCTGCTCTGGCTGCTCACCCGCTGGGGCCTGGCCTACACCCCGGCCGAGATCGTCGCCAACCAGGCCGGGCTGCTGTGGAACTTCGCGCTGATCGACTCCTTCGTCTACCGCAACCAGCGGCGCCACCACCGCCGCGCCGTACGGCTGCTGACCTTCGCGGCGGTGGGCAACGCTGACCTCGTCGCCCGCATCCCGCTCGGCGCGCTGCTGATGAGCTCGGCGGGCATGGCCGCGGTACCGGCGACCGCGCTGGCGATGGCCCTCGTGTTCATCGCGCGGTTCCTGGTCGTGGACCGGCTGCTCTACCGGCGCCTGAGCGGGCGCCGGGCGGAACCCGCGAGGGTGGCCCTGCCGGAGCCGGTCGCGGACCCCGTGCCGGACCCGCTGGGCTGACCGGCCACCGCACGAGCCGGGCCCGAGACGCGACGGCGCGCCTCGGGCCCGGCTTGCGCCACTCCGGCCCGGATCAGGGCTTGCGCCACTTCGACCCGGATCAGGGCGTCCGCCACTCCGGCCCGGATCAGGGCGTGAGCCTCGCCCGCAGCGCCGCCTCGTCCGTCACGGGCAGCTCGCACACGAAGTTCCGGCAGACGTACGCCGTCGGCGCACCGCCCACCAGGACGCGGTCGGCCAGCAGCGGGAACTCGTCGCTGCCGACCGTGCCGTACGCGACGACCGCACCCGGCGCGGTGGCCAGCAGCGCGGTGCGGTGCAGCGCCCGCGCGGCCGGATCGTCGGCCGAGGACCCGACCACGGCGACCTCGCGCGGCCCGTCCAGCAGCGCCTCGGCCACGGCCAGCCCCCAGCCGATGAACCGCGGCACCCGCGGGCCGAGCGCCCTGACCACGCCCAGCGCCCGCTCGGCGGCGGCCCGGTGGGGCTCGGCACCGGTGTGCGCCGCGTAGCTCAGCAGGGCGCCCGCGGCCGCCGTCCAGCCGGAGGGGGCGGCGTTGTCGGTGGGGTCCTGCGGCCGGCGGATCAGCCGCTCGGCGTCGGCGGCCGTGTCGTACAGCGCACCCGACTCCTCGTCCACGAACCGGGCCAGCACATGGTCGAGCAGCAGCCCGGCGAACTCCAGCCAGACGCCCTCGCCGGTCACCGAGGCCAGCGCGAGGAAGCCCTCGGCGACATCGGCGTAGTCCTCCAGCACACCGGCGTTCGCGCCGGCCCGGCCGTCCTTGCTGGTCCGGGCGAGCCTGCCGAAGTCGTCCAGATGGACCCGGACGAGCAGGTCCGCGGCGGCGACCGCGGCCTCGACCAGGTCCGGCCGGCCGAAGGCGGCCCCGGTCTCGGCGAGCGCGGCGACGGCCAGTCCGTTCCAGGCGGCGACGACCTTGTCGTCCCGCCCGGGAGCGGGCCGCCCGGCCCGGGCGGCGAGCAGCCGGGCCCTGACGGAAGCGATCCGCTCGGCGTCGAACACCTGCTCCTGCTGCGGGAGCTGCAGCACCGAGGAGCCCTCCTCGAAGGTGCCCTCCTCGGTCACACCAAAGTACTGCGCGGCGAGTTCCGCGTCGTCCCCCAGCGCCTCGGCGAGCTGCGCGGGCGTCCACACGTAGTAGGCGCCCTCCACATGCCTGCCGCTGCCGTCGTCGCTGTCGGCGTCCAGCGCGGAGGCGAACCCGCCCTCGGGAGTGCGCAGTTCACGCACCAGGAAGTCGGCGGTCTCCAACGCCACCCGCCGCGCGAGCTCCGACCCGTCCGCCCGCCAGAGATGGGTGTAGACGCGGCAGATCAGCGCGTTGTCGTAGAGCATCTTCTCGAAGTGCGGAACGACCCACTCCCGGTCCACCGAGTAGCGGGCGAACCCGCCCCCGAGCTGGTCGTAGAGGCCGCCCCGGGCCATCCGCTCACAGGTGTCCCGCGCCATCTGGAGTGCGCCCTCGGCACCGGTCCGGGCGTGGTGGCGCAGCAGGAACTCGATCACCATGGACGGGGGGAACTTGGGCGCCCCGCCGAAGCCGCCCCGCTGCGCGTCGTACTCCCGGGTCAGCCCGAGCAGCGCCTGCGCGAGCTCCTGCTCGCCCGGCGCCTCGGTGCCGCCGAAGTCCAGCTCCCTCCCGGCCAGGTCCCGCACGATCTTCCCGGCGACCTCGGCGACCTCCTCCCGCCGTTCCGTCCAGGCCTGGTGGACCCCCTGAAGCACCTGGCGGAAGGACGGCATGCCGTGGCGCGGGGCGGGCGGGAAGTACGTCCCGAAGTAGAACGGCTCCCCCTCGGGCGTGAGGAACACCGTCATCGGCCAGCCGCCCTGCCCGGTCGCCGCCTGCACGGCCTCCATGTACACGGCGTCGACGTCGGGGCGCTCCTCGCGGTCGACCTTGACGCTCACGAAGTGCTCGTTGAGGTAGTCGGCGGTGGCCTGGTCCTCGAAGGACTCGTGGGCCATGACATGGCACCAGTGGCAGCTGGAGTACCCGACGCTGAGCAGCACCGGCCGGCCGCTGCTCCGTGCCTCCTCGAACGCCTCGTCCGACCAGGGCCACCAGTCGACCGGGTTGTCGGCGTGCTGGAGGAGGTAGGGGGACGTCTCTTGGGCCAGTCGGTTCGGCATGGGTCCATCCTGCCCCAGGGCCCCCACCCTGAACGCGAGGCCGCTGCCACCCGGTCACCTCGAGTCCGGCGACCCGGATCACCATCCCGACGCCCCACCGGGCCCGGCGGGGCGGACGCGGCCGCCGGCACGGCGTCGTCCCCGCCCGGTTGGGCGCCCGGCGTGCAGGTCTCCGGACGCCCCCTCGCCCCGGAGGGCCCGCCGCAGCACACTGATCCCGACAGTGTTGCCGCAGGAGGGGGACGTGGCATGAGGGACAGTCACCGGGCCCAGGCCGAAGGGCTGTTGGTCCGGGCCGTGGAGGAGGAGATACGCCGGTCGGGGGGCCGCGGCGACGGCACGTCGCTGCTGGCGCGGGCGCGGGGCTCCCTGGACGGCATGGCGGCGGCAGCGGCCGAGGAGTACGACGCCTACGTACGGGCGCTGGAGGAGTCGGAGGCCGGGCAGCTCACGTTCGCGCAGCGCTGGGCGCGGGAAGGCGGCGGGGCTCCGCTGCTGGTGGCGGCCGTGGCGGCGGGCGCCGCGGTGGTGGCCGACCTGGCACTCGGCACCGGGACCGGCACCGCGCTGGGCGCGGGCGCGACGGTCGGGGTGGTGGGGGCCGCGGCGACCGTGGTGAAGGTGGCCGGGACGCATCTGCCGGCCACGCACCGGCGGGCGGGCGCCGCCGCACAGCCCGGCGGACCGGAGGCCCTGCGCCTCCAGTGGCTCACGGCACTCGAGGTGCGCGGGATCAGGCCCTTCCTGGACCAGCAGCGGATGCTGGCGGCGCGGACGGGCGTGAAGAAGGCGGCGCCGAAGCTGATGGGCCAGGACAAGAGCGGGGCGGCCCGCGTCCGCCGGGTGCTGGAGCAGTCCTTCGGGCACCTGCCCGAGCCGTCGGAGCCGTTCGCCGGGCGGCGCGGGGAACTGGCCCGCATCCGGCAGTGGGTGCAGGCCGCCCGCGCCCACACCAGCACCCGGCCCACGGTGGTCGTGCTGTACGGGGCGTCCGGCAGCGGCCGTTCGACGCTGGCGGTACGGGCGGCGCACGATCTGCGGGACCAGTTCCGCGGGGCCTGTCTGGTCGATCTGCGCGGCGACAGCGCGGAGGAGCCGCCGCTGCCGACGCGGGACGCGCTGCTGCACCTGCTGAACCGGCTGGGCGCGCCGCGCGAGCAACTGCTGTTCCGGGAACGTTCGTCCGCGGACCAGCAGCTCAAGCGGCTGAGCGAGCTGTACCACCAGCATCTGACGGGCGTGCCCGTCATCGTCCTCCTCGACGACGCCTCCGACCCGGAGCAGGTGCGCGCGCTCGTCCCGGAGCGCTCCGACAGCCTGGTGCTGGTGACCGCGCGCGAGCCGCTGGAGCTGCCCGCCGATGTGCCGGCCTGGGTGCATCAGCTGCCGGTGGAACCACTGGAGGCGGACGGCGTGGCGGAGCTGCTGGGCACGCCCGACGGGCCGTACGACGCGGAGGCGGCCGAGCGGATCAGGTCGCTGTGCGGTGGGCTGCCGCTCGCGCTGCGGATCGCCGTGTCCTCGCTGGGCGCACGGTCCGCAGAGAACCTGGCCGCCGGCCTCGGGGCGTACGGCCCCGTCGAGCCGGTCCAGCGGGCGCTGTGGCTGCGCTACACCGACCAGTCGGACGCCGCCCGGGCCCTGCTGCGGCGGCTCGCCCTGGCGGGACGCACCTCGCTGGGCGCGGCGGCCGCCGCCTCCCTGCTCGCGACCGACGAGGCGGAGGCCACCCGGCACCTGGTCGCGCTGTCCCGGGCGGGCCTGCTCGACCACGTCCGTGGCAGCCGCTACCGGCTGCACGACGTCGTACGGGCCTTCGCGCACGCCCGACTGCTGGACGAGGAGGACCCGGCCGAGCGGACGGCGGCGCAGGAACGGCTGATCGTCAACTACGCCGACCTCGCCGACTCGGTGCTTCGCCTGGTCGACGGGAACATGTCGACCCGCTCGGACCGCTTCGGCCCGCACGGCTTCACCTCGCTGGACGAGGCACTGCGCTGGCTGGACGACGAGTCGAGCTTCATCACCGCCACGCTCAGGCACGCCGAGGGCGTGAACCAGGCGGCCGTACTGAATCTGCTCGGCGCCCTGTGCGACTACTGCCTGCTGCGCGGCGACCTGTACCGGCTGGGCGAGATCAACGAACTGGCGCAGGCCGTGGACCAGGGCCTGCTGATCCGTTCCGTGCAGTGGCGCACCGGTATCGCGGCCCGGCAGCTGGGCGAGCTCGACCGGGCGCGCACCACGCTGACCTCGGTCGTCGACCTGTACCGCGAGGCGCATCACGAGGCGGGCGCGGCGCGGGCCCTGTGCTCACTGGGGATCACCCTGCACCACCAGGGGGCTCTGACCGAGGCGGCGGCGAAACTGCGGGAGGCGCTGGACCTCCAGGCCGCGCCGCAGCTTGCCACGGACCGGGCCTGGACGATGCACGCGCTGGCGGCCGTAGAGCGCGACCGCGCGCACCTCGCCGAGGCCCTGGACCTGCTGAACCGCTCGCTGGAACTGCACCGCGCGGGCGAGTCCGTGCACGGTGAGGCCTGGGCGCACTACCAGCTCGGCCAGCTGCGGCTGCGGCTCGGCGACGTCCCGCACGCGGAGGCGGAGCTGCGCAGCGCCCTGGAGCTGTACGGCAGGACGCGGGACGCCCGGGGTGAGGCCTGGGCGCTGACCCAGCTCGCACGGGCCCGGCTCGTGGCGGGCGACGCCGCGCCGGCCGCCGAGGCGCTGCGGCAGGCGGAGGCCCGGCACCGGGAGAACGAGGACGCCCGCGGTGAGGCCTGGACCCTCTACTACCTGGGCCAGGCGCTGGAGGAGTCCGGCGACCTGGACCGCGCGGTACGGGCCCTGGAACGCTCACGCACCATGTTCTCCCGTATGCGCGACGTCTACGGCCTCGCCTGCGCCCGGCACCACTCGGCCCGGGTGACCCGCGACCAGCGCGCCGCGCAGACCGGCTCGCTGCGCAACTCCGGCTTCGCCCGTCAGCTCCTGGTGGACGCCCGCGCCGACTTCCAGCGGATCGGTGTCGCCCACGGCGAGGCGTGGACCTGTCTGGAGCTGGCCGTGGTGGACGCCGGGAACACGCGCACCGCCCAGGCGCTCGCCCTGTGCGACGAGGCCGTCGGCCTCTTCGCCGGCTACGGCGACCGCCGCGGCGAGGACTGGGCCCGTTTCCTGCGCTGCACGCTCCTACCCTACGCGGCTCCCGGCGGCCTGGAGGTCGGCACCGCCGTCGCCCAGGAGGAGCTCGTCCAGCTGTCCCGCGGCGGTCACCCCCTGCGCGACGAGAAACTGGAGGACTTCATCGAGGCCCTCCATCTCCTGCTGGAACGCGGCGTGACCCTGGAGGCGGGCTGGCAGGCCTGGCGCCTCCAACTGCTCCCGAACCGTCACGCCCGCGAGGTGATGGGCGTGACCATGGGAACGACGCCCTAGGACCCGCCGTCTCCAACGCCCCGCCCTCGGGACGCGAAGAACTGCGATGCCGCCTCCGACGCCCCAGAACCACAACACCCTGGGGACGCGGGAAACTGCGGTACCGCCTCCGACGCCCCAGAGGCGCAACGCCCTGGGGGCGCGGGGAACTGCGCGAACACCCACCGGGGGTCAGCCGCCGGACGCACGAAGACCCCCTCGCAGAACGCGACGCCCCGGGGCACACCGCCTCGGGGGCGCGGGGAACTGCGCGAACACCCCCACCGCCAGGCAGCCGGCCGACGCACGCGGACCACCCCTCAGAACGCGACGCCCCGGGGCACACCGCCTCGGGGGCGCGGGGAACTGCGCGAACGCCCCCCGACGGCCAGCCGGAATCGGCCCCCGTGAGGACGGTCGCCCGGCGAGCCGACCCGGCGCCGGGCAGCCCTGCGAGACCCGGGGGCGGTTGACACGAGGTCGCCCACCCGGGGTCGCCGGCCCGCGAGGCCGGCAGACGGGGGTCAGCCCTGACAGGGGCCGGTGGATCAACCCTTGCAGGAGCCGGCGGTCAGCCCTTGGCGGGCGAGCCCCCACCCGCACCCGAGGAGGCGGGCGCCTCAGCCTCCGTTTCGGGGGTCTCCTTGAAGTCGACCTTCCCCATATGGCGGTTCATCGACTTCATCAGGCCCCACACGGCCAGGGCCATCACCGCGAAGACGATGAAGCCGAGAACGCCAGGGGTCACCTTGTCCTTGTCGAGTTCCTTGGCGAGGGGGACGAGGTGGGTCAGTGCCAGGCTTGCGGTCATGTCAGGCATTGTCGCGGATGCCCGCGAAGAGGTCGTCCTCGGGGAGGGAGGTGTCCACCAGCGACTTGGCGAGCTCGTACTCCTCCGTCGGCCAGACCTCCTTCTGGATCTCCATCGGGACCTTGAACCAGCCGCCGTCGGGGTCGATCTGCGTGGCGTGCGCGATCAGCGCCTTGTCACGGATCTCGTAGAACTCCGCACACGGGACATGCGTGGTCAGAGTGCGCTCGGCACGCTGGAACTCGTCCCAGCGCTTGAGCCACTCCCCGTACGGCGACTCCAGACCGCGGTCCAGCATCGCGTGGTGCAGCGCCTCGGTGCGCGGCCGGTTGAAGCCCTGGTTGTAGTAGAGCTTGAGCGGCTGGTAGACCGGCCCGAACTCCGACTCCGGGAACTTCTCGCCGTCCGCGGCCCCCTCGAACGCCACCATCGAGATCTTGTGGGTCATGATGTGGTCCGGGTGCGGGTATCCGCCGTTCTCGTCATAGGTGGTGATCACCTGCGGACGGAAGGAACGGATCTGCTTCACCAGCTCCCCCGCCGCCTTGTCCACGTCCTCCAGGGCGAAACAGCCGTCGGGCAGGGGCGGCAGCGGGTCCCCCTCGGGCAGACCCGAGTCGACGAATCCGAGCCACTCCTGCTGGACTCCGAGAATCTCGCGGGCCTCGTCCATCTCCTTCTTGCGTACCTCGTGGATGTGCTCCTCGATGTACTTGTCGCCCTGAAGCTTCGGATTGAGGATGGACCCGCGCTCCCCGCCCGTGCAGGTCACGACCAGCACGTCCACCCCCTCGGACACGTACTTGGCCATGGTGGCGGCACCCTTGCTGGACTCGTCGTCAGGGTGGGCGTGGACGGCCATCAGTCGCAGCTGGTCAGTCAAGACACAATCCTCAAGTCGAAGTCGGCGCCCTCGGTGCGTCGGCGCGATCGGCGGCTTCTATAGTGACCGAATCGGGGGGCGAATAATTCCGGCTCCGGGCCCCGGAACCCCTTTCGGGACGTTCGTCCCGCACTGCCGAAAGGACGATCATGAGCACGGCGAGTACGCGAGTGCCCGAGGGCCGCTACGGCCGCTCCTCGGACGAGCGCACCGACCGCAGGCTCAAGGTCGTCGGCATCACGCTGGGTGCCGCCCTGCTCGCCGTGGTGGGCTGGTTCGGTTATCACCATGTGGCGGGCGCCGGCATCAGCGCCGAGGTGATCAGCTTCAAGGCGGACGACGAGCGGGTCCAGGTGCATCTGGAGGTGCGCAAGGACTCCGGCGCCACCGGGTACTGCACGGTCCGCTCCCAGGCCGCGGACGGCGCCGAGGTCGGCCGGGCCGACTTCCGCTTCGACGGCTCGGAGACCCGGATCGACGAGGTCGTCACGCTCCGTACGACGTCCCGGGGCACAACGGCCGAGCTGGTCGGCTGCCACGAGGACTGACGTCAACCGGCCACCGGCGCCCTGCGAAGGAATACGCGAGGCTGACCTGCGTTGACGGGATTTTAGTGACTTATGTCCTCCCCCTTCCGCCCCTGAATTGTTAGGCTCGTGGTTTCGCCCACTCGTGAAGGAACATTCTTCTGGGTAGGGCGATGCTTTGTATTCCCAGTACCGACGAGGAGCACCTGTGACCCAGACCAGCGAGAACGTCACCTGGCTGACCCAGGAGGCGTACAACAAGCTCAAGGACGAGCTTGCGCAGCTTACTGGTCCTGCGCGCACGGAGATCGCCGCCAAGATCGCGGCTGCGCGCGAGGAGGGCGACCTGCGCGAGAACGGCGGGTACCACGCGGCCAAGGAAGAGCAGGGCAAGCAGGAGCTCCGTGTGCGCCAGCTGACCCAGCTCCTGGAGAACGCCCAGGTGGGCGAGGCTCCTACCTCGGCGGACGGCACCGTGGCTCCCGGCATGGTCGTGACGATCGCCTTCGACGGGGACGAGGACGAGGACGACACGATGACCTTCCTGCTCGCCTCCCGCGAATACGCGAGCACCGACATCGAGACCTACTCCCCGCAGTCGCCCCTCGGCTCCGGCGTGATCGGTCACAAGGTCGGCGAGGACGCGGAGTACGAGCTGCCCAACGGCAAGAAGGCCTCCGTGCGGATCCTCAAGGCCGAGCCGTACCAGAGCTGACCCCACTGCCCGTTCCGGCGGCCCCCGGTGTCCATCGAGACACCGGGGGCTTCGTCGTACCGGGCGTGGCCCGAACCGGCCGGGCGCCGCTCAGCCCCTGCGGCCTGCCGAGCCCGAGCAGCGTCCGGTGCCAGGCGAGGTCAGGCGGAGGCCGAGCGGTACTTGCGGACCGCCAGGGTGCGGAACAGGACGATGATCAGGATCGAGTAGATCAGCGAGGCCCACACCGGGTGCTCCATCGGCCACGCGGTCGAGTCGGACACCCCGGGGTTGCCGAACAGCACCCGGCAGGCCTGGACCGTGGCGCTGAACGGGTTCCAGTCGGCCACGTGCTGGAGCCAGGGCGTCATCTGGCTGGAGTCCACGAACGCGTTCGAGATGAACGTGACCGGGAACAGCCAGATCAGACCGCCGGAGGTGGCCGCCTCGGGGGTGCGCACGGACAGGCCGATCAGCGCGCCGACCCAGGTGAACGCGTACCCGAGCAGGAGCAGCAGACCGAAGGCGCCGAGCACCTCGCCGAAGCTGGTGTGGGTGCGCCAGCCGACCAGCAGGGCGACGATCGCCAGGACGAACAGGGTGAGTGCCGTCTGCACCAGGTCGGCGAGGGTCCGGCCGGTCAGCACCGCGCCGCGCGCCATGGGCAGCGAGCGGAAGCGGTCTATCAGGCCCTTGTGCATGTCGTCGGCGATGCCCGCGCCGGCACCGGCGGTGGAGAAGGTGACGGTCTGGGCGAAGATGCCGGCCATCAGGAACTCGCGGTACACGGAGGGTTCCGTGGTGCCGCCGATGTTCATCGAGCCGCCGAAGACATAGCTGAACAGCACCACGAACATGACGGGCTGGATCAGCCCGAAGATGATCATCTCCGGGATGCGCGTCATACGGATGAGATTGCGCTTGGCGACGACGAGCGAGTCCCGGATCGACTGGACCACCGGGTTGTGGCTCGCCGCGGCAGGTACGGCGTCGGTGACGGCGCTCACTGGCCGCCCTCCTTTCTGCGGTTGCGGGAGCGGGCGTCGGCGGGGGCGCCCTCGCCGTCCTCGTCGCTGCCGGGCTTGGTCTCGGCCGTGTGGCCGGTGAGCGAGAGGAACACGTCGTCGAGGGTGGGGCGGCGCAGGCCGATGTCGTCGAGCTCGATGCCGCGCGCGTCCAGCTCGCGGATGACCTCGGCGAGCAGCTTGGCGCCGCCGGTGACGGGCACCGTGAGCTGGCGGGTGTGCTCCTCGATGTTGGTGTCGCCCTTGCCGAAGCCGGTGAGCACCTCGGAGGCGGCCTGTATGTCCTCGCGGTTGTGCACGACGAGCTCGACGCGCTCGCCGCCGGTGCGGGCCTTGAGCTCGTCGGAGGTGCCGCGGGCGATGACCCGGCCGTGGTCGACGACCGCGATGTCGTGCGCGAGGTGGTCGGCCTCCTCCAGATACTGCGTGGTCAGCAGCAGGGTGGTGCCGCCGGAGACGAGGTCCTTGATGACCCCCCACAACTGCTGGCGGTTGCGCGGGTCAAGGCCGGTCGTCGGCTCGTCCATGAACATCACGGGCGGAGACACCACCAGCGCCGCCGCCAGGTCGAGCCGGCGCCGCATGCCGCCGGAGTAGGTCTTGGCGGTGCGGTCGGCGGCCTCGGCGAGGTTGAACTGATGGAGCAGTTCCTCGGCCCGGGCCTTCGCGGCCTTGGCCTTCATCTGGTAGAGCTGGCCGACCATCTGCAGGTTCTCGCGGCCGGTGAGCAGCTCGTCGACCGCCGCGAACTGGCCGGACAGGCCGATGGAGCGACGGACCTCGTTGGGATGCTTGAGCACGTCGAGGCCGGCGACGACCGCCCGGCCGCTGTCGGGGCGCAGCAGTGTCGTGAGACAGCGGACCGTCGTGGTCTTGCCCGCGCCGTTGGGCCCGAGCAGGCCGAGGACAGTGCCCTCGGGGACATCGAGGTCGACGCCGTCCAGTGCCCGTACGTCGCCGAAGGTCTTCACCAGACCTTCGGCATGAATGGCGCCTGGCATATGAGTCTCCACGTCGTTGAGGATTCTTCGGAAAGCCTAGGTTTCTGCTTTTCGCCCTGCCCGGGATTTTTCCGAGCCCGTCGGAGTGTGGGAGCGCGGCCACCATCACACCGTATCGCGATGTATCGCGTTGCTCAATGCTCTTACTTCGAACGAGTGACCCCGGGGCCGCCACCTCGGACGACGCCCGCGAACACCCCGGCAACACCCCGTCCCACGCCCGTGAACGCCCGGCCGCCGAGCCGTGAACAGCGCGGCAGACCGACGGCCGAGCGGAGGCACCGGGTCCGCGGTACCGCCCGTCGGCGGCCCGCAGGTCACCGGCCAGCACCATGTCAGCGACACGTCAGACCCGTCGGCCGCATGTCAGCCGCCCGTCGGCTGCCGACCGGTCTGTCCTCCGCCACCTCAGGGCTCGGTGCGGGACCGAGCCGACCGCCGGAGCGTGAGCCGGCCGGGGAGGGACCGAGCGGACCGCCCGGGCGGGACCCAGGGCCCTTGCCGGCCGCCGGGTCTCCCGTCGCAAACCGCAAGCCGCACGCGGCCGAACCGACGCGCGCGACCTCAGTCGATGACCGTGTAACCGGCCTCGCGCAGCGCCCTGCCGACCTCCGCGCAGTGGGCGGGCCCCTTCGTCTCCAGGTGCAGATCCACCTCCGCCTCCGTGAGCCCGAGCCGGGGATCGGTCCGTACATGGCCCACGTCGAGCACGTTAGCGTCGGCCACTGACAACACCCCCAGCAGCGTCGCGAGCGCCCCCGGCCGGTCGGTCAGCCGCAGCCGGACCGCCAGGTAGCGGCCCTGCGCGGCCATGCCGTGCCGCAGCACCCGCTGGAGCAGCACCGGGTCGACGTTGCCGCCGGAGAGCACCGCGACCACCGGGCCCTCGAAGGCGCCCGGGTTGCCGAGCAGCGCGGCGACCGGGCTGGCCCCGGCCGGTTCCACGACCAGCTTGGCCCGCTCCAGGCACAGCAGCAGCGCGGTCGCCAGCTCGTCCTCGGTGACCGTGCGCACCTCGTCGACGTACTCGCCGACCAGGGCGAACGGCACGTCGCCGGGCCGTCCCACCCTGATTCCGTCGGCCATCGTCACCGGGTTGGGCAGCGCGACGGGCCGCCCGGCCGCCAGCGAGGGCGGGTACGCGGCCGCGCCCTCCGCCTGCACACCGACGATCCGTACGTCGGGCCGGAGCGCCTTCACCGCGACCCCGATGCCCGCGGCGAGACCGCCGCCGCCGACACCGACGACGATCGTGCGCACCTCGGGGCACTGCTCCAGGATCTCCAGGCCCACGGTGCCCTGGCCGGTGATGATGTCGGGATGGTCGAAGGGATGGATGAGGACCGCGCCCGTCTCCCGCGCGTACTCCTCCGCCGCCGCGAGCGACTCGTCGACGACCTGGCCGTGCAGCCGCACCTCGGCGCCGTACTCGCGGGTGGCGCTGATCTTGGGCAGGGGCGCACCGTTGGGCATGAACACGGTGGCCCGTACGCCCAGCAGGGAGGACGCCAGCGCGACGCCCTGCGCGTGGTTGCCCGCGCTCGCCGCCACCACACCGGCGGCCCGCTCCTCGGGCAGCAGCCCGGCGATCCGGACGTAGGCGCCGCGCAGCTTGAACGAGCCTGTCCGCTGGAGGTTCTCGCACTTGAGGTGGACGGGTGCCCCCACCAGCTGGCTGAGATGCCGGCTGCCCTCCATCGCGGTCTCCCGCGCCACCCCCGCGAGCATCTTCCGCGCACCGCGCACGTCGTCCAGGGTGACCCGCGGCAGAGGATCGGCCTTGAGGTGGTTCATGGCTCAAGTCTCGCAGTTCACACGCGTCGATCACGGGTGTGACCAACCTCCGAGACCGGATTGCGCAGGCCCGGTACGGCCCGTCCCCCATCCGCGTACTCTGTCCCCCAACTCAGCCGCCCTTTCATGAAGTGAGCCTCCGGCCATGCCCACAACACCTGACATGTCGATGGACATGACGACCGTCGGTGACACCGGCCTTCTCGACTCTCTGCAGCACGAGGTGGCGGTGTTCGCCCGCCGAGCCGAACAGACCCGCCTGGGCGGGGTCGGGCAGCTGCGCAACTCCATGGACCGTGCCGCGTATCTGCTGCTCAACCGGCTCGACAAGGAGGGCCCGATGGGTGTCAAGGCGCTCGCCGCGAGCATGGGGATCGACTCCTCCACGGTCACCCGGCAGGTGGCTCCGCTCGTCGACACCGGGCTCGTCAAGCGCACCTCGCACCCCGACGACGGCCGTGCCGTGGTGCTCCAGCTGTCCCCGCGCGGGCTGTCACGGCTGGCCGAAGTGCGCTCCTCGCGCCGTCAGTTGATGGACGAGTTGACCCACGACTGGGCGCCCCAGGAGCGCGAGGCGTTCTGCGCGCTCCTCACGCGCTTCAATGACGCCCTGTCCGCCCGGATGTCTCCGGCCGGGGTGGTCCCGGGCCAGGACCCGACGACGGCCGGCTGACCCGCCTGTCACGACGACGACCGCGCCCGCGCGCGAGGACTGCCTGCACGCCGACCGCAGGGAGCAGTTCGCCTGCGGGTCCTGTCTCCTCCCGCCCGTCCGGGGACTCCGCAGGCCGCTCCCGTGAGGGCCGCGGCGGCCCGGCTGCCGCGCGGCTCTTGACCGAAAGGGCACCCCTGGCCTCATATGAGACCGGGTCCCTCACAGGGGACCGGGTCCTCGTCGCACGCGGGTCCGTCTCAGGGCGGCCGGACGCGGCGGGACCGGATTCTTCAGGGTCGCCCTCAGGGGGAGGCGCGGTGCGAGAACGGCAGGCGGCGCAGAGCGCCGGACGTGACCGGGAGTTCGAGGCGTTCGTCGCGGGCGCCGCGGGGCGGCTGCTGCACACCGCCACACTGCTGACGGCGGAGACCCCGGCCGACAACCCGCGCGCGCGGCGCCTGCTCACGCTCGCCCTCGCGCACACCTACGCGTGCTGGAACCGACTGCGCGGCGAGGATCCGTACGACCACACCCGCCGGTATCTGGCCACCCACTTCGCCCGCACCGCCTGGCACCGGTACGGCGGCCTCGGCCGGGCACGTCCGCAGCCCGGCAGCGTCCTGGCCGCGCTCGCCCCGCAGGAGCGGCTGATCCTCGTCCTGCGGTTGTACGAGGGGGTCGCCGAGGAGCAGGCCGCCGCGCTGCTGGGCATGCCCGTGGAACGTGTACGGGCCATCTGCGACCGCGCCACCGCGATCGTGCTGCACCCGCCCCGGGGTCCGGCCCCGGCCGTCACGGGCGCGAGCGCGAAGGCGGTGGCGTCATGAGGAAGGGAGTCCTCAGATGAACGGGCCGGACGGGGAGAGACCGGGATGAGCCGCGCCGACCGGGAGGCCGCGGCGCGGCGGATCATGGAGCGGACACCGCCGCCGGTGCCGCCGGAGCTGCACACCGACGCCGTACGCCAGGGCAGCCGGCTGCTGCGCCGGCAGACACTCGCGCGCCGCCTGCTTTGGCTGGCGCTGTGCGCGGCGGCGGTCGCCTTCGCGGTGTGGGCCGCGCTGGTCCAGCCGTGGGTGGAGCCGCCGTCGGACACGACCCCACCCCTCACCGGCTGGTGACCGTCAGCCGAGCGCCTGCTGGAGGTCCTCCAGGAGGTCCTCCACGTTCTCGATGCCGACGGACAGACGGACGAGGTCGCCGGGGACCTCGAGGGCCGAGCCGACCACGGAGGCGTGCGTCATGCGGCCCGGGTGCTCGATCAGCGACTCCACACCGCCCAGGGACTCGCCCAGGGTGAAGATCTTGGCGCGGTTGCAGACCTCGACGGCCGCCTCCTCGCCGCCTTCCACCTGGAAGGAGACCATGCCGCCGAACGCCCTCATCTGCTTGGCCGCGACCTCGTGGCCGGGGTGCTCGGGCAGGCCCGGGTAGAGCACCTTCGTCACGCGCGCGTGCCGGGTGAGCATGTCGGCGATCTTGGTGGCGTTCTCGCTGTGCCGGTCCATGCGCACCGACAGCGTCTTGGCGCCGCGCAGCACCAGCCAGGAGTCGAAGGGACCGGCGACCGCGCCCATCGCGTTCTGGTGGTACGCCAGCTCCTCGCCGAGCGCCTCGTCGGCCGCGACCAGGGCGCCGCCGACCACGTCGGAGTGGCCGCCCATGTACTTGGTCAGGGAGTGCACCACCACGTCGGCGCCGAGCGACAGCGGCTGCTGGAGGTACGGCGTCGCGAAGGTGTTGTCGACGACCAGTTTCGCGTCGGCGTCCCGGGCGATCTGGGCGACGGCGGCGATGTCGGTGATGCCGAGGAGCGGGTTGGAGGGGGTCTCCACCCACACGGCCTTGGTCTTCGGCGTGATCGCGGCGCGCACCGCGGCCGGGTCGCCGGTGTCGGCGACCGACCACTCCACGCCCCAGCGGGCGACGACCTTGGCGAAGAGCCGGAACGTGCCGCCGTACGCGTCGTTCGGGATCACCACGTGGTCGCCGGGGCTGAGCAGCGTACGCAACAGGCAGTCCTCGGCCGCCAGTCCGGACGCGAAGGCGAGGCCGCGGCGGCCGCCCTCCAGGGCGGCGAGGTTCTCCTCGAGCGCGGTCCTGGTCGGGTTGGCGCTGCGGCTGTACTCGTAGCCGCCGCGCAGGCCGCCCACCCCGTCCTGCTTGTAAGTGGACACCTGGTAGATCGGCGGAACGACCGCCCCGGTCAGGGGATCGGCCGTGTTGCCCGCGTGGATGGCGAGCGTCTCGAAGTGCTGACTGATGTGCCTGTCGCTCATGTGCACCGAGCGTAGTCCGCCTGAAGGCCTGCTGCCGGACGAGTGGGGGACACGGGCGGGGCGGGGGACGGCCGGGGGCGGCCGGACGCGTCGCCCCGGGACGGTGATCACGTCGGCGCGGGAGCCCGGTCACGGCGGGAGGGAGCAGCCCGGCACGGTGGTCAGGGGCGGTGGCGGGCGGTCCCGGACGGTGGCGGGCGGGAGTTTTCCACAGGCCGGTGACCAGGTTGGCCAATTGTCGGTGCGGTCTGGTTCGCTGGAGGCATGGAGATTCTCTGGGTCCTGATGGCCCTGCTCATGCTGAGTCTGGTGCTCGGTCCGTTCGTCATGCGCCGGCGCCGCGGCATCGAGCTGGTGTCCCCCGGGCACCCGGACGCCGCCGACCCCGCGCACTACGGGTTCGTACGGCAGGAGGAGCTGGACGTCCGCATGCCCGGCCCCGATCAGGACCTGGTGGACGTGCTGGACCTGGTGCAGCGCACCCAGGACCACCGGGCGGCGGCGCAGCTGCTCGCGGGCACCGAGAAGGAGGGCGAGCGCCGCTGGCAGCGCGTGCAGGCCTTCGCCGGGGCGGCGGCCCTGGAGCTCCAGCAGCGGCCGGGCGGGGTCAGCGACACCCCCGGCGGGCAGTGGCTGCGGGTGTGGCGCGCCGAGCAGACCAAGGACGCGGGCGGGGCGGCGGTGCACGCCGAGTTCCTGGTGCAGCAGGCGTGGCGTACGTCGACGCCCGGCACGGACGACTTCCGGATCATCATGGAGGAGGCGAGAGCGGCGTGCGCGCAGGCCGCTCTGCTCGCCCCCGGTGACCCCGTCCCCTACATCATCGAGCTGTCCGTGGCCCGCGGACTCGACTACCCGCAGCCGGAGTTCGAGCAGCTCTGGCTGAAGATCCTGGACCGCGCGCCGAACCACATGGGCGCGCACCTGGCCGCCCTGCACTACTGGTGCGAGAAGTGGCACGGCTCGCGCGAGCAGGCCTACTCCTTCGCCGAGGCCGCCGCCGCGCGGGCGCCCCAGGGTTCGCTGCTCGCGGCCATGCCACTGTTCGCCGTCTTCGAGCACCTGCCCGAGGTCAACCTGGTCTCCGGCTTCTACCAGAGCGAGGTCGTCACCAAGGCGATGCACGGCGCCCTGCACGCGGTGCACACGGCCCGGCCCGACGATCCGATGCTCGCCCATGTCCGGCACATGCTCGTCTTCTTCCTGGTGCGCGCCGAGCGCTGGGCGGAGGCGATGAGCCAGCTGGTGCTGGTCGACGGCCATGTGGGTGCCCTGCCGTGGACCCTGTCCCCCGATCCGGCGGCGGAGTTCGCGGTCTACCGCGCGCTGGCGGTCGCCGGCTTCGAGGCGAACGGCGGGACGCCGGCGACGCTGCGGGGCTGAGCGCCGGGAACGTGTGCCGAGGGGCCGGGCGGAAGGAATTCCCGGCCGGCCCCGGGCGTTGACGAGTCACACCGGCGGCACCGGTCAGGACGACCGCGGATACGCGGCCGAGCGACACAGGGAGACGCGATGTTCTTCGGCAGGCCCCCTCGGATGCCCACGCCCGGGCAGGCGCTCCCCGGCCGCGCGACGGCCCTCTTCGCGGTCCCGGACCGCCACACCGTCCTGGGCAACCCGCTGCTCGGCCCCTACCCCGAGGGCCTGGAGGTCGCCGACTTCGGCCTCGGCTGTTTTTGGGGCGCCGAGCGGAAGTTCTGGCAGCTCCCGTCGGGCGTGTGGACGACCCTGGTCGGCTACCAGGGCGGCTACACCGAGCACGCCACCTACGAGGAGGTCTGCTCCGGCCTGACCGGCCACACCGAGGTCGTCCGCGTGGTCCACGACCCGTCGCTGATCTCCTACGAGCGCCTCCTCAAGACCTTCTGGGAGTCCCACGACCCCACCCAGGGTTTCCGCCAGGGCAACGACGTGGGCACCCAGTACCGCTCCGCCGTCTACACCCACACCCCCGCCCAGGCCGCCACGGCGGAGGCGTCCCGCACGGCGTACCAGAAGGTCCTCGGCGAATCCGGCTACGGCGAGATCACCACCGAGATCCTCCCCGCCGCGACCCACCCCTTCTACCCGGCCGAGGGGTACCACCAGCAGTACCTCCAGAAGAACCCGGCCGGGTACTGCGGACTGGGCGGGACGGGTGTCAGCTGTCCCGTCGGGGTCACGAAGGGCGAGGGCTGACCTCGGCCGTGGCATTCGGAACGGACGCGCGGAGGGTTCGCGACGAGCGGCTCCCGCCCGCCCGGCGGCACGCCGCGCTGAGGTGTGCCGTGGGGCAGTACCGCCCGCTGGGGTTCAACGCCACCTGGGCCTACCTGAGCGCGACCGCCGTCCCCGCTCCCGACCTGCGCGCGGACCCGGCGGCGCTGCTGCGCGCGCTGGACACGCTGGAGGAGAGCCGGGCCGTCAGCATCGCGGAGACGGCCGCATTCGCCGTCCGCCGCACTGCGGAGAAGGCCGCCGGGCGACGTACTCCGTCGGCCTCCGACAAGGCTGCCCTGCGCGGACCTCGCTGGCCGAGTGCGGTGCCCCCGTCCCGGCTGGGTCTGGTCGCCGCCGTGGCGGACCGTCACAAGGCCTTCCGCGGACTCCGGTACCCCGACGAGACGCTCACCACCGACGGCGAGGGACACCGGATCGCCGGTCTGTACGCCCGGCTCGACACCTCGGCCCACGCCTATCTCTCGGCGCTCGGTCACCTCGACCGCCCGGCCGTGGAGGAACTCGCCGCCGTCGTCGACGGCATCACCGGCCACGTCCGGCCCGGCTACTCCCCCCTCAACATGCACCTGCTGCCCTGGCTCCGCTTCGCCGGCCTGCTCGCCTACGCCGCCAGGACCACCGCCGTGGGCGGGCGATGACCGGTGGGCCCGCTGAGGGGCCGCGCGCTACGCTCGGCCCATGATCTGTCGTGTGTGGCGGGGCTGGACGACCAAGGAGAACGCCGACGCGTACGAGCGCATCGTGCGCGGGGAGGTGATTCCCGGGATCGAGGAGCGGCGGATCCCCGGGTTCCTCTCGATCGACCTGGTCCGGCGGGAGCGGGACGAGGACGTCGAGTTCATGACGCTGATGTGGTTCGAGGCCCTGACGTCGATCCAGGCGTTCATGGGCGAGGACTACGAGACGGCGCACGTACCGGCGGCCGCCCGGGCGGTCCTCTCGGACTTCGACGAGCGGTCGGCGCACTACGAGGTCCTGGACCGCCGCGAACAGTCGCCCTGAGCGGGCTGCCACGGAACGCCCCGTTGTGGGTCGACCGCACCCTTCTCAAACATCGGTCTGCAAGTTCTGACGGACAACAGCTTGATGGAGTGAAGCGACTCCGATCGCATTGCGTGCGATTGCCGGGAAGTGGGAGCGTCGGTCTCCCCGGCATGACCGGCAGGAGCCAAATTGACGCATCGGGCACATCGGAATTCCCTCCTGCGCCTGGCCAGGCAGAGGCCGCGCCCGGGCACCATGCGGGTTCCCTCTCGGGCAGCGTTGCCGGATGCACCGCGGTGGCGTCAGGTCGACCTTGCGCGGTGGGCGACGATGGCAGGCGCCGCAGTGGGTATTGGAAGCCTGGTGTTCACCGGTGTCGCCACGTACTACGGAGCCAGGATCGCCCAGCAGCAGCTTGAGCAGTCCAGGAGCCAGGAAGAGGATTCGGCACGTTCCCAGGCCGCCCGCGTCGCCTACTGGGTGGAAGAGACACAGGGCCCGACCCTTGTGCATCTCACCAATCAGTCACCCGGTCCGATCACCGATGTGCGAATCGAGTTCTACTGGGCAGTACTGAAAGAGAGGCCGGGCGAGCGGTCCGTCTACGAACGAGTGAGCTTCGCGGTTCCGCTGGAAAGCATGGCGCCGTGCACCGAGGTCACCCTCAATGCGCGAGACATGAAGCGGCTCTCCGATCGAGGCTTGCCGATCAAGCTGGAGCACGTGGGCCTTTCCCTCACGGTGCAGTACGCCTCCTTCAGGGACGATAGCGGCGCGTACTGGATTCGTGACGCCGACGGCCTCACACGGGCGAAGAGCAAGGGCGAGGCCCTCCTCACGAGTCCGTCCGTTCCGCCGGCACCCGCTGGTGCCGCCCTCCGCGAATGGGGCGGGTCAATCCCCTCAAGGCCCGTGGAGAAACTTGCGCGAGCATGCGAGGCCACTGCTACGGCTGGGATCTGAGGGTCGACGTACCCTGCGTGGCCCCGGCCGCGTCACCCTCCGCTTCCGTACGGCCGCGTCAGTATCTCCAGCCTGTGGCCGTTCGGGTCGTCGAAGTACGTGCCGCGGCCGCCGTCGTTGTGGTTGATCTCGCCGGGGCGGGAGTGGGAGGGGTCGGCCCAGTAGGTCAGGCCGGCGTCGCGGATGCGGCCGAAGATGGTGTCGAAGTCGGCTTCGGAGACCAGGAACGCGTAGTGCTGCGGGGTGATCTCGCCGGGGACCTCCATGAAGTCGAGGGTGACTCCGTTGGGGATCTCGACCGGGATGAACGGGCCGTACCGCGGGCTCACTTCGAGACCGAGGACGTCGGCCAGGAAGCGGGCCGAGGCCTGCCTGTCGTGCGCGGCGACGATGGTGTGGTTGAGCTGGACGGTCATCGCGGGTGCCTCCCTGTCGCGTCGGGCCCGCCGATCCCTGCCGGCGTTCGCTGCGTCCGGGCCGGGCCGGCTGCTTCCACGCTAGGCAACCGCACCTCCCCGGCACCAGCGCCCGCGGGAGCATCCCGGTGGGCCCAGGGGCCTACGTCCCGGGTACGGCCACGGCCCTCCCCGGGCGTACGCCGAGGCCCCCGGGACGGGTACCGGGGGCCTCGGCTCGCCGGTCGGCCCAGGCGGTACGGCCACAGCGGTACGGCAGCGCGCGGTGCGGGGCGCACTGCACGCACTGCCCACTCCGCCCCGCCCGCTCGCCTCAGATCGTCGCCGTGTCGATCACGAAGCGGTAGCGGACGTCGCTTCCCAGGACGCGGGTGTACGCGTCGTTGATCTCGGTGGCGGCGATCAGCTCGATCTCGGCGCCCAGGCCGTGCGCGGCGCAGAAGTCGAGCATCTCCTGGGTCTCGGCGATGCCGCCGATCATGGAACCGGCGAGGGTCTTGCGCTGTCCGATCAGGGAGAACAGGTTGAGGCTGACCGGCTCCTCCGGGGCGCCGACGTTGACCAGCGCGCCGCCGGTCCTCAGCAGGCCCAGGTAGGCGTTGAAGTCCAGCGCCACGGAAACCGTGGAGACGATCAGGTCGAAGGTGCCGGCCAGTTCCTCGAAGGTCTTCGGGTCGCTGGTGGCGTAGTAGTGGTCGGCGCCCAGCCGGAGGCCGTCCTCCTTCTTGCGCAGGGACTGCGACAGCACCGTCACCTCGGCGCCCAGCGCGTGCGCGATCTTGACGCCCATGTGGCCGAGGCCGCCCATGCCGAGGACGGCGACCTTCTTGCCGGGGCCCGCGCCCCATTGCTTGAGCGGGGAGTAGAGGGTGATGCCGGCGCACAGCAGCGGCGCGGCCTCGTCGAGCTTCAGCCCGTCCGGGATACGCACGACGAAGTGCTCGTCGACGACGATCTTCTCGGAGTAGCCGCCGTAGGTGGGCTCGCCGTCCTTGCCGACGCCGTTGTACGTCATCACGTTGCCGCCGGTGCAGTACTGCTCCTGGCCGGCCCTGCAGTTCTCGCACTCGCGGCAGGAGTCGACCATGCAGCCGACGCCCACCCGGTCGCCGACGGCGAACTTCGTCACGCCGGGGCCGACCGCGGAGACGACTCCCGCGATCTCGTGGCCGGGCACCATCGGGAACACGGCCTCGCCCCAGCCCTCGGTGGCCTGATGGATGTCGGAGTGGCAGATGCCGGCGAACCTGATGTCGATCAGGACGTCGTGCTCACCCACCTCCCGGCGTTCGATGGTGGTCCGCTCGAGGGGAGCCTTGGCGGCGGGGGCGGCGTACGCGGCGACAGTGGTCATGCCGGGGTCTCCTAAGCAGAGTGGTCGCGTCCGGCCGCCTTCCGGCCGGGCACGTGCTCCAGCGTGCCGCCCCCGCCGGCATCCGCCCAGACCACGGCTCTGCCTACGTCCAGCGTTCCTACCACCGGCAAGGTCAGGCTTCCGGGCGTACGTACGGGAATACTGGACGCATGGACGAACAGCGCGATTCCGGCGCGGGCCTGGACCGCAGGGCCGAGCTCAGCGAGTTCCTGCGCACCCGGCGCGCCCGGCTGAAGCCGCAGGACGTGGGGCTGCCCGAGTTCGGCCGGCACCGCCGGGTGCCGGGACTGCGGCGCGAGGAGCTGGCCCAGCTCGCCGGGGTCTCCGTGGCGTACTACACGCGGCTGGAGCAGGGCAACGGACGCAATGTGTCCGCGGAGGTGCTGGACGCGATCGCCCGCGCGCTGCGGCTCACGGACGCCGAGCACGCGCATCTGACGCACCTGGCCAAGCCCAAGCAGCACAAGAAGAAGCCGGCCGCGCGCACCCAGCAGGTGCGGCCGTCGCTGAGGCAGCTGCTGGACACCATGGACGCGGTCCCGGCGTACGTCGTGGGGCGGCGCTCCGACATCCTGGCGTGGAACAGGATGGCGGCCGCGGTGTTCGGCGACTGGGCGGAGCTGCCGGCGGCGGAGCGGAACTGGGCGCGACTGGTGTTCCTGCGGCCCGACTACCGTGAGCTGTACGTGGGCTGGGAGCAGAAGGCGATCGACGTCGTCTGTCTGCTGCGGATGGAGGCCGGCTGCTACCCGGACGACTCGCGGCTGTCCGCGCTGGTGGGCGAACTGTCCGTGAAGAGCGAGGACTTCAGGCGGCTGTGGGCCACCCACGACGTCAAGGAGAAGACCCACGGCGTGAAGGAGCTGCGTCACCCGCTGGTCGGTGAACTCTCCCTGCGCTACGAGTCGTTCCGCATCGCCGACGACAGCGAGCAGTCCCTCGTCGCCTACCACGCCGACCCCGGCACGCCCTCCGCCGAGGCCCTGCGCCTGCTGGCGAGTTGGGGCTCGGACGCCACCCGGGCGGGCCAGGACCCGGCGAACCAGGCGGGCTGAATCGCCGACGGGACACCGGGCGTCACCGGCCCGGCGGCGACCGGTGTCCCGTCGGCGCGAGGCCGGCCCCCGCCCCGGCTTTTCAGCCCTGGTACGGCGGCGCGGCCCCCCACGTCCACTTCGGCACCGGCTGCTCGGCCGGAGGTACCGCGTCGGGGCCGGAGAAGTAGACCGCGAGGCGGGTGCCCCACTCCACGTAGGCGAGGAAGGCGGAGCGGAACTCCGCGTCGGTGGGGAGGCCGGCCTCGTCGGCGGCGTCCTGGATCAGATTGACCCAGCGGCGGCGCTGCGGCTCGGTGATGCCCTTGCCGAAGTGCTTGGCGACCATGTGGCCGTGGCCGCCCTGGGTCTCGGAGTAGCGGGCCGGGCCGCCGAAGACCTCGGCGAGCCAGAGGGCGACGTGCTCGGCGTGGGCGGGGTCGAGATGTGCGAAGAGGGGTGCCAGGAGGTCGTCCTCCAGCACCTTGTCGTAGAACACGGACGTCAGCCGGGAGAAGGCGTCCGCGCCGCCCGCCCAGTCGTAGAGGCTGGGGACGGCCGCGCCGCCGCCGTGCACGGGCGTCGGGGCGTAGTGCCGCATCTCCTCGATGTCGGAGACGTACGGCCGGATCTCGGCCAGGAAGCCGGGGAACAGCTCGGACTTGCGGAAGCCGTCGAGGTGGTCGGCGGTCGAGGTCCAGGTGATGCGCAGGATGTAGTGCTCGGAGTCCTCCTCGCAGCGGGTGAGTTCGTAGTCGACGCACTGGGGGGCCGCCGCCAGGTGCGGCGCGGCGCGGGTGTAGGCGGCCAGGAACCCGGCCGAACGCTCTTCGGGAATGCGGTACCGGATGTACTCCACGGTGTGAGCCGTCATGGGGTCACACAAACACGAACGGCCCGCCGGAAGCTCTGCTTCCTGCGGGCCGTTCGCTCACAGCTCAGGCTCGGAGAGCCCTTGGCTCAGGCTCGGAGAGCCCTTGGGCTAACAGAGCCCTCGTCTCAGAGAGCCGGAGCCACACCGCTCACTTGCCGTAGTAGGCGTTGTAGATCGACAGCGTCGACTTGTTGTTCTTCTTGTCCGTGATCTTGGCGTGGAAGGAGACACCCTTGTTCTTGGCGGGGTTCTTCACCTTGATCTTGCCGTTGGTCACGGTGACCTTCTTCCAGGTCTGCCCGTAGTCGTACGACACGTACACCGCGAGCGACTTGAGGTTGGTGCCGCGCGCCGCGCCCTCGACGGAGACCGGGATGGTCTGCGTCAGGCCCGCCGTGACACGGCCGTCGGAGCCGGTCTTGGCGTTGAAGCGGACGCTGGAGGCCGGCAGGGCCACCATGTCGTCGGTGCCGGGCTTCTTGGAGCGGAAGGTCCAGCTGGCGTCGATCCGGGTGGAGGCGGCCGCGACCTTGACGCTGCGCTTGACCGAGGTGGTCAGGCGGTACTCGGCGTCGGTGGACGGAACCGAGAACTCCTTCTCACCGAACAGCGGGTCGTTGTGCGTTCCGACCTTGACGCCGTTGCGGTAGAGGGTGGTGGCCACCGCGGTGAAGTCCGAGGACCCGGGGTGACCCGCGGAGTCGGCGTACAGCGGCAGCACGCCGCCGATCTTGTTGCCGGCGCGGTACAGGCCGTAGTCGGCGGTCAGCTTGGGACCGAAGACCGGCTTGTTGAAGGTGGTGGTGTAGGTCTTGCCCGCCGTGTAGGCCTTCAGGGCGTCGCTGGTGTAGAAGGCCTCGGTGATCGGGTTGCCCTCGGCGTCCTTGCCGCGGTACTGCTCGAAGTCGGTGCCCCAGACGATGCCGCCGGCCGTGGACACGTGCACCGTGCGCGTGCCGGGCAGCTTCTGCTCCACCGGGATGCCCATGACGAACGCCTGCGGGAAGAGGCCGTAGACGCTGAGCGCACCGGTCTTGCCGGGCGTGGCCGCGGCGAGGATGTTCTTCAGGGTGGCGAGCTCGGTGGTCTTGAAGTGCTTGACCTTGTCGCCCACGATCTTGGTGCCGTTGGCGGTCAGGGCCACGTCCCACTCGGTGCCGGTGCCCTTGGTCCACTGGCCGTTCCAGGTCTGGTTCAGACCGGTGACCGTGGGGCCGAGGTGGGCCATGCGCAGGTCGGCGAAGGACGGACCCATGAAGCCGATGCCGAAGCCGCCGGTGTCGTAGGAGTAGTTGATCGTCGCCGACAGCGGCTTGGCCGTGGCGTCGGGCACCGTGATGTCCGCCGCCTTGCCGGTACGGGCGTCGAGCGTCAGCGTGGCGTTCCTGGTGACGCTCAGCCTCGGCTGGACCAGCCAGTCGAGGCCGCCCTCGAAGGTGACGAAGTCCTTCACGATCCAGGCGTCGAGGCCGTACGTGCCGCGGGGCAGACGCAGGGTGGTGACACCGGACTCGGCCTGCGGGACGTCGACGACACGGCCGGAGCCGACGCCGCTGTAGCCGAGCAGGACGGTGCTGTACTTCGACGTCGGCAGGCCGTCCCTGCCGATGTGCTTGACGGTGACGTCGTAGGACTCGATCTCACGGTTGACCGCGGCGGCCGTGCGGACGGTCTGCCCGCCGCCGGTCGCGACCACGTACGCGGAGTACGCGCCGTCGACGGTGCCGCCGAGGCGGGTGTCGGCGGTGACGTTCACGGAGGCCGTGCCGCCCGCCGGGACCGTCACGGTGGAGGCGCTCAGCTTGAAGAAGCCGGCCGGGGCCGCGGCGCCGTTCGGGTTGGTGGCGGTGGCCTTGAGGGCCAGCGTCACGTCCGTGGTGCCGAGGTTGCGGTACGTCAGCGGCTTGGTGACCGGCGTGTCGTCGGTGTGCGGCCACTGCTGGGTGCCGAGGCTGACCGACACCGGCTCGGCGACGACGGTCTGCTTGAGGGCCTTGTCGATCTGGATGCGGCCCGAACCCTGCTGGAACGCGGTGTACTTCCCGCCCTTGGTGGAGGCGGTGAGCGCGCCCTTGATCTGGGTGTACGTCCAGGTCGGGTGCTGCTGCTTGAGGATCGCGGCGGCGCCCGCGACGTGCGGGGTGGCCATCGAGGTACCGGAGATGGTCAGGTAGCCGGCCGGGTTCTCGCCGACCTCCTGCGCGATGACGCTGCCCTTGGCGGACGCGGCGGTGATGTCCACGCCCGGACCGGTGACGTCCGGCTTGATGGCACCGTCGCCGGCGCGCGGGCCGGTGGAGGAGAACGGGGCGAGCACGTCCGCGTCGTCGACCGCGCCGACGGTGAGCGCGGAGTCCGCGCTGCCCGGCGAACCGACCGACTCCGGGCCGGAGTTGCCGGCCGCGATCGCGAACAGGATGCCCTTCTCGGCGGAGAACTTGTCGACCGCCGCCTCCAGCGGGTCGACACCGGGTCCGTCCGGGCCGCCGAGGCTGAGGTTGACGACGTCGGCGCCTTCGGCGGCGGCCCACTCGATGCCGGCGATGATGCCGGAGTCGTCACCGGAGCCGGAGTCGTCGAGGACCTTGCCGTTGAGGACGGTCGCGCCCGGCGCCACCCCCTTGTACTTGCCGCCCGACTTGGCGCCGGTACCGGCCGCGATGGACGCGACGTGGGTGCCGTGGCCGAACTTGTCGGAGGCGTCGGCGGCGGGCGTGAAGTTCTTCGACGCCGTCACCTGGGTCTTCAGGTCCGGGTGGGTGGTGTCCACACCGGTGTCCAGCACGGCGATCTTGACGCCCTTGCCGGTGTACCCGGCGGCCCAGGCGACGGGAGCGCCGATCTGCTTGGTGGACTTGTCGAGCGTGACCCGGCGGACGCCGTCGAGCCAGACGTGCGCGACACCGGCGGCGGTCTTGTCGCCGTTGGTGACCGCGTCCCACAGCTCGGGGGTGTCCGACTCGGGGGTCTGCACCGCGTCGGCGTTCAGGGTGCCGAGGCTGCGGCGCAGGGTGCCCGCGTCACGGACGTCGGCCTTGGCGGCCGAGGCGGCCCCCTTGTAGCCGACGATGACCTTCAGGCCGTTCCTCTGGGACTTGCGGGTGGCGGACTTGTTCAGTTCGGTGATGTCGAACAGCCGCTGGTCCAGCTTGCCTTCGGCGACCAGACGCGCCGCGTCGGCGGGGATGACCAGCGTGTGGCCCTGGAACTTGCGAACCGACACGGGTATGTTCTCGCGGCCCTCGGCGCGCTGGAGGCCGACGATCCGGCCCTTGGCGTCGACGGAGACACGGTCACCCGTGATCAGCGTGATGCGGTGGTGAGCCGTCAGCTTGGCCGCGGCCTCCCGGTGCTGCGACTCGGCGTCGGCCGCCGCCGGGCTGGTCAGACCCGCGGCGAGCGCAACGGCCGCGGCGCCTGCGACAGTTGCCGCACCGACCTTTTTCACTTGTCTGCGCAAGACTCCCCCTGGGAGATCGAATGCCGGGCGAATTCCCCGTTCACCCGGCCGGGGGCCATCCCGTACACACGCGCGTACACCCCCCGGAGGACGAAGTATGCCGGGAGGTGATCAGCGGCCTCAACAAGGGGTCTGTCACGAGTCCGTCATAAAAGCGGGTGACAGCAGCGATTTCAGGACACAGCGCGCTCGGTGACCGTAATGGCCCCCTTGCGGATGGTCGCGAGCCGGGGTGCCCGCCCGGCGATGGCGGAGTCGTGGGTGACCATCACGAAGGTCAGCCCGTGCTCCTTCCACATCGTCTCCAGCACGTCCATCACCTCGTCGCGCATCGACTCGTCGAGGTTGCCGGTGGGCTCGTCGGCGAGCAGCACCTTGGGGCGCTTGACGAGCGCGCGGGCGATGGCGACGCGCTGCTGCTGGCCGCCGGACATCTCCCCGGGCAGATGCCCGAGACGTTCGCCCAGGCCGACCGACTCCAGTGCCCCGGCGGCGCGTTCGCGGCGCTCCTTG
Organism: Streptomyces sp. NPDC005017; assembly: GCF_042873115.1. Classification (NCBI taxonomy): domain Bacteria; kingdom Bacillati; phylum Actinomycetota; class Actinomycetes; order Kitasatosporales; family Streptomycetaceae; genus Streptomyces; species Streptomyces sp. NPDC005017. The sequence continues at coordinate 223,712 of NZ_JBIALD010000001.1, read as the reverse complement.
GCCTTCACGCCGAGCGGGACGAGGGCCGTCTCCACGTTCTCCTGGGCGGTGAGGGTGGGGACGAGGTTGAAGCTCTGGAAGACGAAGCCGATGTTCTCGCTGCGTACGCGGGTGAGGCGGGCCTCGGGCAGGGCGGCGAGGTCGGTGCCGTCGAGGACGACCTGGCCCGAGGTCGGGCGGTCGAGACCGCCGAGCATCTGGAGCAGGGTGGACTTGCCGCCGCCGGTGGGACCCTGGATGACGAGGCGGTCCCCGTCGGCGATGGTGAGGTCGATGCCGGCCAGGGCCTTCACGGTCTCCTTGCCTCGCGTGTAGTGCTTGGTCACTGCGGTGAGGTCGTACATGGTGTTCCTTCGTCTGCGGGATTTCGGTGGCTGGTCGCGCCCACGCGGCGCAGCCGTACGTCGGTACGGCCCCGCCCCCTGGGCCGGGCGGTCGGACCCCCCTCACGGCAACAGGGCACGCGCCGGACCGTGCCGCGCCCACGCGGCGCAGCCCCACGTCGGTACGGCCCCGCGCCGCTGAAAGCGGGGCGGCTGCGGCCCCGCCCGTCACTCGACGCGGCGGAGGGCGTCGGCGGGGCGCAGCCGCGATGCCCGCCAGCCTCCGAAGGCGCCCGCGATCAGGCCGCCGGTCACCGCGAGCCCGACCGCGAGGGCGATGGTCGTCAGGCTGACCGGCGCGGTCAGGGCGACTTCGAGGGACCTGCCCGCGGACTGGGGGCCGCCGGGGCCGCCCAGCACCAGGCCCGGTCCGCCCTGGCCCGGGCCACCGCCGGTGGCGCCGCCGAGGTCGGCCTCCAGCGTCGGGCTCACCGCCGTCACCGCGTACGCCCCCGCCAGGCCGAGGGCGATGCCGAGGGCGCCGCCCACCAGGCCGTTGACGACGGCCTCGCCGACCACCTGGCCGGTGACCCGGCCCGAGCGCCAGCCGAGGGCCTTGAGGGTGCCGAACTCCCGCACCCGGCGGGAGACCGCCGAGGAGGTGAGCAGTCCGGCCACCAGGAACGCGGCGACCAGGACCGCGACGGACAGCCACTTGCCGACCTTCGTGGCGAGGCCGGAGGCGGTGGACAGGGAGCCGGACACGGTGTCGGCGAGGTCGGCGGACGTCGTCACCGTCGTGCCCGGGACGTTCTTGCTGACGGCGGACTTGACGGCGTCGATCCGCTGGGAGTCGGTGGCCTTGACGTAGATCGTGGTGACCTTGTTCTTCGCGCCGGCGAGGGTCTGGGCCTGTGTCAGCGGGATGTACAGGTTGGCCGCGGAGTCGCCGCTGTCGGCGGTCGCGACGCCGATCACCTTGTACTCGACGCCCTTGACGGTGACGGTCGAACCGACCTCGTACTTCTTCTCCTTGGCGTACGCCGAGTCGACCACGGCGACCCTGCTGTTCGTCTCGGTGGTCTTGAAGGTACGGCCGCTGGTGATCTTCGAGGAGGTCAGCGGGCCGAGGGCGGGCTCGGTGACGTCGGTGCCGTAGACGGAGAAGTTGTTGACGCCGAAGTCGGCGCCGCCGCCCTCCACCCGGCCCTGCGGGGCCTGCTGCCCGGCTTCGGGGCCGCCGCCCTGGCCGCCGCCCTCCTGCTGCTGGAACTGGCCGCGGGTGAACTCGCCGCTGACCCTGATGACCTGGAGGCTGAGCCCGCCGACCGCGTCCGCGACACCGTCCTGGTCCGCGACCTTGCCGACGGTGGAGGAGGCGAGGGTCTGGAAGCCCTGGACCATGACGCGGTCGCTGCTCTGCTCGTCCTCGGAGTCGTCGTCGCGGGCGTCGAAGCGGAAGCGGGGGCCGCCGCCCTGCTCGCCGGTCCGGGCCGCGGCGGCCTTGGTGACCGTCATGTCGGTGCCGAGCCCGTACAGCGACTGGAGGACCTTGTCCTGCGCCCTGCTCATGCCGGAGGACACGGAGGTGACCACGATGACGAGCGCGATGCCCAGCGCGAGGCCGGAGGCGACGACGAGGGCCGCCTTTCTGCGGCGGCGCAGTTCGCGCCTCAGGTAGGTGAAGAACATGCGCCGCAAGCTAGAGAGGCACCCTGATGGACTGATAAGTGCCGCATAAGAGGAGTATGAGAACCCCTGACGGAGCGTCACAGCAACCCCACAGCACGCACCCGGAAGGGGCGAGCCAGGAAGGCCGGAAAACGCCGATGCCGCCCTCGGGGAGGGCGGCATCGGCAGGGCTTCGTGCGGGATCAGACGGCGGAGCCGGCCTTCCACTGCGCCCAGTCCAGGTTCCAGCCGTTGAGGCCGTTGTCCGGGGAGACGGTCTTGTCGCCGGTGTTCTGCACGACGACCACGTCACCGACGATCGAGTTGTTGAAGAACCACGCGGCCTCGGTGTTCGGGTCGCCGGCACCCTTGGTGTCGTTCAGGCCGACACAGCCGTGGCTGGTGTTGACGTTGCCGAAGACCGAGTCGGCACCCCAGTAGTTGCCGTGGATGAAGGTGCCCGAGGTGGTCAGGCGCATGGCGTGGGGCACGTCCTTGATGTCGTACTCGCCCTTGCCGTCGTCGTCGGTGAAGCCGACGGTGGCGCCGTTCATCCGGGTCTCCTTGAACTTCTCGGAGATCACCATCTGACCTTCGTAGGTCTTGTTCTCGGGCGAGCCGGCGGAGATCGGGATGGTCTTGACGACCTTGCCGTTCCGCGTGATCTTCATCTGCTTGCTGTTGGCGTCGACGATCGAGACCTGGTTGCGGCCGATCTTGAAGGTGACCGTCTTCTGCTGGACACCCAACACACCGTCCGCGCCCTCGACACCGTCGAGCGCGAGCTTCAGCGTGACGGTGGAGTTCTCGGTCCAGTAGTTCTCGGGGCGGAAGTCCAGGCGGTTGGCGTTGAACCAGTGGCCGACGACCTCCTGCCCGCTGCTGGAGCTGACGGTGATGCCCTTCTGGACGTCCGCCTTGTTGGTGATCGCCTTGTCGAAGTTGATCGAGACCGGCATGCCGACGCCGACGGTGGAGCCGTCCTCGGGCGTGAAGCTGCCGATGAAGCTGTTGTCCGGGGAGACCGTGGTGAAGGAGGCGTTCTCGTGGGCGTCACGGCCCTTCGCGTCCTTCGCGGTCACCGCGATCTTGTAGGTCGTCGAGCGCTCGAGCTGGGCGCTGGGCTTCCAGCTGGTCTTGTCGGCGGATATCTCGCCGGAGACCTCCGTGCCGTCCGAGGTGGTCATCGACACCTCGGTGAGCGTGCCCTTGCTCACGGTGACAGCGGCGGAGTTGTTGATGGAGGCGTTGGCCGTGCCGTCCTTGGGCGTGATCTTGATCTGGGCCTCGGAGGTCTTCTGCGCCGCCGCCTCGTCGACCTTGGCCTGCGAGGTGTCGCCACCCCCGTCGGCCTTGGCCTCGTCGCCGCCGGAGCAGGCCGAGAGCACCAGAACACCGCCGAGCAGTGCGGACGCGACCGTCAGGCCCCTGCGCCGCTTACTGTTCGTCATCACACGCTTCTCCATCGTTGCCGATTCCCCAGTAACCCCGGGAGTTCCCCGCCGTGAGCTATCAACGCTACGACCGGTTCGTCCCGTTCCACATGCCCTGATCGTGTGGGGCACGCCACTTCCCGCCAGGGCCGGTGGTAACGGCTGTCGGTCGGTGCGTCCCCTGAGACGACGAAACCCCGGACGACGGTTGCCGTCCAGGGTCACGATTTCCCCACAACCGGCTCAGCGCGACGCGCGTTCCCCGTCGCCCTTGTCGTCCGTCTCCTCTTCGCCCTCTTCGCCTTCGTCGCCCTCTTCGTACTCCTCGAACTCCTCCTCGCCATCATCCTCGTCCAGATCCCAGTCCGGAGAGTCGGGGTCGTACTCGATCAGCTCGCTGCTCCAGGAGGCCTGCTGGAGCTCGACCCCGGGCACCTCGCCCACCAGGTCGAACGGGTCCACCAGGTAGGCGAGCGCCTCGGCTGTGTCTTCCCTCACCGCGCTCTCGGCATGCGCACGCTCGGAGCCGGGCATCTCCCCGTCCTCCGCGACACGCTCCAGCGCCGCCTCCGTGACCGCGTCCACGTCGTCCACCTCGAGGACGAGTTCGACGCGAAGCCGTACAAAACGTGATGTCTCTGGGGTGCTCATGCCCCGGAGCGTACGGCCGGCACCCGAGATGGCTTTCCCGCGACCCGCCCCTTTCATTAGCATCGCTGCACACGGCCAATTCGCCAGCGTCACAAGGGGATCGATATTCCGTGTCATCCGCTCGCCGTCCGTTGCTGACCGCCACCGCCGCGGCAAGCCTGCTGGGCGCCCTGTGGTTCGTCCCGTCCGCGAACGCGACGGGCGACTCCGCCGCGGGACGCCCGCCCGCGGCGACCACGACGACGCAGGCCAGAGCCGTCGCCGCGAGCACCGAGAGCTCGTCCGGCGGCACCGAACTCGCCGACACCGGAAGCTTCGACAGCACGCCCTATGTCGTGGGCGGCACGTTCTGCCTCACGCTCGGCGCCGGGTTCGTGGTGTATTCGGTGCGAAGAGAGCGGCTTGGGTTCTGAATACCTCAGCTTGACTCGTGTTTGACCGAACACTCATAGTCCGCTCATGAACAGATCAACGGGGGCGCGTCTGTGCGCCACGGCTGTCGTCGGCGCGCTGTCGCTGGCGCTGCTCACGGGGTGCTCGGACAGCGGCTCGGACGACACCAAGGGTTCCGGCGGCAACGGCAAGACGTACAGCAAGGCCGAGCTGGACAAGCTGCTCATCGCACAGGGCGACGTCGACGGCTACAAGGTCGAGCCGGTCGAGGACTCGCTCAAGTCCGACAAGAAGAAGCTCAAGGGCGACGAGAAGTGCCTGCCGCTCATCTACGTCATGAGCGGGCTCGCGCCGACGGACGCGCCGGCCGAGGCCAACACCATGGCCTCGCAGGAGAAGAAGCCGAGCGACGCCGCCTCCAAGTCCGTCGAGGACCTGGCGGAGGGCGAGATCGAGGACGCCATGGCCGAGGCCCTGAACGCCGACGTGACGGTCGTCGCGCTGTCCTCGTACGAGGGTGACGGCGCCTCGGAGGCCTTCAAGAAGGTCTCCGAGGCGGTCAAGGACTGCTCGGGCGGCTTCGAGGTCTCCGACGGCGGCGAGCCGACGAAGATGACCAAGGTCGCCGAGGAGGACGCGGTCGGCGCCGGCGGGGACGAGACGCTGGCCTTCGTCACGACCGGCGAGATGGACGCGGAGGCCGGCCAGACCGGCACGGTCCACACCCAGGTCGTGCGGCACGGCAACACCCTCGCCTCGTACTTCACGATGAACATCGGCGCGATGATGAGCGAGAAGCAGTACAAGGTCCCGGCGCCGGTCGTCGACGCCCAGGCCGGCAAGCTCAAGTAACACGGCACGTACTCGCCGAAGGGCCCCGTCCGCGGTCGCGGACGGGGCCCTTCGGCATGCGCGGGGCGGGCCGCTAGCGCAGCGGGCCGGTCACCGTCTCCGCCGCCGTGACCAGGGAGCCGTCGCGGACGAAGGCGTCCGCCGCGGCCAGGTCGGGCGCGAGGAAGCGGTCCGGGCCGGGGCCTCCGACGCCGGCCGCGCGGGCGGCGTCGATGACGGCACGGCTGGCCGGGGCCGGGGCGAGGCCCTCGCGCAGCTCGACCGCGCGGGCGGCGGCGTAGAGCTCGACGGCGAGGACGCGGGTCAGGTTGCCGACGGCCGTGCGCAGCTTGCGCGCCGCCGACCAGCCCATGGAGACGTGGTCCTCCTGCATCGCCGAGGACGGGATGGAGTCGGCCGAGGCGGGCACGGCCAGCCGCTTCATCTCGCTGACCAGGGCGGCCTGGGTGTACTGGGCGATCATCAGGCCGGAGTCGACACCGGCGTCGTCCGCGAGGAACGGCGGCAGGCCGTGGCTGCGGTTCTTGTCCAGCAGCCGGTCGGTGCGGCGCTCGGCGATGGACGCCAGGTCGGCGGCGGCGATGGCGAGGAAGTCCAGCACGTAGGCGACGGGCGCGCCGTGGAAGTTGCCGTTGGACTCCACCCTGCCGTCGGGCAGGACGACCGGGTTGTCGACGGCCGAGGCCAGCTCGCGCTCGGCGACCAGACGGGCGTGCGCGAGGGTGTCGCGGCCGGCGCCGGCCACCTGCGGGGCGCAGCGCACCGAGTAGGCGTCCTGCACGCGCGGGGCGTCGTCCTGGTGGTGCCCGGTGAGGCCGGAGCCCTTGAGCACGGCCAGCATGTTCGCGGCCGAGTCGCCCTGGCCCGGGTGCGGGCGGATGGCGTGCAGCTCGGGCGCGAGGACCTTGTCGGTGCCGAGCAGGGCCTCCAGGGAGAGGGCGGCGGTGACGTCGGCCGTCTTGTAGAGGGTGTCGAGGTCGGCGAGGGCCATGATCAGCATGCCGAGCATGCCGTCGGTGCCGTTGAGCAGGGCGAGGCCCTCCTTCTCGCGCAGCTCGACGGGGGCGAGGCCGTGCTCGGCGAGCAGTTCGCCGGCGGGGCGGACGGTGCCGTCCGGGCCCTCCGCGTCGCCCTCGCCCATCAGCGTCAGGGCGCAGTGGGACAGCGGGGCCAGGTCGCCGGAGCAGCCGAGCGAGCCGTATTCGTGCACGACCGGGGTGATGCCGGCGTTGAGCAGGTCCGCCATGGCCTGCGCGACCTCGGGGCGGACACCGGTGTGACCGGAGCAGACGGTCTTCAGCCGCAGGAACATCAGCGCGCGCACGACCTCGCGCTCGACGCGCGGGCCCATGCCGGCCGCGTGCGAGCGGACGATGTTGCGCTGGAGCTGGGCGCGCAGTTCCGCGCTGATGTGCCGGGTCGCCAGGGCGCCGAAGCCGGTGCTCACGCCGTAGACCGGCTCGGGCTTGGCGGCCAGCGCGTCCACGATCTCGCGCGCCGCCGCGAGGGCCGCCACCGCCTGCTCGGAGAGCTCGACGCGGGCGCCGCCGCGCGCGACGGCCAGAACGTCGGACGCGGTCGTGCCGGAGGTCCCCACCACCACAGTGTGCATATCCATATTCAGGAGCGTACGCAGTGAATTCGAAAATGTCACCAGTGGCCACGGGGTTCGCCCCTTACCGACCGGACCCCCGCGACCCGCCGACCGGACCCCCCGCCGGTACGTCCGTCAGCTGCGGCCGCGGAAGCTGCGGCGCTCCGCCCCCGCCTCCCGGGAGGGCGCGTCCGCCAGCCGGACGACCGGATCGTCCGGGCCCGCCCGGCCGGCCACCACCGGTCTCGCCGCGCGCACCGCCTTGGCCCGGTACTGGGCGGCGTCCGCGAGCCGGAACAGCCGGCGGGCCGAGCGCACCGGACCGATCGGGTCCTCGGTGGACGCCACCCCGCAGGCCACCCCGTCGCCCAGTTCCAGTTCGGCGGCCCGGCGGCACAGCTCGTCGGCGACCTTCACCACGTCGTCCGCGGGCGGGCCGGCCGCCACCAGACAGAACTCGTCCCCGCCCAGCCGGGCCGCCAGCGTGCCCGGCAGCATCGCGCCGCACAGCGACAGCACCGAGCCGAAGCGTTCCAGCAGCCGGTCGCCGACGGCGTGGCCCTGGCTGTCGTTGACCCGCTTGAGGCCGTTGAGGTCGCAGACCACGAGGCTGACGACGACACCCTCGGCGCGGTACCGCTCGATCGCCTCCTCCAGGCGCATGTCGACGGCCCGGCGGTTGGCGAGGCCGGTCAGCGCGTCGGTGAAGGCCAGCCGGCGGGCCTCCTCCAGCCGCTCGGTCTGCGCGATGCCCGCGGCGACGACGGCGGCCAGCACGGTGGCGAACCCGGCGTCGGACGGCTCGAAGACGTCGGCTCCCGCCGGGCGCGCCACATACAGCTCGCCCCACGCCCGCCCGTGCAGCACGACCGGGGCGACGACACAGCTGCCCCGGCCCCGGCGGCGCAGCGCGGCGACCCGCTGGTGCACATAGCCGGGGCGGCCCGCGGCGGGACCGTCCGCGGTCTCCACCCAGGCGTGGGGACCGCCCCCGCCCGCCCAGCGCTCATGGAGGAACTCGGTGATCTCCGGGAACTGATGGACGGGGTACGTCTCGTCGTCGGGGAACTCCACCTCACCGGCGGCGCGCTCCCCCACGTTCACCAGGACCCGCAGGCGGCCGAGGTCCCGCTCCCACACCGACAGGGCGGCGAAGCTTCCGTCCAGGGCGTGGCAGGCACCGTGCGCCGCCGCGTGCCAGGACTCGCGTGGAGTGTGGGCCGCCGCCATGCCCTGCGCCAGCGCGACCACCGCCGACAGTCGCTCGTCCTCGCCCATTGCTCCAGGTTAGGGACCTTTTTCTCGCTATGGGGTGTTTGTGTGGCGAACAGGTGGGGAAACCCGCCTCACTCGCCCGGCCACCGGGGCTTGCGCTTCTCGTTGAACGCCCGCACGCCCTCCGCCCGGTCCCCGGAGAAGGCGACCGAGCGCCAGGCCGCGTCCTCCACCTCCAGGCCCGCCCGGAGGTCCAGGCCGTGCCCCAGACGCAGGGCACGCTTGGCGGCCCTGAGGCCCACCGGGGAGTTCCCGGCGATCCGGGCGGCGAGGGCGAGGGCCTCCTCGCGGTCCCGGCCGTCGTCGACGAGGACGTCGACCAGTCCGAGCTCGCGCGCCTCCCCGGCCTCCACACGGCGGGCCGTGAAGATCAGCTCGGCCGCCCGCGCCGCGCCCACCCGGCGCGGCAGGAGCTGGGTGCCGCCGCCGCCCGGGATGACGCCCACCGAGACCTCCGGCAGCCCCACCACGGCCGTGCCGTCGGCCACGATCACATCGCAGGACAGGGCCAGCTCGAAGCCGCCGCCGAGCGCGAACCCGTGCACCGCGGCGACCGTCGGCACGGGCAGCTCCAGGACTCCCGTGTAGGCGCCGCGCGCGACCGGGCGCTGGCGGACCAGCTCGGCGTCGGTGAAGGAGTTCCGCTCCTTCAGGTCGGCCCCGACGCAGAAGGCGCGCTCGTGCGTGGAGGTCACCACCACGACGCGCACCTCGCGGTCGGCGCCCAGCGCCGCGCAGGCCTCGCCGATGGAGCGGGCCATCTCGCTCGACACGGCGTTCATCGCCTTGGGCCGGTCCAGGGCCAGCTCGGCCACATGGCCGCCGTCCCCGTGCCGCCGTACGGCCACGAACTCCCCGAACCGCTCCTCGCCCATGACGCCCTCCGGTTAACGCGGGTTAACACCAACGCCCCAGATCATCGCAGCCGGCCCCGGCTGAGCCAAGGGGGAAAGGACCACGGGACGTCGGCGGCCTACGGCTCGGCCGCCCGGGTGTCCCGGTCGGGCCCCGGAAGGGGGATCGCACGGAGGAAGGACCATCACACACCCGTTCGTCGCACAAGACCCGACACCCCATTCGAGTGACATCACGCCCAACTCCCTCCCGGACCGCCACAAGCGCGCATAACGTCCGCCAGGGCGCGAAGGGGGCGCACGCATCGGGGAGGGACGCGATGACGACACACATCACCAGCACCATCCGCCCGCGGGGACGGCACCGGCGGCCCCGCCCCCGCGGGGTGCTGCTCACCGCGGGCGGCCTCGCGCTGGCCGCCGGCGCGCTGAGCCTCGTACGACTGGCCCCGGACTCCGGTCTCGGCGGGATCGATACGGCGGAGGCCGAGCCGAGGGTCAACCCCTACCGGGGCACGGAGCGCGCGTCCCACGCGGCCGCCACCGACACCGGCACCCCGCGGCCGAGCCCCTCGGCCACCGCGCCCCTCGGCGGAGCCGCCGCGTCGCCGCTGCCCTCCGAAAGCCCCGCGCCCGCCGCGAGCGAGGCCGCCCCGAGGTCCTCCGCGAACCGCCCGGCCCCGGCCGGAACCGGCATCCCCCAGGCACCCAGCACACCCACGCCCCGCACTACGCCGCCCCGGACACCGCCGGCGAGCGCACCGCCGTCACGGCCGGAACCGACGCCCGCACAGCCCTCCGCCCCGCCGACCCCCGCCCAGCCCGCCCAGCCGCCCGGACTGTGCATCCCGGTCATCGGGCTGTGCATCGGGCAGGACGACCAGGACGAGCAGCATGCGCGCCACGGGCACGCTCGGACTACGCCGTCCCGTCCCGGCGGGTGAGCAGCCACGGCTCGACCACGCCGAGGCCACGCACCGGGCGCTGCCACATGGGCTGGAGGGCGAACCGGTAGGCGGGCGGTTCCTCGCCCTCCTTCTCCGCGGCGGCGGCCGCCTCCGCGGCCTCGGACTCCGAGGCCGGGGCCTCGCCCGCGCGGATCAGCTCCTCGGCGAAGGCGCTGTCGACGAGGACGGCGTCCCGGGGAGCTATCGAAGTGAGCCGGGAGGCCAGGTTCACCGTCGTACCGAAGACATCGCCCATCCGGGTGGTGACCGTGCCGAACGCGATGCCCACGCGCAGCTCCGGCATGGTCTCGTCGTTGGCCATCGTCTCGACGAGCAGCAGGGCGATCTCCGCGGCCGTCCCGGCGTCGTCGGCGGCGTACAGGACCTCGTCGCCCAGCGTCTTGATCAGGCGGCCGCCGCGGGCCGCGACGAGGTCCGCCGCGGTCGTCTCGAACGCCTCGACCAGCTCGCCCAGTTCCTCCTCCTCCATGCGGCGGGTGAGGCGGGTGAAGCCGACGAGGTCGGCGAAGCCCACGGCGAGGCGGCGGTCGACCATCTCCTCGTCGTCGGCGGCCTGCACGACCCGGCCGGTCGCCGCGGCGAGCTGGCGGCGCCAGACGTAGACGAGGAACTCCTCCAGCTCCGGCAGCAGCAGCTCGACCAGCGGATACGTGACCTCGGTACGGGTCATGCCCGGCTCGGGCGGCTCGGTCAGGCCCTCCAGGAAGGAGTCGATCTGCCACTCGGCCAGCCGGGCGGTGGTCTGGCCGGTGGAACGCGCCACCTGCACGGCCATGGCCTCGCTGAGCAGGCCCGCCTCGACGAGGCCCGCCAGCCGGCGCAGGGCCAGCACATCGGCCTCGGTGAGCGCCTTGGCCTGGCCGATGTCCGCGAAGCCCATCGCCCGCCAGAAACGGGACGCCAGTTCCATGGAGACACCCGCGCTGCGGGCGGCCTGGAAGGGGGTGTAGCGGCGCTCGGCGCCGAGGATGAGCCCTTCCAGGCGGAGCGCGAGCGGGTCCTCGCCGTTGTCGCTGCCCGTGCCGTTGCCGTCGGGCGCTGGGGTACGACCCATGCCGGAGCCCGTGTCGTCGACGGTCACGCCTGCTGCCCTTCCGATCTGCCGCGGTCAGGTATCGACCGGCCTCAACTGTACGGGCTCACTCCGTTGGGTTTCGCCGTTCGGGGCCGCATGTGCCGGGATTCGTCGCCGGGCCGGGTGCGGGTCGTGACCGCTGCCCGCGGCCCGCGGCGAAGCCGCCGGCAGTCGCGGCCCGCGCCCCTGGGGCACGCGCTCCTAAGCGGGCCTCAAGTGCACGATGTCGCCTGCTCCCACAGGTTCCTGCACGCCCTCCTCCGTCGCCAGGACCAGGCGGCCGTCGCCGTCGAGCGCCACCGCCTCGCCCACGATCGAGCGGTCGCCCGGCAGTTCCGCCCGGACGACTCGTCCCAGCGTCGCGCAGCCCGCCGCGTACGTCTCCTGGAGACCGGAGGCCACGGGGTCGCCGCCCGCCTCGCGCCAGCGGCCGTACCACTCCTCCAGGGAGCGCAGCACGGCCCGCAGCAGCGGGTCGCGGTCGATGCTCGTCGCGCCCGCGAGAGCGAGCGATCCGGCCTGGGGCACCGGGAGTTCGTCCTCACGCAGAGTCACGTTGACGCCGACGCCGACGACCACCGAGTCCCCCCCGGCGCGCTCGGCGAGGATGCCCCCGGCCTTGCGTTCCTCGCCACCGACGGTGACCAGGAGGTCGTTGGGCCACTTGAGTGCCGTGTCCACCCCGGCCGCCCGCGACAGACCCGTCGCCACGGCCACCCCGGTCAGCAGCGGCAGCCAGCCCCAGCGCGCCACCGGGACCTCGGCGGGCCGCAGCAGCACGGAGAAGAACAGGCCCGAGCGGGGCGGGGCGGTCCACTCCCGGTCGAGCCGGCCGCGCCCGGCGGTCTGCTCCTCGGCGACCAGGACGGCGCCCTCCTGCGCCTTGCCCGCGACGGCGAGGGCCACCAGGTCGGAGTTGGTGGAGCCGGTGCCGCGCACCACCTCCACATCGCGGTAGAGCCCGCCCTCGCGCACCAGCCCGCGGCGCAGGGCCGCGCCGTTCAGGGGCGGGCGGTCGAGGTCGGACCAGCGGTCGTCTGAGGCATCTCGCGGAGTCATGCAAGCCACACTAGGTGTGTTGTACGCCGCACTGCCGATCGGTAGGGCCGCCACTACGCTACGGATGAGTAATCGTCCCCCCTTTTGAGCAGGCAGGGAGCCGCATCCCGATGTCCGAGCCGGAAGAGATCGACATCCACACCACCGCGGGCAAGCTCGCGGATCTCCAGCGTCGCGTCCAGGAGGCGACGCACGCGGGCTCGGCTCGTGCCGTGGAGAAGCAGCACGCGAAGGGCAAGCTGACGGCCCGTGAGCGGATCGGGCTGCTCCTGGACGAGGACTCGTTCGTGGAGCTGGACGAGTTCGCCCGGCACCGCTCCAGCAACTTCGGGCTGGACGCCAACCGCCCCTACGGTGACGGGGTGGTGACCGGCTACGGCACGGTCGACGGGCGTCCGGTGGCGGTGTTCTCGCAGGACTTCACGGTGTTCGGCGGTGCGCTGGGCGAGGTGTACGGGCAGAAGATCGTGAAGGTGATGGACTTCGCGCTGAAGACCGGCTGCCCGGTGATCGGGATCAACGACTCCGGCGGCGCGCGGATCCAGGAGGGCGTCGCCTCGCTGGGCGCGTACGGGGAGATCTTCCGCCGCAACACGCACGCCTCCGGGGTGATCCCGCAGATCAGCCTGGTGGTGGGGCCGTGCGCGGGCGGCGCGGTGTACTCGCCCGCGATCACCGACTTCACGGTCATGGTCGACCAGACGTCGCACATGTTCATCACCGGCCCGGACGTCATCAAGACGGTCACCGGCGAGGACGTCGGCTTCGAGGAGCTGGGCGGCGCGCGCACCCACAACTCCGTTTCCGGCGTGGCGCATCACATGGCCGGCGACGAGAAGGACGCGATCGAGTACGTCAAGCAGCTGCTGTCGTACCTGCCGTCGAACAACCTCTCCGAGCCGCCCGCGTTCCCCGAGGAGGCGGACCTCGCGCACACCGCCGAGGACCTCGAACTCGACACGGTCGTGCCGGACTCGGCGAACCAGCCGTACGACATGCACACGGTGATCGAGCACGTCCTGGACGACGGCGAGTTCTTCGAGACCCAGCCGCTGTTCGCGCCGAACATCCTCACCGGCTACGGCCGCGTGGAGGGCCACCCGGTCGGGATCGTCGCCAACCAGCCGATGCAGTTCGCCGGCTGCCTGGACATCACCGCCTCCGAGAAGGCCGCCCGCTTCGTGCGCACCTGCGACGCCTTCAACATCCCCGTGATCACGTTCGTCGACGTGCCCGGCTTCCTACCCGGCGTCGACCAGGAGCACGACGGCATCATCCGCCGCGGCGCCAAGCTCATCTACGCCTACGCCGAGGCCACCGTGCCCCTGATCACCGTGATCACCCGCAAGGCGTTCGGCGGCGCCTACGACGTGATGGGCTCCAAGCACCTGGGCGCCGACCTCAACCTGGCCTGGCCAACCGCCCAGATCGCCGTCATGGGTGCCCAGGGCGCCGTCAACATCCTCCACCGCCGCACCCTCGCCGAAGCCGAAGCGAACGGCGAGGACCTCGAGGCGGTCCGCGCCCGCCTGATCCGCGAGTACGAGGACACCCTCCTCAACCCCTACGTCGCGGCCGAACGCGGCTACGTCGACGCCGTCATCGCACCCTCCGACACCCGCCGCCACATCGTCCGCGGCCTGCGCCAGCTGCGCACCAAGCGCGAGTCCCTGCCGCCCAAGAAGCACGGCAACATCCCCCTGTAGAGCGCCTGGAGAGGAGCCGCTGTGACCATCAAGGTCGTACGGGGCAACCCCACCCCCGAGGAACTCGCCGCCGCACTGGCAGTGGTCCGAGCCCGCGCCGCGGCGGCCGACGCCGCGGCACCGGCCGCCCCCGCTCCCCGCGCCGCCTGGTCCGACCCCTCAAGAATCGCCCTCCACCGCCTCCCCCACCCGAGCAGGACAGCCTGGACCAGATCCACCTGGCCGAGCTGACAGACCCCGCGCCCCCGAGGGGGGCGCGGGGTTTCACCCACCCGCGACTCCCCACACGACCGCGGGGCTGCACCCACATGCGGCTCCGGCCGCGCGGACGCAAAAGGCGACCCCACGGGCCACCGGCCCACGCCACACAACCACCCTTCCCGAGGGGCGCGGGAAACTGCGCAAAAAGCGACCACACGCGTCACAGGCCCACGCCTCACAACCACCCCCGAAGGGGCGCGGGGAACTGCGCAAAAAAGCGACCACGGGGGGGGCACCGGTCCACAACGCGCAACCACCCCGAGGGGGCGCAGGGCCGCATCCACCTGCGGCTCCTACCGCGCGGGCGCGATCAACGACCCTCCAAGGGGCGCGGGGAACTGCGCAAAAAGCGACCACACGCGTCACAGGCCCACGCCGCACAAGAACCCCACGCGTAGCCGAAGTGAAACCCGGCCGTACAACTTGAGTACGAGTACTCAGGCCCCTCCCCCACCCAAGCCCCACGCTAGTGGCATGCTGTGGTCCGACCCCGAGAACGAGCCCCCGGAAGAACTCCGCGAGATGCAGGAGATGCTGCGGCGGCTCGGCATCCTCATGGCGGTCGCCATGGTGCTGGCGATGATCGCCATCGGCCTCCGCTGAGCCCGACGCGACCCCGGCCCCGCCGATACGCTGACCGCATGACAGACAAGCCCAGCCGCCGCCTCGTCCTCGCCTCGCAGAGCCCCGCCCGGCTCAACCTCCTGCGCCAGGCCGGCCTGGCCCCCGAGGTGATCGTCAGCGGGGTCGACGAGGACGCCGTCACCGCGCCCACCCCGGCAGAACTGGCCCTCGCCCTCGCCGAGGCGAAGGCCTCCGTCGTGGCGGCCCGCCCGGACGTCCGCGGCGCGCTGGTGATCGGCTGCGACTCGGTGCTGGAGCTCGACGGCCAGGCGCTCGGCAAGCCCGCCGACGCCGAGGAGGCCACGGCCCGCTGGAAGACCATGCGCGGACGCGCCGGCGTCCTCCAGACGGGCCACTGCGTCTGGGACACCGCGTCGGGCCGCTACGCCTCGGCGACCGCCTCCACCGTGGTCCGCTTCGGCGAGCCCACCGACGACGAGGTCGCCGCGTACGTCGCCTCGGGCGAGCCCCTCCACGTGGCGGGCGCCTTCACCCTGGACGGCCGCTCGGCCCCGTTCATCGACGGCATCGACGGCGACCACGGCAACGTGATCGGCATCAGCCTCCCCCTGCTCCGCCGCCTCTTGAACCGCCTGAACGTCTCGATCACCGACCTCTGGGCGTGACACCGGACGGCCTCGCCTGAGCGCGCGGCCCGGACGGCCACCGCGGCAGCGGTCGGTCCGGGTTCAGACCCCGGCCCGGACGGCGGCCGCCCTCACGCGGTCGCGGGCCCCTTCGCGGGCGACGTGGGCGCCGGGTCGGCGGGCTCGGGCGCGGCCGGGGCCTCCGTCGTCTCGGGGCGGTCGTAGGAGACCAGCAGCAGGACTATGAGCGCCAGCACCACGATCATGAACGTGAAGACGGCCGGCCCCACCAGGCCCCAGGTGACCGCGCCCAGCAGCCCGTGCACGACCGCCGCGCTGACCAGTGCGACACGCCCGAGACCGGCCGGGGCGCGGTCGCGCAGGGCGACGAGCAGCGCGGTATAGGCGCACAGCAGGAAGTACAGGCCGAAGACCACTCCGCCGATCTTCGAGGACAGGGACATCACGTCCGGGTCGAGGCCGCCCATCGACATGCGCTGGCGCTCGACGACATGTCCGAGGAACCAGTTGATCGCGGCGATGCCCAGCCCCTCGACGAGAAGCACGACCGCCAGCAGCCACGCCACGGGTCTGCGCACCACGGGTCCCCACCCTCTTCCGCGCGTTCGAGTGCCGCCCGGTCGGCGGCGTTACCTCAAGTACGTTCGAGCCATCGCGAACGCTACTAACGGGTAAACCTCCGGACAAGGGTTCTGTGACAGGCAAAGAATCATTGGGCCATTCGTAGGGACTCCACAAAGAAACGGAGTGGGGCGCGGCACGCTCTCACAGAGACCTTGACCACATGGGCGGGCTAGGGTTTTCCGGTGGAGTCCTGCGCCCCAAGGCGCGACAAGGGATTTCGCGGGTCGAGCAAGCCTCGAATCACGCTCCGTGTGGGCAAGCTCACCATTGGGGACGGGTCGAACTGTCGTGTCGGCAGTCCCTAAACTCGGCTTGTTTCAAGGAGGGAGCCTCAATCGTGCGCAAGGTGCTCATCGCCAACCGTGGCGAAATCGCTGTCCGCGTGGCCCGTGCTTGCCGGGACGCCGGGATCGGCAGCGTGGCCGTGTACGCCGACCCCGACCGGGACGCTCTGCATGTCCGCGCGGCGGATGAGGCGTTCGCCCTGGGCGGTGACACACCGGCCACCAGCTATCTGGACATCGACAAGGTCCTGAACGCGGCCCGGGAGTCCGGGGCCGACGCCATCCACCCCGGGTACGGCTTCCTCTCCGAGAACGCCGACTTCGCCCAGGCCGTGCTGGACGCCGGACTGATCTGGATCGGCCCGCCCCCGCAGGCCATCCGCGACCTCGGCGACAAGGTCGCCGCCCGGCACATCGCCCAGCGCGCCGGTGCCCCCCTCGTCGCGGGCACCCCCGACCCGGTGAGCGGCGCGGAGGAGGTCGTGGCCTTCGCGAAGGAACACGGCCTGCCCATCGCGATCAAGGCCGCCTTCGGCGGCGGCGGCCGCGGCCTGAAGGTCGCCCGCACCCTCGAAGAGGTCCCCGAGCTCTACGACTCCGCCGTGCGTGAGGCCGTCGCCGCGTTCGGCCGCGGCGAGTGCTTCGTCGAGCGCTACCTCGACAAGCCCCGCCACGTCGAGACCCAGTGCCTGGCCGACCGCCACGGCAACGTCGTCGTCGTCTCCACCCGCGACTGCTCCCTGCAGCGCCGCCACCAGAAGCTCGTCGAGGAGGCCCCCGCGCCGTTCCTGTCCGAGCAGCAGGTCGCGGAGCTGTACTCCTCCTCGAAGGCCATCCTGAAGGAGGCCGGCTACGTCGGCGCCGGCACGGTGGAGTTCCTCGTCGGCATGGACGGCACCATCTCCTTCCTCGAGGTCAACACCCGCCTCCAGGTCGAGCACCCGGTCACCGAGGAGGTCGCCGGCATCGACCTGGTCCGCGAGATGTTCCGCATCGCCGACGGCGAGGAGCTCGGCTACGACGACCCCGCCCTGCGCGGCCACTCCTTCGAGTTCCGCATCAACGGCGAGGACCCCGGCCGCGGCTTCCTGCCCGCCCCCGGCACCGTCACCCGCTTCGACGCCCCCACCGGCCCCGGCGTCCGCCTCGACGCCGGCGTCGAGTCCGGCTCCGTGATCGGCCCCGCCTGGGACTCCCTGCTCGCCAAGCTCATCGTCACCGGCGCCACCCGCGAACAGGCCCTGCAGCGCGCCGCCCGCGCCCTGGCCGAGTTCCACGTCGAGGGCATGGCCACCGCCATCCCCTTCCACCGCGCGGTCGTCGCGGACCCGGCCTTCGCCCCCGAGCTGACCGGCTCCAAGGACGCGTTCACGGTCCACACCCGCTGGATCGAGACCGAGTTCGTCAACGACATCAAGCCCTTCGCCGCCCCCGCCGAAGCCGAGGGTGACGAGGAGGCGGGCCGCGAGACGGTCGTCGTCGAGGTCGGCGGCAAGCGCCTGGAGGTCTCCCTGCCCTCCTCGCTGGGCATGTCCCTGGCCCGCACCGGCCTCGCCGCCGGCGCCAAGCCCAAGCGCCGCGCCGCGAAGAAGTCCGGTCCCGTCGCCTCCGGCGACACCCTCGCCTCCCCCATGCAGGGCACGATCGTCAAGATCGCCGTCGAGGAGGGCCAGGAGGTCAAGGAAGGCGACCTCGTCGTCGTCCTGGAGGCCATGAAGATGGAACAGCCCCTCAACGCCCACAAGTCCGGCACCGTCAAGGGCCTCACCGCCGAAGTCGGCGCCTCCCTCACCTCCGGCGCCCCCATCTGCGAGATCAAGGACTGACCCCACCCCCAGACACAAAGTGCCCCGCACCCCCCTCAAGGGAGGGCGCGGGGCACAGTCATCCACGGCTCCGCCGCCGCGCGCGCAACCAGCCACAACGGCCCAGCGCCCGCACAAGCACGCCAAGCCTTACGGACCTGAGGGGCGCGGGGAACTACGCGACCACCCACAACGCCGCAGCACAGCCCGAACACGCTAAGCCCCACGGACCTAAAGGGGCGCGGGGAACTGCGCGACCAGCCACAACGGCCCGGCACAGGACAAACGCACCCCCGCCCCACGGCGAAGAACACAGCCGGCCCGCGGCAAGCGCCCCGCCCCGCCCCCTACCGCCGCCGCATATCCGCAACCCGGGCAGCCCGCTGCTCAGGCCCCCCGGCCGAAGGGTCGGTCATCACAGCAGCCCCCCGCAGTGACGCCGCGCCGGGGACGCCACGCCGGGGCGCAGGCAGCGGAACGTCACGCCGCTGCGGCCGCGCCGCGGTGGCATCACCCCCCGGCCCCCCACCCGCCGCGCCCCCCTGGGCGTTTCCCGACGTACCGGTGACAGCGATCTGCACACCCTGGTCGGCGAGCGCCTGGAGCTCGGTCGCGGCCCGGTCGTCGTGCGCCGGCGGCTCGTCGGTGACGAGCCGGGTGATCACATCCGTCGGCACGGTCTGGAACATGGTGTCCGTGCCGAGCTTGGTGTGGTCGGCGAGCACCACGACCTCGGCGGCGGCCTGCACCAGGGCCCGGTCCACGGACGCCGAGAGCATGTTGGACGTGGACAGGCCGCGCTCGGCGGTCAGCCCACTGCCCGACAGGAAGGCCTTGGACACCCGCAGCCCCTGGAGGGACTGCTCGGCGCCGGAGCCGACGAGGGCGTAGTTGGAGCCGCGCAGGGTGCCGCCGGTCATCACGACCTCCACGCGGTTGGCGTGGGCGAGGGCCTGGGCGACCAGCAGGGAGTTGGTGACGACGGTCAGCCCCGGGATACGGGCGAGCCGGCGGGCCAGTTCCTGCGTGGTGGTTCCCGCACCGACCACGACGGCCTCGCCCTCTTCGACGAGGTTCGCGGCGAGGTCGGCGATGGCCGTCTTCTCGGCGGTCGCGAGATGCGATTTCTGCGGAAAGCCGGACTCGCGCGTGAAACCGCCCGGCAGTACCGCACCGCCGTGCCGGCGGTCGAGGAGTCCTTCTGCCTCCAGTGCCCGCACATCCCGTCGTACGGTCACTTCTGAGGTCTGGACGACGCGGGCGAGCTCACGGAGCGACACTGCTCCGTTCGCTCGCACCATTTCTAGGATCAATTGGCGACGTTCTGCAGCGAACACGAAACTGACAGTAACCCCAACGACCGTCTGGTTTCAGCAGTTTGCGCCGAATAGCAGAAGTTGTTCGCACAGGGCAGCGGGTAGTGGTATACGGGCATACTCCCGCCGCCCGTGCCAGCCGCAGAGGCCGCGACTCCCCGTGACGGACGGGGAGTCGGTTCCGGCCGCGGTCAGGCCTCGCCGGTCGCCTTGCGCGTGTGCAGCTGCCGCGCCACCTCGGCGATCGAGCCGGACAGGGAGGGGTAGACGGTGAACGCGTTCGCGATCTGCTCGACCGTCAGGTTGTTGTCGACGGCGATCGAGATGGGGTGGATCAGCTCCGAGGCGCGCGGCGCGACGACCACACCGCCGACCACGATGCCCGTGCCGGGACGGCAGAAGATCTTGACGAAGCCGTCGCGGATGCCCTGCATCTTCGCGCGCGGGTTGCGCAGCAGCGGCAGCTTGACGACCCGCGCCTCGATCTTGCCCGCGTCGACGTCGGCCTGGCTGTAGCCGACGGTGGCGATCTCGGGGTCCGTGAAGACGTTCGAGGAGACCGTCTTGAGGTTCAGCGGGGTCACCGCGTCGCCGAGGAAGTGGTACATGGCGATACGGCCCTGCATGGCGGCGACCGAGGCCAGCGCGAAGATGCCGGTGACGTCACCGGCGGCGTACACGCCGGGCGCGCTGGTGCGGGAGACCCGGTCGGTCCAGATGTGCCCGGAGTCCTTGAGCCTGACCCCGGCCTCCTCCAGGCCCATCCCCTCGGTGTTGGGGATGGCGCCGACCGCCATCAGGCAGTGGGAGCCGGTGATCACACGGCCGTCGGCGAGGGTGACCTCGACGCGGTCGCCGACGCGCTTGGCGGACTCGGCGCGCGAGCGGGCCATGACGTTCATCCCGCGGCGGCGGAAGACGTCCTCCAGGACCGCGGCGGCGTCCGGGTCCTCGCCCGGCAGCACCCGGTCGCGGGAGGAGACGAGCGTGACGCGGGAGCCCAGCGCCTGGTAGGCGCCCGCGAACTCCGCGCCGGTGACGCCGGAGCCGACCACGATGAGCTCCTCGGGGAGCTCGGTGAGGTCGTAGACCTGCGTCCAGTTCAGGATGCGCTCGCCGTCCGGGCGGGCGTCGGGCAGCTCGCGCGGGTGGCCGCCGGTCGCGATCAGGACGGCGTCGGCGGTGAGGGTCTCCTCGGTGCCGTCGGCGGCGGTGACGACGACCTTGCGGGAGCCGTCGAGGGCCTGCATGCCCTCCAGGCGGCCGCGGCCGCGCATCACACGGGCGCCGGCCCGGGTGACGGCGGCGGTGATGTCGTGCGACTGCGCGAGCGCGAGCCGCTTCACACGCCGGTTGACCTTGCCGAGGTCCACGCCGACGACCCGCGCGGGGGTGTCGATGTGCGGGGTGTCGTCGGCGACGATGATGCCCAGCTCCTCGTACGAGGAGTCGAAGGTGGTCATCACCTCGGCCGTAGCGATAAGGGTCTTCGACGGCACGCAGTCGGTCAGTACCGACGCTCCGCCCAGACCGTCGCAGTCGACGACGGTCACCTCCGCGCCGAGCTGAGCGCCCACCAGGGCAGCTTCGTAGCCGCCGGGTCCGCCACCGATGATCACGATCCGAGTCACGTACTCCATTGTCCCGCACGCTTCAAGGTGGTACTGCCCCGGGGGCCCGGGCGGGGTACCCGGGCCCCCGGACGGGACCGGGGAAGACGGGAGTGACGGACGTTCCGGCTGCCGTACCCTCTGTGCATGTCGCTCTATGCCGCCTACGCCGGCAATCTCGACGCGCGGCTGATGACCCGCCGCGCCCCGCATTCGCCGCTGCGCGCCACCGGCTGGCTGAACGGGTGGCGGATGACCTTCGGCGGTGAGCAGATGGGCTGGGAGGGCGCGCTCGCGACGATCGTCGAGCAGCCCGCCGCCCAGGTCTTCGTCGCGCTCTACGACCTCGCCCCCATGGACGAGGAGTCCCTGGACCGCTGGGAGGGCGTCGGCCTCGGCATCTACCGCCGGATGCGGGTGCGCGTCCACACCCTGGACGGCGAGGAGTCCGCCTGGACGTACGTCCTCAACGCCTACGAGGGCGGCCTGCCCTCGGCCCGCTACCTCGGCGAGGTGGCCGACGCGGCGGAGTCCGCGGGCGCTCCGCACGACTACGTGATGGAGCTGCGGAAGCGTCCCTGCTGACGGGGCCCGGCCTCTAGACTCGACGGGGATCGGCGCACGAACGGAGACTCCCATGCCCGAGGCACGGCGCACCTACCAGGTCTTCTACACCGAGCAGGCCGCGACGGCACGGGACAGGCTCGACGACCGGCAGCGCGCCGCGTTCGACAAGGGGATCGCCGTGCTGGCGCGGGACCCCTTCCTCCCGGCGTCCCGCGCCATAAGTTCCACGGGCGACGACCGCACGGTCCGGCTCACGCAGAACATCCTGGTGGAGTACACGCTCAGCCTGGGCCGGCTCCTGGTCTTCATCGTCGAGGTCTTCAACGACAAGGACGTCGTCATCACCGAGGAGTGACCGCCCTCCGGCGCGGCCTTTCGTCGGAAACGACAAGACAACGATCGCCATACCGTGAGCTCTGTCATCTACGCGCGTAGGTAATAACCGGCTACTCTCGTCGACGTGAACGCATCTCTTCTTCCGGACGACATCCAGGGCGACCCGTACGCCGCCGCCGACGCCGCCGCCGCGCGCCTGCGCGAACTGACCGGCGCCGAGTCCCACGACGTCGCCCTCGTGATGGGCTCCGGGTGGGCCCCGGCCGTGGACGCGCTCGGCGAGCCCGAGGCCGAGTTCCCGGTCACCGAGCTGCCCGGCTTCCCGCCGCCGGCGGTCCAGGGCCACGGCGGCAAGGTCCGCTCGTACAGGATCGGCGAGAAGCGGGCCCTGGTGTTCCTGGGCCGCACCCACTACTACGAGGGCCGCGGCGTCGCCGCCGTCGCCCACGGCGTGCGCACCGCGGTCGCGGCCGGCGCGAAGACCGTGGTGCTCACCAACGGCTGCGGCGGACTGCGCGAGGGCATGCGCCCCGGTCAGCCGGTGCTGATCAGCGACCACATCAACCTCACCGCCACCTCCCCGATCGTCGGCGCGAACTTCGTCGACCTGACGGACCTGTACTCCCCGCGGCTGCGCGCCCTGTGCAAGGAGATCGACGCCACCCTGGAGGAGGGCGTCTACGCGCAGTTCCCCGGCCCGCACTACGAGACGCCGGCCGAGGTCCGCATGGCCCGCGTGATCGGCGCCGACCTGGTCGGCATGTCGACCGTGCTGGAGGCCATCGCGGCCCGTGAGGCGGGCGCCGAGGTGCTCGGCATCTCCCTGGTCACCAACCTCGCCGCGGGCATGACCGGCGAGCCGCTGAACCACGAGGAGGTCCTCCAGGCCGGCCGTGACTCGGCGGCCCGGATGGGCGCCCTGCTGACCCAGGTGCTCGGCCGCCTGTAGATCCCCGGCCCCCGAAGGCGCAACGGGGTGGGCCCCCTGGGAGCCGGGCCCGCCCTCACCCCCCACACGAGAGGTTGACCGCAGGTGACCGACGATTCGCTGGCACGGGCCGAGGCGTGGCTGGCCGAGGACCCCGACCCCGAGACCCGCGAGGAGCTCAGGGCGCTCATCGACGCCGGGGACGTCGCCGAGCTGACCGCCCGCTTCGGCGGCACCCTCCAGTTCGGCACCGCCGGTCTGCGCGGTGAGCTGGGCGCGGGACCGATGCGCATGAACCGTTCGGTGGTCATCCGTGCCGCCGCCGGACTCGCCGCGTACCTCAGGGCCGAGGGGCGGGCCGGCGGGCTCGTCGTCATCGGCTACGACGCCCGCTACAAGTCCGCCGACTTCGCCCGCGACACCGCCGCCGTGATGACCGGCGCGGGGCTGCGGGCGGTCGTGCTGCCCCGGCCGCTGCCCACGCCCGTCCTGGCGTTCGCGATAAGGCATCTGGGCGCGGTCGCGGGTGTGGAGGTCACCGCCAGCCACAACCCGCCGCGGGACAACGGCTACAAGGTCTACCTGGGCGACGGCTCACAGATCGTGCCGCCCGCCGACGCCGGCATCGCCGCCGAGATCGACGCCGTCGCGGCCCTCGCCGACGTACCGCGTCCCGAGGGCGGCTGGGAGACCCTCGACGACGGCGTCCTGGAGGCCTACCTGGCCCGCACGGACGCCGTGCTGGCCGAGGGGTCGGCACGCACCGCCCGGACCGTCTACACGGCCATGCACGGCGTCGGCAAGGACGTCCTGCTGGCCGCGTTCGCCCGGGCGGGCTTCCCCGAGCCGGTCCTGGTCGCCGAGCAGGCCGAGCCCGACCCGGCGTTCCCGACCGTGGCCTTCCCCAACCCGGAGGAGCCCGGCGCGATGGACCTGGCGTTCGCCAGGGCCCACGAGACGGACCCGGACCTGATCATCGCCAACGACCCCGACGCGGACCGCTGCGCGGTGGCCGTCGAGGACGGCGGCGAGTGGCGCATGCTGCGCGGCGACGAGGTCGGCGCCCTGCTCGCCGCCCACCTGGTGAGGCGCGGCGCGCGCGGCACCTTCGCCGAGTCGATCGTCTCCTCCTCCCTGCTCGGCCGTATCGCCGAGAAGGCGGGACTGCCGTTCGAGGAGACCCTCACCGGCTTCAAGTGGATCGCCCGCGTCGAGGGCCTGCGCTACGGCTACGAGGAGGCGCTCGGCTACTGCGTCGACCCCGAGGGCGTGCGCGACAAGGACGGCATCACCGCCGCCCTGCTGGTCACCGAGCTGGCCTCGGAGCTCAAGGAACAGGGCCGCACCCTGCTCGACCTGCTGGACGACCTCGCCGTCGAGCACGGCCTGCACGCCACCGACCAGCTCTCGGTGCGCGTCCAGGACCTGTCGGTCATCGCCGACGCCATGGGGCGCCTGCGCGAGCGGCCGCCGACCGCGCTGGCGGGCCTGGCCGTCACCCGCGCCGAGGACCTCACCAAAGGGACCGGGACGCTGCCGCCCACCGACGGTCTGCGTTACACCCTCGACGGCGCCCGCGTCATCGTCCGCCCCAGCGGCACCGAGCCGAAGCTGAAGTGCTACCTGGAGGTCGTCGTGCCGGTCGCCGGCCACGCCGGCCTGCCGGCGGCCCGCGACCGCGCCGCCGGGCTGCTGGCGGACATCAAGCGCGACCTGTCGGCCGCGGCCGGCATCTGAGCCCGGGGGCGCCTCCCCCGTCCGGGAGGCGCCCCCGTACCTCCTCCGCTCCCTCACCCGCCCGGCGGCACCCGGTCGGGCGAATCCCCGGCGACGGCCGACGCGACCGCGGCCCGTCCCGAGCGGCCCCGGGCGGCTCTGCGGCGGGCTCGTCGCCCACGGCACCACGAACGGCGGCTACGGAACCAGGAACAGCAGCGCGGTCCAGACGAGGGCGGTGGCCACGGCGTACGGCCACAGGGTGCGGCCCCGGTGGCGGGCGGCGGCGGGCTCCGCCGGGCGCCTGGCCTCGTCCTTCCACAGGGCGTCGATCTCGGCGGCCATCCGGTCCAGCCGGTGCACCCGGCCGAGGCGTCGCTCCAGCCTCCGCCAGCGGGGACTGAACAGCGTCCACTCCACGAAGTCGCGCCGGGTGCTGTCGATCTTCAGCTCGGACCCGACGGCCTTCACCACCCGCAGGTGCTCCCAGGCGACGTGCCGCGGCCCCTTCATGCCGTCGAACCACAGCCCGTCGCGGTCGGCCGTGACACGCCAGGCGACGATGTGCGGCAGGGCGCTGACGCCGAGCAGGCCCACGACCAGGCCGGGTATCCAGCGCCACAGACCGCTCTCGTCCACGATCACGTTGGGGGCGAGGAACAGGGCGACCAGGCCCATGGCCCAGTCGCGCGGGCCGGCCCGCCATCGCCGTACCCGCCCGCCCGTCACCGACGCGGTGAGCGCGTCCAGCCGCTCCCGGTCGGCCCGCTCGTCGGCCGCGGCCCGCGTCGCCCGGGTCGCGCGGCGCCGTGCCGCGTGCTCGGACAGCGGCCGGACCGGGCCCGTCGAGGCCTCGGTCACGGGCGGCTCGCCGGGCGTCTCGGCGGCGCTGACCAGGACGATCTCGGCACCGTCGTACGGGACGCCGTACAGGACGGCCTCGCGCAGCGGTCCGGGCTGTTCCTCGTCGATCCGGTCGAGCAGGTCCTGAAACTCCCGGGCGGCGGCTTCCTCGTCCTTGTCGCCGTCGTCAAGATGCTCGCCGTCGTCCTCGTCGTCCTCCTCGAGGAGGGCCGTGCCCACGGTGAACAGGGGGCGCAGGGCCGCGCCGTCGGCGGCGGCGAAGACCTCGGTGTCCATGTCGGCGCCCTCCCGCACCAGCACCCGCAGCACGGGCACCGGCGCTGTGCGCAGCGCGCCGGCCCGGCTGCGGGCCAGCAGGCCGGACAGCAGCACCGTGAGTCCCAGCCCGAGGACACCGGCCGCGACCGCCGGGACGGCCTGCCGGTCCTCGGCCAGGTCCCAGGCGTCCTGGAAGGCGAACAGCAGGGCTGCGCCCACGACGACGAGCACCCCGGCCCCGGTCATGAACCGCCCGCGCCGCACGGGCGCCCGCCCGCCGGGCGCGGCGGCCGTGACGCCCCCGGCGGCCGCTTCGGCCGCGGCCCGCTGCCGGGCCCGGGCCCGCACCCGCGTCAGGGCCAGACCCCACACCACGGCCAGGACGACGACCACGGCGAGCCGCACCGCGAGCGGCGCCCCCTGCGGCATCACGAGCAGCAGCACGGCCGTGAGCGGCGCGGTCGGCACCGCCGCCTCGGGCCGCGCGGGCAGCCAGACCAGGTGCAGCGCGACGAGCGCGGCGGCGAACGCGGGCAGGCCCGCGTAGAGGCAGAGGGCACCGCTCGCGACGAGCGCGCCGACGCTCACGGCGAAGGTCGCGCCGCCGGTGGCGCTGCGCGCGGGAACCCGGCGCGGCGGCAGCGCCGCGGTCCACCGGCGCGCCGCCTGGGCGTCCAGGGCGGGGCAGCCGTCGGGAACGAGGGCGGCGGGCAGGGGCAGCGGGCCGTCGCCCTTGGTGTATGTGCTGGTCATCGCTTGTCTCAGACGTACGGAAGGACGAGGCGGTTGTAAGGAGCGGAGCGGAGCGCGCCGGGCGGGTCGCTCCGGTCGCGGTCAGCCCAGCGCGCCGAACACCACGAGGAGTACGACCCCGACGACCGTGGGCGCGATGATCTCGTACGCCCAGCGCACGGTGACCTCGCCCTGCGAGGTGTTCGCCTTCTCGCGGGCCTCGTGCATGGCGCGCAGTTCGTCCATGATCTTGTCGCTCTGGTCGCGCAGCGGACCGTCGTCGACGTCGCCGCCCGGTCCGAAGAGGCTGCCGCGGACCCGCTTGCCCTGTGCGGCGGCGGACTCCTGGGCGTCGCGCCGCTGCTGGCGCCTGGCGGCCCGCTTGCGCCCGCGCAGCGACACGGGGATGGCCCACAGCTGGACCTTCCTGCCCTCCTTGTCGACGGCCTCGTTGGTGTAGCCGGCGCGCAGCGAGACGATCTCGCCCCAGGGCAGCGTGACGACCCGCAGCGGGTTGCGCACGCGCAGGCGGTTGTCGTCGGCGAAGACGGCCGGGCGGAGGGTGAAGGCGACGACGACCGGCACGAAGGTGAGCAGTCCGCCCAGCGCCTGCCAGGGTGTGTTTCCCTCACCCTGGACCATGGCGTCGATCCCCAGCCACGCGGCGAGGGCGAGCAGCAGCACGCCGCCGACGAGGGCCATGGGTGAGCGGTAGATCCGGTCGTTGGTGGTCATGCCGCCGATTATGCACGCGGCCCCACCCGCCCCGTCCGCCCCGGCCCCACCCGCGCCCCCGCGCGCCTGCCTTGTGCGCGTTGCCCGGTGCGGGTCCGTCGTGGCTGTTCGCGCAGTTCCCCGCGCCCCTTCAGGTGAGCCCGTGCTGCCCCGCTTCGAGAGCCACGGGACCACCCCGCCCAGGAGGGCGGAGACCCACGCAAACCCGCACCCGCGCACCCAGGGCCACCCCCTCAGGGGCGCGAGGAACCGCGCGACCAGCCACCGAGAACCCGCACCCACACACGCACGATCCCCCAAGGGGCGCGGGGAACTGCGCGAACAACCACCGACGAGCCCGCACACGCACACACACCGCCACCCCTCCAGGGGCGCGGGGAACTGCGCGAACAACCACCGACGAGCCCGCGCACGCACACGCACCGGCACCCCCCAGGGGCGCGGGGAACTGCGCGACCGGCCGAGTACACCCGCACACGCAGTCCGGACAAATGCCCCGCGGAAGAAGAAGCGGAACCTCGCCCCCTGTACAGCCGCTACGCGCGTAGATATGCTCGTCTGGTGACCATGCCCACCAATGCACCCTCCGCAGCAAACGCCCTCCCGGACGTGACGTCGTCAGACACCACGCTGCGCCGCTTCCTCCACGGGCTGCCCGGCGTAGACGCGGTCGGCCTGGAGGCACGCGCCGCTTCCCTCGGCACCCGTTCCATCAAGACGACCGCCAAGGCGTACGCCATCGACCTCGCCATCTCGATGGTCGACCTGACGACGCTGGAAGGCGCGGACACCCCGGGCAAGGTCCGGGCGCTCGGCGCCAAGGCGGTCCTCCCCGACCCGACCGACCGCTCCACCCCCACCACGGCCGCGGTCTGCGTCTACCCCGACATGGTGGCCGTCGCCAAGGAGGCCGTCGCCGGCTCCGGCGTCAAGGTCGCCTCGGTCGCCACCGCCTTCCCGGCCGGCCGCGCCGCGCTGGACGTGAAGCTGGCCGACGTGCGCGACGCCGTCGCCGCGGGTGCGGACGAGATCGACATGGTCATCGACCGCGGGGCCTTCCTCGCAGGCAGGTACATGAAGGTCTACGACGAGATCGTCGCCGTGAAGGAGGCCTCGGGCGCCGCCCGTCTGAAGGTCATCTTCGAGACCGGTGAGCTCTCGACGTACGACAACATCCGCCGCGCCAGCTGGCTCGGCATGCTGGCCGGCGCCGACTTCATCAAGACCTCGACCGGCAAGGTCGCCGTCAACGCGACCCCCGCGAACACGCTCCTGATGCTGGAGGCGGTCCGCGACTTCCGCGCCCAGACCGGGGTGCAGGTCGGCGTGAAGCCGGCCGGCGGCATCCGCACCACCAAGGACGCGATCAAGTTCCTGGTCCTGGTCAACGAGACCGCGGGCGCGGACTGGCTGGACAACCACTGGTTCCGCTTCGGCGCCTCCTCGCTGCTGAACGACCTGCTGATGCAGCGCCAGAAGCTGGCCACCGGCCGCTACTCCGGCCCCGACTACGTGACGGTGGACTGATCGACATGACTTTTGAGTACGCACCGGCGCCCGAGTCCCGCTCGGTCGTCGACATCGCCCCGTCCTACGGCCTGTTCATCGACGGCGAGTTCACCGAGGCGGCGGACGGCAAGGTCTTCAAGACCGTGTCGCCGTCCTCCGAGGAGGTGCTGTCCGAGATCGCCCAGGCCGGCGAGGCGGACGTGGACCGGGCGGTCAGGGCCGCCCGCAAGGCGTTCGAGAAGTGGTCCGCGCTGCCCGGCTCCGAGCGCGCGAAGTACCTCTTCCGCATCGCCCGGATCATCCAGGAGCGCAGCCGCGAGCTGGCCGTCCTGGAGACGCTGGACAACGGCAAGCCGATCAAGGAGACCCGCGACGCGGACCTCCCCCTGGTCGCCGCGCACTTCTTCTACTACGCGGGCTGGGCCGACAAGCTCGACCACGCGGGCTACGGCGCGAACCCCAAGCCGCTGGGCGTGGCCGGCCAGGTCATCCCCTGGAACTTCCCGCTGCTGATGCTGGCGTGGAAGATCGCCCCCGCGCTCGCCACCGGCAACACGGTGGTGCTCAAGCCCGCCGAGACGACCCCCCTGTCCGCGCTCTTCTTCGCGGACATCTGCCGCCAGGCGGGCCTGCCCAAGGGCGTCGTCAACATCCTCACCGGCTACGGCGACGCGGGCGCCGCGCTCGTCGCGCACCCCGACGTGAACAAGGTCGCCTTCACCGGCTCCACGGCCGTCGGCAAGCAGATCGCGCGGTCGATCGCGGGCACCCACAAGAAGGTCACCCTCGAACTGGGCGGCAAGGGCGCCAACATCGTCTTCGACGACGCCCCGGTCGACCAGGCCGTCGAGGGGATCGTCAACGGCATCTTCTTCAACCAGGGCCAGGTCTGCTGCGCGGGCTCGCGCCTGCTGGTCCAGGAGTCGATCCAGGACGAACTGCTGGACTCCCTCAAGCGCAGGCTCTCCACGCTGCGCCTCGGCGACCCGCTGGACAAGAACACCGACATCGGCGCGATCAACTCCGAGGAGCAGCTGAGCCGTATCACCTCGCTCGTCGAGCGCGGCGAGGCCGAGGGCGCCGAGCGCTGGTCCCCGGCCTGCGAACTGCCCGAGAGCGGCTACTGGTTCGCCCCGACGCTCTTCACGAACGTCAGCCAGGCGCACACCGTCGCCCGTGACGAGATCTTCGGCCCGGTCCTGTCGGTGCTGACCTTCCGTACGCCCGACGAGGCTGTCGCCAAGGCGAACAACACGCCGTACGGCCTGTCCGCGGGCATCTGGACCGAGAAGGGCTCTCGCATCCTGGCCGTGGCGAACAAGCTGCGCGCGGGTGTCGTCTGGTCCAACACGTTCAACAAGTTCGACCCGACCTCGCCGTTCGGCGGTTACAAGGAGTCGGGCTTCGGCCGCGAGGGCGGCCGCCACGGCCTGGAGGCGTACCTCGATGTCTGACCCGACCCGACTCTCCGTCTTCAAGACCTACAAGCTGTTCGTGGGGGGCAAGTTCCCCCGTTCCGAAAGCGGCCGGGTGTACGAAGTGACCGACTCCAAGGGCAACTGGCTGGCGAACGCTCCGCAGGCGAGCCGCAAGGACGCCCGTGACGCGGTGGTGGCCGCCCGCAAGGCCTTCGGCGCCTGGTCGGGCGCGACCGCGTACAACCGCGGCCAGATCCTCTACCGCGTCGCCGAGATGCTGGAGGGCCGCCGCGAGCAGTTCGTGCGCGAGGTCGCCGAGGCCGAGGGCCTGTCCAAGTCCAAGGCCGCCGCGCAGGTGGACGCGGCGATCGACCGCTGGGTCTGGTACGCGGGCTGGACCGACAAGATCGCCCAGGTGGTCGGCGGCGCCAACCCGGTGGCGGGCCCGTACTTCAACCTCTCCTCCCCGGAGCCGACCGGTGTCGTCGTGGTCGTCGCCCCGCAAAAGTCGTCCTTCCTCGGCCTGGTCTCGGTGATCGCCCCGGTGATCGCCACGGGCAACACGGCCGTGGTCGTCGCCTCGGAGAACGCCCCGCTCCCCGCCCTGTCCCTGGGCGAGGTGCTGGCCACCTCCGACGTCCCCGGCGGAGTGGTCAACGTCCTGTCCGGCCGTACGGCGGAGATCTCCGCCCCGCTGGCCGCCCACCAGGACGTCAACGCGATCGACCTCGCGGGCGCCGACGAGGTGCTCGCCAAGGAGCTGGAGATCGCCGCGGCGGACAACCTCAAGCGGGTTCTCCGTCCACAGCCTGTGGACGACTGGTCCGCCCCGGCGGGCACGGAGCGCATGACGGCGTTCCTGGAGACCAAGACGGTCTGGCACCCGACGGGCAGCCTGGGCGCCTCGGGCTCCGCCTACTGACACCCCGAACGCAACGGTTCCCCGCACCCCACACAGGGGGGCGCGGGGAACCGCCCTCAAGGGGCGCGGGGAACTGCGCGAACAGCCACACACGGCCCGGACACGCACAACGGCCCCAGCCACCCCAGGGGCGCGGGGAACTGCGCGAACAGCCACGTACGCGCAGAAGCCCGACTCAGCCGCTCACTTGCCGAGCAGGCCCACCGCCTGGCCCACCAACGGGATCGACCCGATCGACTCCGCCTGGGCCACCGGCCCCGTCACCATCTGGGACGTCAGCGGCCGAAAGTCCGCCAACTGCGTCCCGATGCCGTTGTCCAGCGGATCGGCACCCGTGCCGGCCAGCGGATTCGGCTTGAGCGAGGACACCGTCCCGGTGGCGTACCGCAGGGACAACGTCAGCGCGTCCACCCCCGACTGCGGGTCGATCTGGCCGAGCGCGGTCGGAGACGTCCGCATCGCGTCCACCACGGGTTCGCCGTCCGCCGCCGCGGCCGTCGTCGCGGACGCGCCGAGCGCCACACCGGCCGTCGCCAGCGCGGCCAGCGCCCGCCGTCCGGTGGAGTGCGGATTCCTTTCGGCCTTGCCGGTCATTTCGGTCCTGCCGTGTCGGGCCATCGCTGCCACCTTCTGCTGCGTAAGGTAATCGGTTCGACACGAAGGGTAGTTGAGGTGTGATGCGGGCTTCAAAGCCGACCCGCGAGTGGGTGAACGGCGCGTGAATGCCTCAGACTGGTGTCCCGTGAGCTCCCATCCGCCCATACCCACGCGCGTCGTGCTGCTCTGCGGCCCGTCCGGCTCCGGCAAGTCCCTGCTGGCCGCCCGCTCCGGTCTCCCGGTGCTCCGGCTCGACGACTTCTACAAAGAGGGCGACGACCCGACGCTGCCGAAGGTGGCCGGGAGCTCCGACATCGACTGGGACCACCCCGAGTCCTGGGACGCGGACGCCGCCGTCGCCGCGATCACCGAACTGTGCCGCACGGGCCGTACCGGCATTCCGGTCTACGACATCTCGCTCAGCGCCCGCACCGGCACCGACTCCGTCGACATCGGGCGCACGCCGCTGTTCATCGCGGAGGGCATCTTCGCCGCCGAGATCGTGCGGCGCTGCCAGGAGCTCGGGGTGCTCGCCGACGCGCTGTGCCTGAGCCGCGGGCCGGTCAGAACCTTCCGGCGGCGGTTCCTGCGGGATCTGCGGGAGGGTCGCAAGTCCGTGCCGTTCCTGCTGCGCAGGGGCTGGCGGTTGATGCGGGACGAGCGGTCCATCGTGACCCGGCAGACCTCGCTGGGGGCGTACGCGTGCGGTCGTGACGAGGCGTTGGGCCGGCTGGCGGCTGCGGCGGCGGGGCGGTGTGCGGCTTCGCGGTCTGCGGCGTGAGCCTGCTGCGGCTCGGCGGCTGTTCGGTGCGGTGTGTGGGCGGGTGCGGGTGCGTCGTGGCCTGTCGCGCGGTTCCCCGCGCCCCTGAGGGCGGTGGCGGGCGGGCGTCGCGGTAGCACTGTCGCGTTGCGCGGGGTGCGTGGGCGGATGCGTCGTGGTCTTTCGCGTCGCTTGAGTGGGAACGCGGAAGCGGGACTGGTTGGACCCCCCGGCCCTCCAGTCCCGCTTCCTTTGTGCTCCCCCGTGCATTCCCCCGTCGGTCTTGCTTCCCCCGTGTCCCCCTGATCCCTCCCCCGTGGTCCCCCCGGACCTGTGAGCAAGACCCCCGTACCGTCCCCCTGATACACCTCTCGGGGAACTTTTTTCGCGCTTCAGGCGACCAGCTCGCCGAAGGCGTCCTCCTCGTCACGGCCGAAGCTGAGGACCTCGTCCTCGCGCAGCCGGCGCAGCGAGCGCCAGATGCTGGACTTCACCGTGCCGACACTGATGCCGAGGATGTCCGCGATCTCCGGGTCCGTGCGGCCCTCGTAGTAGCGCAGGACCAGCATGGTGCGCTGGAGTTCGGGCAGCCGGGTGAGCGCCTGCCACAGGACCGCGCGCAGCTCGGTGCCGCGCATCGCGTCCGTGTCGCCGGCCGTCTCCGGCAGCTCCTCGGTCGGGTACTCGTTCAGCTTGCGGCGCCGCCAGGCGCTGATATGCAGGTTGGTCATGGTGCGGCGCAGGTAACCGCCGACCGCCGCCTTGTCGCTGATCCGGTCCCACGCGCGGTAGGTCGAGAACAGCGCGCTCTGCAGCAGGTCCTCGGCCTCGAAGCGGTCACCGGTCAGGTGGTAGGCGGTGGCGTACAGGGAGGCGCGGCGCTCCTGGACGTAGGCGGTGAACGCCGCTTCGGCGTCCGTGGCCTGCGACCGGGAGTGACGCTCCCCCGATTCCTCCCTGTACGCGGCTCCCCCGTGCGTCTCCCCCGTGAGACCTTCCACCACCGCCATGTACGGCCGCTTGGCCTGCGGCGCATGTGCGGTGTGCTGACGCCCGGTGCCGCGAGCGCACCCCCGCCCGCTCACGGCACCGGACTTCTCGGAACCCCGGTGCGCGTTCACGTCGTGCAGACGCGTGATCACTGCGCTGGTGCTCATACCGTGCAGCGTGTTCATCTCGCGCCCCCCGTCGTGGACTTGCCGGTGTTCGGTCTGCGTTCTTCCTTGTGCCGAAAAGCTTGCCGGGGCCACTTCATCGCCGTGTCCGCCGACTGTCACAGACCTGTCACAGGGGTCGTCCCCGGGAAGAGAGGGGCGGGAGGAGGGCGGCGGGAGCGGCGGGAACGGCCCTCGCGCCGGGGCCGGAAAGGGAGATCACTCAGCGGAATCGCGCGTAAGGGCTGCGTTCCATCGGCTCCACAGGTTCATCCGTACGGCATCCATGGGCCAGAATGAGCCCGTGCCTTCCCTGTTGCTGATCGAGGACGACGACGCCATCCGGACGGCCCTGGAGCTCTCACTGACGCGCCAGGGTCACCGCGTGGCGACCGCTGCCAGCGGTGAGGACGGTCTGAAGCTGCTGCGCGAGCAGCGCCCGGATCTGATCGTGCTGGATGTGATGCTGCCCGGCATCGACGGCTTCGAGGTGTGCCGGCGCATCCGGCGCACGGACCAGCTGCCGATCATCCTGCTCACCGCGCGCAGCGACGACATCGACGTCGTGGTGGGCCTGGAGTCCGGCGCGGACGACTATGTCGTCAAGCCCGTGCAGGGGCGGGTCCTCGACGCCCGCATCCGGGCCGTGCTGCGGCGCGGCGAGCGCGAGTCCAACGACGCGGCGGCCTTCGGCAGCCTGGTCATCGACCGCGCGGCGATGACCGTCACGAAGAACGGCGAGGACCTCCAGCTGACCCCGACCGAGCTGCGGCTGCTGCTGGAACTGAGCCGCCGCCCCGGTCAGGCGCTGTCGCGCCAGCAGCTGCTGCGGCTGGTGTGGGAGCACGACTACCTCGGTGACTCGCGGCTCGTGGACGCCTGTGTGCAGCGGCTGCGCGCCAAGGTGGAGGACGTGCCGTCCTCGCCGACCCTGATCCGTACCGTGCGCGGCGTGGGCTACCGGCTGGATCCGCCTCAGTGACGACGAAGCAAGGGGGTCTCCGCGGCTGGGCCGCGGATCGCAAGGGAGCTTTCTCAAGGCTGCGCTTCACCAGTCTGCGGCTGCGGCTCGTCGTCGTGTTCGGCCTCGTCGCGCTGACCGCCGCCGTGTCCGCGTCGGGCATCGCCTACTGGCTGAACCGGGAGGCGGTGCTCACCCGCGCCCAGGACGCGGTGCTGCGCGACTTCGAGCAGGAGATGCGCAGCCGCGCGGGCGCCCTGCCCGAACACCCCAGCCAGGACGACCTCCAGCGCACCGCCGGCCTGATGGCGGGCGGCAGCCAGCACTTCACGGTCCTGCTGGTCGCCGAGGACCCCAACGGCAAGACGGTGTACGGCGGTTCGGGCGGGCTGAACGGCTTCGAGCTCGGTGACGTGCCCGAGTCCCTGCGGACCGCGGTGAACCGCAAGCAGCCGCTGACCTCGGCCAACGACGCCGAGTACCACCTGTACTGGCAGCGTGTCGTCGACGACGGCACCCCGTACCTGGTGGCCGGCACCCGGGTGATCGGCGGCGGTGCGACCGGCTACATGCTCAAGTCGCTGGAGCCGGAGGCCAAGGACCTCAACTCCCTCGCCTGGTCGCTGGGCATCGCCACCGGCCTCGCCCTGATCGGCTCCGCGCTGCTCGCGCAGGCCGCGGCGACGACCGTGCTGAAGCCGGTGCACCGGCTCGGGGTCGCCGCCCGGCGGCTCGGCGAGGGCAGACTCGACACCCGGCTGAGGGTGTCGGGCACCGACGAACTGGCGGATCTGTCACGGACGTTCAACAACGCCGCCGAGGCCCTGGAGAAGCGGGTCGCCGACATGGCCTCCCGCGACGACGCCTCGCGGCGGTTCGTCGCCGACATGAGCCATGAGCTGCGTACCCCGCTGACCGCGATCACCGCCGTCACCGAGGTGCTGGAGGAGGAGCTGGACTCCGAGGCCGGCGGCATCGACCCGATGATCGAGCCCGCGGTGCGGCTCGTCGTGAGCGAGACGCGGCGGCTGAACGACCTCGTGGAGAACCTGATGGAGGTCACCCGCTTCGACGCGGGTACGGCCCGGCTGGTGCTGGACGACGTCGACGTCGCCGATCTGATCACCGCCTGCATCGACGCGCGCGCGTGGCTGGACGCGGTGGATCTGGACGCCGAGCGCGGGATCCACGCGCAGCTCGACCCGCGCCGGCTGGACGTGATCCTGGCCAACCTGATCGGCAACGCGCTCAAGCACGGCGGGTCGCCCGTGCGGGTGGCCGTGCGGGCCGCCGCCGACGAGGTCGTCATCGAGGTCCGCGACCACGGGCCCGGCATCCCCGAGGACGTGCTGCCGCACGTGTTCGACCGCTTCTACAAGGCGAGCGCGTCCCGGCCGCGGTCGGAGGGCAGCGGGCTCGGGCTGTCCATCGCGCTGGAGAACGCGCACATCCACGGCGGGGAGATCACCGCCGCCAACTCCCCCGACGGCGGCGCGGTGTTCACGCTGCGGCTGCCCCAGGACGGGACGGAGGCCGCGGAGCCGGCCGTGCGGGAGACCGGGCAGGACACGAGGGGGGACGCGTCGTGAACGCGCGCCGGGCGCTGGCGCTGGGGCTGCTCGTCGGGACGGTGGCGGGGTGCGGGATCCGGGCCACGGAGGTGCCGACCGACTACGGCGCGGCGCCGTCGCGGGCCCACTGTTCGCTGTCCGCGCCGGACGTGGCCACGCAGTCCGCGCGGGGGCTGGCGGTGCAGGTGTTCCTGCGCTGTGGCGCCTCGCTGGTGAGTGTGGACCGGTCGGTGAACATTCCGGAGGGGACGGCGGACTCGGCCCGGCGGGTGCTGCTCGCGCAGGGGCTGCTGAACGAGCTCGCGGAGCGGCCGTCGGCGGAGGAGCGGCTGGCCGGGTACACGACGGACGTGCCGTCCCGGATCAAGTCGGGCGGGCCCCGGGAGGGTGATCCGGAGGACACGCTGCGGCTGAGCGTCGCTCCCGACCGGCTGTCGTCCTACGCGCTGGCCCAGATCGTGTGCACCTTCTCCGACTCCGAGGCCGCGGAGGGCGACGGGTCGGTCATCCTCGGCGGGCCGTCGGGGGCGGCTCGGCGCTACGAGTGCACGTCCGAGGTGCGGACGGATCCGGGGGGCGTGCGGCCGCCGAGCACTTTGGTTGCGGCTGGGTGACGCCTCCGCTGGGCGGGCGGTAGTGCCTAGGGTTTGTGGGTGGTGCGGGGCCGGGGCGGGGGGTGTCCGTCCTCGGTCCGCCGGACCGGCCTCCTACGGGGGTTCTGGCCTTTGACGGCGGCCGCTGCGGGCGGACACCCCCCGCCCCGTCCCCTCCCCGCCGTACGCGGGCTGCGCGCCGCCCTAGCCGCGGGCATGCGTGCCGCTAGGGGCGGCACGGGTGGGCGCGGCGGCGCCTCACTGACGCCGAGCTGCGTGACGCCCCCGCCCCAGCGACGACCCAGCGGCACTTCCTGACGCCGGGTCGCGCGGCGCCCCGCCCTCAGCGACCACCGGGCGGTACGTCGCTGACGCCGAGTTGTGCGCCGCCCGAGCATCGGCCGGAATGTGGCGTAGGCCTCACACCTGTTGTGGCGGAACCGTTTGCGCGGGACGCCGCGTCTTGGGGGGCGTGCAGCGTCAAGGCTCCATGGGCGGCAACGCCGCGTTCCGCATCCGTGTGACCGGAGGTGTCCTCCTCGTCGCACATCTCGCGCTCGTCGCCTGGTTCACGCTGCGGCCGCTCGACGTCCCCTGGGTCATGCCCGCGAACCTGCGCCCGTTCGCCGGCATCCGCGCGGACCTGGCGCTGGGCGGTCTCGAAGCCGCCCGCAGGATCGGCGAGGGGCTGGTGCTGCTGGCGCCGCTGGGCGTCCTGCTGCCGGTCGCGAGCGGCAGACTGACCGTCTCCCCGCTGGGCTCCCTGCTGCGTACCGCGACCGCGGGCGCCCTGATCTCCCTGGCCATCGAGCTGCTCCAGACGGGCGTACCCGGCCAGGTCACGGACGTCGACTCGCTGCTGCTGAACACCGCGGGCGTCGTGCTCGCGCATCTCGCGGTGGTCCCGCTGGGCCGCGCACGGCTGCGCCGTCTGGCCGAGGGGCGGGAGGAGCGGCCGCATGAGGGGCCCGCTCAGGGTCGGACCCCGACGATTCCCAGGGTCGGGATCGCCCCGTGGAGCGACGCTATGCCCCCTTCGTCTCCGTAGCGTTGAGAGCAGATGAGGCAGCCACCGGGGCCGCCTCGGATCAGCTCACGAAGGAGCCGCCATGTCCCGCCCTGCCCGCCCCGCGAACGGCCGGATGATCGGCGGAGTGTGCGCCGCGCTGGCTCGGCGCTTCGGCATCTCCGCCACCGCGATGCGCGTGATCTTCCTGGCGTCCTGTCTGCTGCCGGGTCCGCAGTTCCTGCTGTACATCGCGCTGTGGATACTCCTCCCCTCGGAGAACAAGGTCCGTACGGCCTGGTGAGCCGCCGCCTGCGCGTACGCCGTCGGGGCGCGCCCGGAGATCCGGGACGCGCCCCGACGGCGCAGGGGTATCTGGGTCAGCCCAGCGGGAGGCCGTTCACGGGCAGGCCCTTGGTGGGCAGGCCACCCACCGGCAGACCGCCGAGCAGGCCCGCGGCCGGCTTGGTCGGACCGTCGGCGAGCGCCTTCTCGGCAACGGGCTGCGCGGCGGCGACGCCGGCGGCGAGGGCGGGCTGTGCCTGGCTGAGGGCCTCACCGGCACCCGGCAGGACCTGGGCGACGGTGCCAAGCGCCTGGCCGGCGTCGGGCAGGGCCGGGGCGGCGTTCGCGGCGCCCGCGCCGGTCGCGGCGAAGGCGGCACCGAGCGCGGCGACACCGAGGGTCTTGGCAGCAGACTGCTTCATCGTTAAATGCGTCCTTGACTGAAATCGAAGACTGAACGGGGGACGGAAGCGGTTCCCGAACGTAAACACGCCGCAGGGCCGACCGCAAACACCGAAATGCGGACGGCTTGTGAAAGCCCGCCCGCATTCCCCGTCTCCCGATCAGCCCTCCGACGACCCAGAACCGCTGGTCGAAGCGGTCTGTTGAAACAGCCATTCGGACTTCAGCTCGGCGTAACCGGGCTTGATGACGTCGTTGATCATCGCCAGTCGTTCATCGAAAGGAATGAACGCTGATTTCATCGCATTGACGGAGAACCACTGGAGGTCGTCGAGCGTATAACCGAACGCCTCGACGAGATGCTCGAATTCCCGGCTCATACTCGTGCCCGACATAAGTCGGTTGTCGGTATTTACCGTGGTGCGGAAGTGGAGGCGGCGCAGCAGCCCGATGGGGTGCTCGGCGTAGGAGGCGGCGGCGCCGGTCTGGAGGTTGGAGCTCGGGCACATCTCCAGCGGAATGCGCTTGTCGCGGACGTAGGAGGCGAGGCGGCCGAGGTGGACCGTGCCGTCGTCCTTGACCTCGATGTCGTCGATGATGCGCACGCCGTGCCCGAGCCGGTCGGCGCCGCACCACTGGAGGGCCTGCCAGATGGAGGGCAGCCCGAAGGCCTCACCGGCGTGGATGGTGAAGTGGTTGTTCTCGCGCTTGAGGTACTCGAAGGCGTCGAGGTGCCGGGTGGGCGGGAAGCCCGCCTCCGCCCCGGCGATGTCGAAGCCGACGACGCCGAGGTCGCGGTAGCGGTTGGCGAGTTCGGCGATCTCCAGGGCTCGG
The DNA here is from genome assembly GCF_042873115.1 of Streptomyces sp. NPDC005017. Lineage (NCBI taxonomy): Bacteria > Bacillati > Actinomycetota > Actinomycetes > Kitasatosporales > Streptomycetaceae > Streptomyces > Streptomyces sp. NPDC005017. The sequence goes on along the minus strand of NZ_JBIALD010000001.1, from coordinate 184,578 downwards.
GCGGCGTGCCGCATGGCGGTGAGCAGCGCCCCGACCCGGATGCGGTGGCCGTTCTCGCGGGCGGTGCGCTCGCCCTGCCGGAAGCCCTCGTTGACGGCCTCGACGACCTCTTCGAGGCTGAGGCCGCCCTCCAGATGCTGTTCGGGGGCGTAGCGCACCTCGGCGTAGACGACGCCGTCCTCGGCGAGGTCCTCCGCGCACTCGCGGGCGACCCGGACGAGGGCGTCGCGGGTCTGCATGACGCCGACGGTGTGCGAGAAGGTCTCCAGATAGCGTTCCAGGGAGCCGGAGTCGGCGGCCTCGCGGAACCAGAGGTCCAGTTCGGCCGGGTCGGTCTCGGGGAGCGCGGAGTAGCCCTGTTCCTGGGCCAGTTCGACGATCGTGCCGGGCCGCAGCCCGCCGTCGAGATGGTCGTGCAGCAGTACCTTGGGTGCCCGGCGGATCTGGTCCGGGCTCGGGGTGGTCCCCATCCGGTCAGTCTGGCTCGTCATTTCCGCACTCTAACTCCTACGCGCGTAGATCGCCCGTCGCCGCAACTCGGCCGATACGCAACGGTGACCCCACGGACGGGTGGCGTACACGCACGCTTCTGACACTGTTCTGTCATGGCACAGCATGCGACGCCGGTTCGCGAAGCCCGGCTGGGACGGGCGTTCGGTCCGGAACCGACGGCGGTGAGCGGGGTGGTGCTGCTGCTCCCGGGCGGCGACGAGCGGTCGACCCGCCGTCCGTCCGCCCTGCTCGCGGCGGGCTCCGTCCGCGCGCTCGGACGCCGTCTGGCCCGTGCGGGACGGCAGGAGGGCCTGGCCGCGCACGTCGTCCACTACCGCTACCGCGGCTGGAACGGCAGCGAGGCGCACCTCGCCCGCGACGCCTCCTGGGCCGCCGGCGAGGCCGTACGCCGCTACGGCGACGTCCCCGTGTGCCTGGCGGGCATCGACATGGGCGGCCGGGCGGCGCTGCACGCGGGCGGCCACGAGGCCGTCAACTCCGTGGTCGCGCTCGCCCCTTGGCTGCCCGAGGAGGACATGGCCGCACCACCCGAACCGGTGAAGCAGCTCGCCGGACGCCGGGTGCTGATCGTGCACGGCACCAACGACGAGCGCACCGACCCCGAGCTGTCCTTCCGGCTCGCGACGCGCGCGAAGAAGGCGAACCGCGAGGTGTGCCGCTTCGAAGTCCACTCGGACCGGCACGCCTTGCAGCAGCATCGCGACGAAGTGATGTGCCTGACCGAGGACTTCGTGATGGGCGCCCTGTTCGACCGCGCCTTCTCCCGCCCGGTCGAGGACGCCCTCGCCGCCCCGCCGCCGCTCGGGCTGCGCATGCCCCTGGCGTCCGGGTTCGGACGGTCGCTGCGGCATCACTAGGGCCGCCAGAAGGGCCTCGGGCACGTCTCACTCGTGCAGCAGGCGGCCCCGCCTGGACAGCAGGAACTTCTTGAACGCCGCCACGGGCGGGGTGTCCGGCCGCCCCTCCAGCCAGGCCACGCCGATCTCGCGGGCAGCGCGGGGGGCCGTCACCGTCAGTTCGGCGACGCCCGGCCGGGGCACGGCCGGCGGCGGCAGCAGGGCGACGCCCAGTCCGGCGGCGACCAGGCCCCGCAGGGTCTCCGCCTCCTCGCCCTCGAAGGCGATCCGGGGCCGGAAACCTGCCTCCTTGCAGAGGTCGTCGGTGATGCGGCGCAGTCCGTAGCCGGGTTCCAGGGTCACGAACGCCTCGTCGGCGGCCTCGGCGAGCCGTACCCGCCTGCGTGCGGCGAGACGGTGGTCGGCGGGCACCACCAGCCGCAGCTTCTGCTCGTCCAGCCGGCGCCCGACCAGGTCGGGGGCGTCCGGGACGGGCGAGGTCAGACACAGGTCGAGCTCCCCCGCGCGCAGCCGCTCCAGCATGGCCTCGCCGTAGTTCTGCACCAGGCTGAAGCGGACCCGGGGGTGGTCGGCGCGGAAGGCGTGGATCAGTCCCGGCACGGTCTCGGCGCCCATGGTGTGCAGAAAGCCGAAGGCGACCTTGCCCGCCGCCGGGTCGGCGTCGGCGCGCACCTCCTCGGCCGCCCGTTCGATCTCGGCGAGGGCCCGTTCGACGGAACCGAGGAAGGTGCGGCCGGCGGGCGTGAGCAACACGGTCCGGCCGCGGCGGGCGAACAGGTCCACGCCCAGGTCCTGTTCGAGCCGGACCATCGCGCGCGACAGCGTCGACTGGGGGACGTTCATCTCCTGCGCGGCCCGTGTCACGTGCTCGGTGCGGGCGACCCCGGCGAAGTGCGCGAGGCGCGGCGCGAGCAGGGCGACGATGTCTTCTGTGTCACCACTCGGTGACAGGCGCTGACCTGACCTCTGCTGATGCATCACGGGAACGATTATGCCGATTCCATGCATTGGACGGATGAGCGGCGATCTCCGTACGGTCGAAGCATGAATCCCGCCGATACCGGGGCGTCCACCGTCGTGGACGCCGCTCCTCCGTCCCCCGCCGCACCCACCGCCGACTCCCGGATGACTCCGGGCGGTCCCGGTTACCGGCGGATGAGCCTCGCGCTCTTCCTGGCCGGTGTGGCGACGTTCGCCCTGCTGTACGCCACGCAGGCGCTGCTGCCGCTGATCTCCGCCGACTTCGGGGTGAGCGCGGGACAGGCGAGCTGGACGGTGGCGGCCGCGACGGGCGGCCTCGCGGTGTTCGTGCTCCCGATGAGCGCGCTGTCCGAGCGGTTCGGACGGCGTACGGTCATGACCTGGTCGCTGGCGGTCGCCGTGACCGTGGCGGTCCTCGTCCCCCTCGCGCCCTCGCTGCCCGCCCTGGTGGCGCTGCGCGCGGTGCAGGGCGCGGCGCTGGCGGGCCTGCCGGCCTCGGCGACGGCGTATCTCGCTGAGGAGGTCCGGCCGCGGGCGCTGGTCACCGCGATCGGTCTGTTCGTCGCGGGCAACAGCGTCGGCGGGATGAGCGGGCGGGTCGTCACGGGCTGGGTGGCCCAGGAGTGGGGCTGGCGGGCCGCCCTCGGTGTGATCGGTGTGCTGGCGGTGGCCTGCGCGGTCGCCTTCCGGCTGCTGCTGCCCGCGCCGAAGCACTTCACGCCGGGCTCGCTGCGTCCTGCGGTGCTCGTGCGCACGGTCCGCGGCCATCTCGCCGATCCGCTGCTGCGCCGGCTCTACGCCATCGGGGCGCTGTTCATGACGGTGTTCGGCGGGGTGTACACCGCCATCGGCTACCGCCTGACGGATGAGCCGTTCTCCCTGCCGCAGGGCGTCGTCGGCTCGATCTTCCTGGTCTACCTCGTGGGTACGGTGTCGGCGTCCACCGCCGGCCGTCTTCAGGGGCGGGTGGGCCGCCGGGGCGCGCTGTACCTGGCCGGCGGCACGACCGCGGCGGGGCTGCTGCTGTCCCTCGCCGACTCCCTCGTCCTCGTCCTGCTGGGCCTGGTCCTCGTCACGGCCGGCTTCTTCGCGGGGCACGCGGTGGCGTCCTCGGCGGTCAGCAGGACGGCGACGCGGGGGCGTGCGCAGGCTTCCGCGCTCTACCAGTCCGCGTACTACGTCGGCTCCAGTGTCGGCAGCACAGTCGGGGCGGTGGCGTTCCACGCGGGGGGCTGGGGCGGGACGGTGGGGGTCGGCGTCGCCGCGGTGGTGGGGGTTGTGGGGATCACCCTGGCCGGCACGAGAGCGGCATCGCTTGCGGCGGGCCGGGCGGCGTAAGGGGGCCCCGTCCCCTCTTCATCGCCGGGTGCGGGTGCGTCGTGGCCGTTCGCGCAGTTCCCCGCGCCCCCAAGAAGGCGTGGTGGATCCACCCCCTCCCCGGCCGGGTGCGGCCCGCATGTGGCTGGTCGCGCGGTTCCCCGCGCCCCTAAAAGCGACCACGCCCGCCGCCCCACCGACGCAAGGACGACCAAAGGGTCACGAGGAACTGCGCGACCAGCCACGACGGACCCGCACATTCAAGGGGCGCGGGGAACTGCGCGAACGGCCACGACGGACCCGCAGACTCAAGGGCCGCGAGGAACTGCGCGAACGGCCACGACGCACCCGCAGACTCAAGGGCCGCGAGGAACTGCGCGAACGGCCACAACGCACCCGCGCCCGGAAGCGCACAGGAGCGAGGGCGCCGGCCGCGCAGGCCAAAAGGGGCGCGGGGAACTGCGCGAACGGCGGCGGCGGACCTGCACCCCGCAACGTGCAACAGGCAGGGAAGGGCCCGTTGACCAGCTGTTTTGCTGGGGCGGCGGGCCATTGTCAGTGGGCTGGGGTAGCTTCCGAAGTGCTGGACGCAATGAGGCGTACGACACAGGACCGGCCACAGGGGTGGGTGGACGATGGGCGACACCGCGACGACGACAGACCTCGACGTCGAGTTGGAGAAGCACCGCGTCGAGCTGACGGGCTACTGCTACCGCATGCTCGGCTCCTCCTTCGAGGCCGAGGACGCGGTCCAGGACACACTCGTGCGGGCCTGGCGCAGCTACGACAGGTTCGAGGGCCGCTCCAGCCTCCGGTCCTGGCTGTACCGGATCGCGACGAACGTCTGCCTGGACATGCTGACCGCGGGCAACAAGCGGGCCAGACCGATGGACCTGTCGGAGGCGACCCCGCTGGCGCGGGCCGCGCTCTCCCCCCGCCCCGACCACACCTGGCTGGAGCCCATGCCGGACACCCGGGTGCTGCCCACGACCGCCGACCCGGCGGAGGCGGCCGTCGCCAAGGAGTCGGTGCGGCTGGCGTTCATGGCCGCCCTCCAGCAACTGCCGCCCAAGCAGCGCGCGGTGCTGATACTGCGCGAGGTGCTGGCGTGGCGGGCGAGCGAGGTGGCAGAGCTGCTCGGCACCTCGGTCGCCTCCGTCAACAGCGCCCTCCAGCGGGCCCGCGCCACGCTCTCGGAGCGCTCCGAGTCGGGCGCCGACGCGGCCGTGTCGGACCCGCTGGACGAGGAGCAGAAGAAGCTCCTGGAGCGCTATGTCGCGGCCTTCGAGGGCTACGACATGGCGGCGCTGACGGCGATCCTGCACGAGGACGCCGTCATGACGATGCCGCCGTTCGACCTGTGGCTGGTGGGGACGGACGACATCACCGGCTTCATGACCACGCTCGGCGCCGGCTGCGCCGGTTCGCGGCTGCGCGCGGTCGAGGTCAACGGCCTGCCCGGCTTCGCGCACTACAAGCCGGACGAGGAGAGGGGCGGCTACACCCCCTGGGCGATCCAGGTGCTGGAGATCTCAGCGGGCCGGATCACCGGTTTCCACTTCTTCCTCGACGTCGAACGGTGGTTCCCGCTGTTCGGGCTGCCCCCACACCTCGAAGCGGAGTCCGACGAGATCGAGCAGCGCGCATAGCGCCGGGTCGGGGTCGCGCAGCCGTATCCGGCCGCCGGTCCTGCGTGCGGTGAGCTGCATCCGCGCCAGCAGGTCGACGGCCGCGAGCCCCGGCGGCCCGATCCCGGCCACGTCGCACTCCACGACCCCGGCGCGGGTCGACTCCAGCGCGCCGCGCACGGCGTCGCACCACCCCGTCACCTCGCTCCGGATGACGGGGCCTGCGATCACGAGTACGGCGGGTCTCATGGCGTCCACGTGCGGTAGACCGCACGGACTCCGGGAACTCATCGCGGCGCCCTCGTAGTCGGCGTCACATTGACCGGGGCCCGAGCCCTGCCCAAGGGTTGCTGCCGTGCCCCGACCACCACAGCCGCCCATGCCGTACGCCTGTCCCGAAGCCGACCGCCGACCCGCCGGAGAGGCGCCGTGCAGGGGGTACTGAGCGGCTTCGCCGTGATCGTCGTGGTGATCGGCGTCGGGTATGTGATCGGTTTGCGGGGCTGTCTGGGCGGGCAGGGCCGTGACGTCCTCACCAGGCTCGCCTTCCACGTGGCGACCCCGGCGCTGCTGTTCACGGTGCTGGCCCGGGCCGATCTGTCGGTGGTCTTCTCGACCCGGCTGCTGGTGACGGCCCTGAGCACGGCGGCCGTGGCCGGGCTGTTCGTGGCGGCGGGTGTAGTACGCCGGTGGGGGGTGGCCCGTACGACGATCGGCGCGCTGTGCGCGGGGTACGTCAACTCGGGGAACCTGGGCATACCGATCGCGGTGTACGTCCTCGGCGACGCCTCACTGGTGGCGCCGGTGCTGCTGTTCCAGCTGGTCGGCGTGACGCCGGTGGCGGTGACGGTGCTGGACCTGGCGAGCGGCGGGGCGAAGCGTCCGCTGGTGCAGCGGGTGCTGACGCCGCTGCGCAACCCGATAGCCGTGGGATCGCTGGCCGGGGTGGCGGTCTCGGCGGCGGGCCTGCGGGTGCCGGCCCCGGTACTGGACCCGCTCACGCTCATCGGCAACATGTCCGTGCCCGCCGCGCTGCTGGCCTTCGGTATCGCCCTGCGCGGCAGCTCCCTGCCACTGCGCGGCGCGGAGCGGGCGCCGGTCCTGCTGGCCGTCGGTCTCAAGACGCTCGTGCAGCCCGTGACCGCCTGGCTCCTGGCGGCGGGCGTCTTCGGCCTGCGCGGGGCGCCGCTGCTGGACGTGGTGGTGACCTCGGCGCTGCCCGCCGCGCAGAACCTCTTCACGTACGCGAGCACATACCGGGTCGGCGAGGTGCTGGCCCGGGAGGCGATCCTGCTGTCGACGGTGGTGTCGGTGCCGGTCCTGGTGGTCGTGGCGGCGCTGCTCGGCTGACGGCCGGCATGCCGAACGGGACCGGCGCGAGGGCACGGTCCCGTTCGGGCGGGAGAGCGGGACTCCCGGTCAGGCGATGCGCTCCAGCACCACCGGCGAGGCCGTGAAGGCCGTGCCCGGGGCGGCGACGTCGTAGGAGCCCTCGACCGCCTGGAGGGCGTACTCGAAGCGCTCGGGCGTGTCCGTGTGCAGGGTCAGCAGCGGCTGGCCCTCGGTGACGGTGTCGCCGGGCTTGGCGTGCATCTCGACGCCCGCGCCCGCCTGCACCGGGTCCTCCTTGCGGGCGCGGCCCGCGCCGAGGCGCCAGGCGGCGACGCCGATGCCGTACGCGTCGAGGCGGGTGAGGACGCCCGAGGAGGGCGCCTTGATCACGTGCTGCTCGCGGGCGACGGGCAGCACGGCGTCCGGGTCGCCGCCCTGCGCGGCGATCATGCGGCGCCAGACGTCCATCGCGGAGCCGTCGGCCAGTGCCTTCGCCGGGTCGGCGCCCTTCACTCCGGCCGCGTCGAGCATCTCGCGGGCCAGGGCGACGGTCAGCTCGACGACGTCGGCCGGGCCACCGCCCGCGAGGACCTCGACGGACTCGCGGACCTCCAGGGCGTTGCCCGCGGTGAGGCCGAGCGGGGTCGACATGTCGGTGAGCAGGGCGACCGTCCTCACGCCGTGGTCGGTGCCGAGGCCGACCATGGTGGAGGCCAGCTCGCGGGCGTCCTCGATGGTCTTCATGAAGGCGCCGGTGCCGACCTTCACGTCCAGGACCAGGGAGCCGGTGCCCTCGGCGATCTTCTTCGACATGATCGAGGAGGCGATCAGAGGGATCGCCTCGACCGTGCCGGTGACGTCGCGCAGGGCGTACAGCTTCTTGTCGGCCGGGGCCAGGCCGTCGCCCGCCGCGCAGATCACGGCGCCGGTGGTGTCGAGGACGTGCAGCATCTCCTCGTTGGAGAGCAGGGCGCGCCAGCCGGGGATCGACTCCAGCTTGTCCAGGGTGCCGCCGGTGTGGCCGAGGCCGCGGCCGGACAGCTGCGGGACGGCCGCGCCGCAGGCGGCGACCAGCGGGGCGAGCGGGAGGGTGATCTTGTCGCCGACGCCGCCGGTGGAGTGCTTGTCGGCAGTCGGGCGGGACAGGGAGGAGAAGTCCATGCGCTCGCCGGAGGCGATCATCGCCGCGGTCCAGCGGGCGATCTCGCGCCGGTTCATGCCGTTGAGCAGGATCGCCATGGCGAGCGAGGACATCTGCTCGTCGGCGACCTCGCCGCGGGTGTACGCGTCGATGACCCAGTCGATCTGCTCGTCGCTGAGCTCACCGCGGTCCCGCTTGGTGCGGATGACGGAGATGGCGTCCATGGCCATGGCTTTCCTTCCGACGTTCTGAAGAAAGTCGCGGCCCCTCTGAGCGGGTGTTCTCAGAGGGGCCGCGGGGTGGTGTCACTTGCTGAGATGGTCCGGCCCGAAGGCCTGCGGCAGCATCCGCGACAGCGGCAGGATCCCCGCCGGCGTCTCCAGCAGCAGGTCCGGCCCGCCGAACTCGTAGAGCAGCTGGCGGCAGCGGCCGCACGGGACGAGGATGTCGCCCTGGCCGTCCACACAGGTGAAGTGCGTCAGGCGGCCGCCCCCGGTGCGCTGGAGCTCCGAGACCAGCCCGCACTCGGCACACAGGCCGAGCCCGTAGGAGGCGTTCTCCACGTTGCAGCCGGAGACCGTGCGGCCGTCGTCCACGCGGGCCGCGACCCCGACCGGGAAGCCCGAGTAGGGCGCGTAGGCGTGGGACATGGCCTCCCGTGCCACGGCCCGCAGGGCCTCCCAGTCGAAGGTCACTTGCCTTGTCCCTTCCGGTACGGCATTCCGTCCGCCTTCGGCATGCGCAGACGCTGCGCGGACAGGGCCAGCACGACCAGGGTGATGACGTACGGCGTGGCGGCGACGACCTGGTTGGGGACCTCGTTGGTGCCCAGGTACCAGGCCAGGACCAGCGCGCCGATCACAGCGGTGATCATCGACGAGGGGTACTTCTTGGAGATCACGAGCCAGACGGCGCCGATGAGCAGCAACAGCGCGCCGAGCAGCAGCAGGGCGTGGACGTTCTCCGAGCCGCCGCGCAGGTTGAGGCTGTCGGTGTAACCGAACAGGCCGGCACCCAGGGCGAGGCCGCCCGGCATCCAGTTGCCGAAGATCATCGCGGCGAGACCGATGTAGCCGCGGCCCGCGGTCTGGCCCTCCAGGTAGAAGGGGTTGGCCACGATCGACAGGAACGCGCCGCCGAGGCCGGCCAGGCCGCCGGAGATGATCACGGCGATGTACTTGTACTTGTAGACGTTCACACCGAGGGACTCGGCCGCGACCGGGTTCTCGCCGCAGGAGCGCAGGCGCAGGCCGAACGCGGTGCGCCACAGCACCCACCAGGTGCCGGGGATCAGCGCGATGGCGATCAGGGTCAGCCAGGAGACGTTGGTGACCAGGCCGCCGAGGAGACCGGCGACGTCCGAGACGAAGAACCAGCCCTCGTTGTTGAGGTCACGCAGCCAGTCGGAGAGTCCGGGCACCGTGAAGTGGCCGAGGGAGTCCACCGGCGGGGACTGCTTGGCCGAGCCGCCCGAGTGGCCCTCGAAGGCCAGCGGGGCCAGGTAGCGGGTGGCGCCGAGGGCGAGGATGTTGATCGCCACACCGGAGACGATGTGGTTGACGTTGAACGTCACGGTGACGAAGGCGTGCAGCAGGCCGCCGAGGGCGCCGCCGAGGATGCCGACCACGACACCGGTCCAGGGGCCCCACTGGAAGCCCGCCCAGGCACCGAACCAGGTGCCCAGGATCATCATGCCCTCGAGGCCGATGTTGACGACGCCCGCGCGCTCGGCCCACAGACCGCCGAGACCGGCGAGGCCGATCGGCACGGCGAGCTGCAGGGCGGTGGACATCTGGCTGACGTTGGTGATGCCGTTGGCGTCCGTGATGAGGCGGACGATCGAGGTCAGCGCCAGGCCGCCGGCGATGACCAGCATCAGGACCGGCAGGGACATACGGCGGCCGGCCGGGGCCGCGGGCTCCAGCGTGGGCTGGTTGACGTCGGTCGCGGTGGTCATCAGCCCGCCACCTCCTTCTTCACGTTGTTGTCGGTGGCGCCCAGGACGTGCCCGGCGGCCAGCTCGGCGCCGACGCGGCGCTGCTGGCGGCGCAGACCCCACTCGCGTACGACCTCGTAGGAGACGACCACCGCGAGGACGATGATGCCCTGCATGATGACCGCGATCTCCTTGTCGTAGTCGTAGAAGTCCAGCTCGGGGGAGGCCTTGTCGAGCCAGGCCCACAGCAGCGAGGCGAAGAGGATGCCGACCGGGCTGTTGCGGCCGAGCAGCGCGATGCCGATGCCGAGGAAGCCGATGCCGGTGGGGAAGTTCAGGTTGTAGGTGTGCGTGCTGCCCATCAGGATCGGCAGACCCGCCAGACCCGCGATGGCACCGGACAGCAGCATGGCGCTGAGCACCATGCGCTTGGGGTTCACGCCGCTGGCCGTGGCGGCCGACTCGGAGGCGCCGGAGGCGCGCAGGTCGAAGCCGAAGCGGGTGCGGTTGAGGAGGACCCAGTAGCCGATGCCGAGCAGCGCGGCGAGGACGACGAGGCCGTAGATCTCGCCGGCGTCACCCAGGTCGAAGCCGGGGATCCAGCCGGACTCGTACATCTCGCCGGTGGTGTTGTTGTTCCCCTGCTTCACGCCGAGGACGTCGGGCAGCCACAGGTAGGAGATGACGGAGACGGCGATGGCGTTGAGCATGATCGTCGCCACGACCTCGCTCACTCCACGGGTGACCTTGAGGACACCGGCGATACCGGCCCACAGCGAGCCCGTCGCGGCGGCCGCCAGGAGCAGCAGCGGGACCTGGATCACCGCGGGCAGGTTCATGTGCGCGCCGACGATCGCGGCGATCATGGCGCCGAGCTGGTACTGGCCGTCGACGCCGATGTTGAACAGGTTCATCCGGAAGCCGATGGCCACCGCCAGGGCCGCGATGTAGTACAGCGAGGCCTGGTTGATGATCAGGACCTGCTTGTCCGAGTAGCCGAGCTGCTCGAACATGATCTGGAACGGCTCGACCGGGTTCTTGCCGGAGGCGAGCAGCACGACGGCGCTGATCACGAAGGCCACGGCGAGCGCCATGGCCGGACCGGCCACGGCGAGGAGCACGCGCTCCTTGTCGAACTTCTTCATCAGCGGGCCTCGTCTTCGGGGGCTTCCGGCGTCTCTTCGTGCTCAAGGTGTCCGGCGGCGGCGCCGGTCATCGCCGAGCCCAGCTCCTCGGGGGTGATGGTGGCCGGGTCGGCGTCCGCGACCAGCTTGCCGTTGTAGATCACCCGGAGCGTGTCGGACAGGCCGATCAGCTCGTCGAGGTCGGCGGAGATCAGCAGTACGGCCAGGCCCTCGCGGCGCGCCTCGCGGATGTGGTCCCAGATCGCCGCCTGCGCGCCGACGTCCACACCGCGGGTGGGGTGGGAGGCGATCAGGAAGCGCGGCTTGGAACTCATCTCGCGGCCGACGATCAGCTTCTGCTGGTTGCCGCCGGACAGGGAGGCCGCGGTGACGTCGATGCCCGGCGTGCGGACGTCGTACTCCGTCACGATCCGCCGCGTGTCCTCCTGGGCCGCCTTCGGGTCCAGCCAGATGCCCTTGGCGTTGGGCCTCTCGGTGACGTGGCCGAGGATGCGGTTCTCCCAGAGGGGGGCCTCCAGGAGCAGTCCGTGGCGGTGGCGGTCCTCGGGGATGTAGCCGATGCCCTGCTCACGGCGCTTGCGGGTGGCCCAGCCGGTGATCTCCTCCTCGGCGAGGGTGATCGTGCCGGAGTCGGCGCCCTTGAGGCCGATGAGCGCGTCGACCAGCTCGGTCTGGCCGTTGCCCTCGACGCCGGCGATGCCCAGGACCTCACCGGCGTGGATGGTGAAGGTGACGTCGTCGAGGAGCGCCTTGCCGCCCTCGGCCTCGAGCCGGAGCTTGTCCACGGTGATCACGGGCCGGTCGGTGACCGTCGACTCGGCCGTCTCCGGGGTGGGCAGTTCGCTGCCGACCATCATCTCGGCGAGCTGACGCGGAGTCGTCTCCGAGGGAACCGCGGTCCCCACGGTCGTACCGCGCCGGATGACGGTGATGTCGTCGGCGACGGACAGGACCTCGCCCAGCTTGTGGGAGATGAAGATGACCGACAGGCCCTCGGCCTTGAGCTCGCGGAGGTTGTCGAAGAGCGCGTCGACCTCCTGCGGGACGAGCACCGCGGTGGGCTCGTCGAGGATCAGCTTGGTGGCGCCGCGGTAGAGGACCTTGAGGATCTCCACGCGCTGGCGGGCGGCGACTCCGAGCTCCTCCATGAGGCGGTCGGGCTCGACGCCGAGTCCGTAGCGGTCGGAGAGCTCCTTGATCCGGCGCCGGGCCTTGGCGCCGATGCCGTAGAGCTTCTCGCTGCCGAGGACGACGTTCTCCAGGACGGTGAGGTTGTCCGCGAGCATGAAGTGCTGGTGCACCATGCCGATGCCGCGCGCGATGGCGTCGGCCGGGGACGAGAAGCTCACCTGCTCGCCGTCGACCGCGATGGTGCCCTCGTCCGGCTTCTGCATGCCGTAGAGGATCTTCATCAGGGTCGACTTGCCGGCGCCGTTCTCGCCGACGAGGGCGTGGACGGTGCCCTTGCGGACGGTGAGGTGGATGTCGCGGTTGGCCACGACACCGGGGAATCGCTTCGTGATCCCGGCGAGTTCGACGGCGGTCACCGAATCGTTGACCGCCGCTCCGGCCGGAGGGCTGCTGGACGCGTTGATGGCGCACACTCCTGGGGACGGGGGTCGTCTACGCGCGTAGCGCCCCTACGGCATTTCAGGGGGCCACGCATCGCCGACAACCGGGTACGGGAAGCAAAGTCTCCCCGCACCCGGTCGAGCGAACGCAACCCCTCGGTCACACCCTGCTCAAGGTGTTTCCGCTCAGCTGCTCTTGACCTTGATCGCGCCGTTGATGATCTTCTCCTTGGCGGTCTCGACGGCCTTCTGGATCTCGGCATTGTCCGCGAACTCCGGGTTGGAGTTCGACAGGCTCACCTCGCCGCTCTTGAGATCGCCCCGAACGATACCGGTCACCGGCTTACCGTCCTCGACCGACTTCGCCAGGTTGTAGACCGCCTTGGCGACGTCCTTCATGGCGGAGGTCAGGATCGAGTCCTTGTACTTCGCCAGCGCTTCCTGGTTGTACTGGTCGGAGTCGACGCCGACCGCCCAGACCTTGTTGGCGGCGGCGGCCTCGATCACGCCCTGACCGGAGAGACCGGCCGCCGCGTAGACGACGTCGGCCTTCTTCTCGATCTGCGCCTCGGCGGCCGACTTGCCCTTGTCGGGGCTGGAGAAGCCGCCCTCTTCGGCCGTCTGGGTGAGGTACTGGGTGAGCACCTTGACCTGCGGCTTGGTGTCCTTGACGCCCTGCTCGAAGCCGGCCTGGAACTTGTGGATCAGCGGGATGTCCACGCCGCCCACGAAGCCGACCGTGTCGTTCTTGGTGGCCTTGGCCGCGGCGACACCGGCGAGGTAGGACGCCTCCTCCTCGGAGAAGACCAGGTCGGCGACGTTCTTCGCCTCGATCGTGGAGTCGTCCACGATGCCGAAGGTGGTCTTCGGGAACTTCTCGGCGGCGCCCTTCACCGCGGCGGCGTAGGCGTAGCCGACGCCGATCACCGGGTTGTAGCCCTGCTTGGCCAGGGACTCCAGACGCTGCTGCTTGTCGGCGTCCGTCTCACCCTCGGTGGGCTCGATGTCGGCCGTGTCGTAGCCGAACTCCTTCTTCGCCTGCTCCAGGCCCGAGAACGCGGCGTCGTTGAAGGACTGGTCGCCCTTGCCGCCGACGTCGTACGCGATGGCCAGGCCCAGGTCGCCCTTCGAGTCGGCGGACGAGCCCGACGTCGAGGTGCCGCCGCAGGCGGAGAGGGCGAGGGCCAGAGAGGCGGTCGCTGCGCCTGCGACCGTGATCCGGGAAATCCGGCGCATGTTGTGGTGCTCCTGTCGTACAAGCGCCGGAGGACGGTTCAGCTTCGGCGCTGGCTTCGCCGCAGATTAACGCGCGTAGACCTACCTGAAAACCCCTTCTGTCCACCTTGTTATGCGGCCGTGGCCAAGCTAACTCCGTGGCGCCCGCCGGGGCTTGCCGAACGCAAGGGGAAGGTGACGTAAGGCGACCGGGACCGAACGCAACGGAGCGGGCGGGTGCGAAGTCGCACCCGCCCGCTCGGAACCGCTGCGGCGCTGCCGGACACGGCCCGGCAACCACTCGGTACTACTCGGTCTTGACCTTGATCTGACCGCTGGTGATGCCTTCCTTGGCCGCGGCCACGGCCTCGGTCAGGCCGGCGATCTTGGCGAACTCGGGGTTGCTCTCGGACAGGCCGACGCCGTTCACCTTCAGGTCGAAGGTCTGCACGCCGGTCAGCGGCTTGCCGTCCTGGACCGACGCGGCCAGCGTGTACACCGCACCGCCGACGTCCTTCAGGGCGGAGGTGAGGATCTTGCCCTTGTACGCCGCGAGGGCTTCCTGCTTGTACTGGTCGGAGTCGACACCGATGGCCCAGACGCCGGCCTTCGAGGCGGCCTCGATGACGCCCTGGCCGGACAGACCGGCGGCGGCGTAGATGACGTCGGCGCCCTTCTCGATCTGACCCTCGGCGGCGGCCTTGCCCTTGTCGGGGCTGGAGAAGCCGCCCTCTTCGGCGGTCTGGGTCAGGTACTGGGAGATGACCTTGACCTTGGCGTTGGTGTCGGCCACACCCTGCTTGTAGCCGGCCTCGAACTTGTGGATCAGCGGGACGTCCACACCGCCCACGAAGCCGACCGTGTTGCTCTTGGTGGCCTTGGCGGCGGCGACGCCGGCGAGGTAGGAGGCCTCCTGCTCGGCGAACACGAGGGAGGCGACGTTCTTGCCCTCGACCACGGAGTCGACGATGCCGAAGGTGGTGTCGGGGTACTTCTTGGACGCGGCCTCCATGGCCGGGCCGTAGGCGAAGCCGACGCCGATGACCGGGTTGTAGCCCTGCTTGGCGAGGGTCTCCAGACGCTGCTGCTTGTCGGCGTCCGTCTCGCCCTCGGTGGGCTCGATGTCGGCCGTCTTGTAGCCGAACTCCTTCTGGGCCTTCTGCAGACCGGCGTACGCGGCGTCGTTGAAGGACTGGTCGCCCTTGCCGCCGATGTCGTAGGCGATCGCGAGGCCGAGGTCCTGCTTGTCGCCGCTGTCGCCACCGTCGCTGCTGGTGCCGCCGCAGGCCGTGGCAGCGAGCGCGATCGACGCGACCCCCACCGCGACGCGAGTCAGTTTGGATATCCGACGCATCTGAAGTTCCCCATTCTCCACAGCCCCGCAGTGGGTGCTAGGTTCGGCGCAGATTAACGCGCGTAGACACTCCTGGGAACGGGGTTCCGCGCGGCCGTTATCCATTCGTGCCGATGGCCGGTTACGCCCTCGTTACCCACTGGTTCGAAAAGGACAGAGGACCACAGGCCGCCCGCACTCACGGTCAGACTCCCTCCCCTCCGACCCGCCCGCAACCCGAGGGGGGCGGCTGAGGTGAGACCGGGGTGGACTGCCCGGGGAGGCCGGGCCTCGACGCGGCGTTTCGCCGCCGGGGCGTGTTTGGCGGGGGCGGGCGTTACCCAGCTCGGCGTCAGCGAGGTACCTCCCCCGGAGGGGGGACCCCAGCGCCCACCCGCGCCGCCCCTGGCGGCACGCATGCCCGCGGCGGCGGCGCGCGACCCCAGGCGGCAAGGCGACAGGCGACAGGCGACGGGAAGGCGCGTACGGCGGCAAGGGGACGGGGCGGGGGGTGTCCGCCCGCAGCGGCCGCCGTCAGACACCAGACCCCCCGTGGGGGGCGGGGGGGGGGCCCGGCGGCCGCACCCCCCCCGCCCCGGCCCCGCACCACCCACCCACGTACCGCGCTACAACACCAGGTCCCGCAGGAACACCGGACCCCGCAGGCGCGAAGCTACACGCCCTCGTCCACCAGCGCCGCCGCCGTGAACAGCTCCACCCCCACCGTGATCGCCGACTCGTCGACGTCGAAGTCACCCTGATGGAGGTCCCGCACGGTCCGCTCGCCCGGCGGACGGACCCCGAGCCGCGCCATGGCGCCCGGGACGTGCTCCAGGTACCAGGAGAAGTCCTCGCCCCCCAGACTCTGCTCGGTGCTCTCGACAGAGTCGGCCCCCCGCCGCGCGGTCATCGCGTCCCGCAGCAGCGCGGTCGCCCCGGCGTCGTTGACGACCGGCGGCACCCCCCGCACATACGTGATCTCCGACTTCGCCCGGTGCAGGTTCGCGACCTCGTCGATCGCCGCGACCACGAGGTCCGGCGCCTGCCGCCACGCCTCGATGTCCAGGCACCGCACGGTCCCGGACAGCTCGGCATGCTGCGGAATGACGTTCGAGGCATGCCCCGACTCGATCCGCCCCCATGTCACGGCCAGCCCGGCCCGCGTGTCCACCCGCCGGGCGATCAGCGCCGGCACGTCGGTGACGACCCGCGCGGCGGCCGTCACCAGGTCGGTCGTCAGATGCGGCCGCGCGGTGTGCCCACCGGGCCCGCCGAGCGCGATCTCCAGCCGGTCGCACGCGGAGGTGATCGCACCCACCCGCAGCCCGATCCGCCCCGCGTCCACCCGGGGGTCGCAGTGCACGGCGAGAATCCGCTCGACGCCGTCCAGCACCCCGCCCTCGATGGCGTCGGCGGCCCCGCCGGGCAGCACCTCCTCGGCCGGCTGGAACAGCAGCCGCACGGGCCGGGGCAGCAGCCCCCGCCGGTGCAGATCGGCCAGCACCAGCCCGGCCCCGAGCACGACGGTGGTGTGCACGTCGTGGCCGCAGGCGTGCGCCCGGTCGGGCACGGTCGAGCGATACGCGCACTCGGTCTTGGCGTCGGGGATGGGCAGCCCGTCGATGTCGGCCCGCAGGGCGAGCATGCGGGGGCCGCCGCTCCACACCCCGTCGGGCACACCGATGTCACAGACGAGCCCGGTCCCCATGTCGAGCACCCGCGGCTTCAGGCCCGCCCGCTCCAGCCGCGCCTTGATCGCCGCGGTGGTACGGAACTCCTGGTTTCCCAGCTCGGGGTGCATGTGCAAGTCGCGGCGGAAGGCCACGAGTTCGGCACGGAGCTCCTCGGGGAGGGTGCCGGGAAGCACGGCCTCCCCGGGAGGAACGGCCTCGGACTCAAGGGACATGGGTTGCTTCACCCTCTGAAGGGTAGGACGCCGGGACGGTCAACTGACCCGCGATCAACAAAAGTTCAGCCCGTTAGGGGAAGAAAACCTGACCGCCCCAGGCATAGCTGCGGACTGCGATGGGTAAACTCGCCCGCCCGTCAGCTTTTTCGATCATGAAATCCGCGACGAGCGACCTCATTCCCTCCACGGATACCACGGTTCACTCGAGTACGACGGGAGTGTTCGCCTGTCGGGACCTCACTGTGTCAGGTCACACACCACAACGGCCACCCACGAAGAACACGCTCAGTGACGAAAGCCCAGCCGGCCCAGCCAGCCCAGCCGACACAGCCCAATCGACCCGGTCAGCCCGCGCTCACCCCCCTCACCCCCCTCACCCCGCGGCAACCGCCGCCAGCCGTGTCACGTCACGCGCGGACCCCGTCACCCCGGACAGGAACCCCTGCGCCCGGGGCGACGCACCCTGCGTAAGCCACCGCGGGTCGATGTCGCACACGGCGACTCGAACGTCCGTACCAGCCAGCGCCAGCGGCAACGTGTGCACCACGGTCGAGGGGAAGCTCAGGATCGTCCGTCCGATGGGCCCACGCCGGGCGATCAGCTCCAGCGGAAGATCGGGCCGCACGACCTCCAGCTCCGTCTCGACGGCGAGCCGGTGCAGTTTCTCGGCGCTCTCGCGGCGATGGGCGAAGTAGCGCGTGGCGCCGTGCGTCCTGGCGAGGCCGGTCACGGCCTCCAGATAGCGGTCGCCGTCGACGACACCCGTCTCGACCAGCGATGTGCCGACCATGTCGGCGGTTCTGGTGATCCGCGGCGGCCCGAACCGGGCGCGGGTCCAGGCGAAGGAGTTGGCCGTGACCGTGACGCCGTCCGGGCTCTCGGAGATCGGCATGGACGAGAACACCTCGACCTGCCGCTGCCCGCCCGGGGCCAGGCGGCGGCGCGCGGCGGAGGAGACCGGCGCGAACACCAGGTCGCGGGGGCCGGGCCTGCTGCCCTTGCGGTGCCAGCGCACCAGTTTCTCGCCGCGCGCGAGCTGGGTGACGAACTCCATGGTGGCCGTGCCGTCGTCGACGACGACCAGCTCCCGGGCCCGGGTGATGGTCAGCAGCAGCTGGACGTACCGGGAGAACGGATCGCCCATGACGATCCGCTCGGCCCGGCGCAGCGGGCCCATGAGCCCGCCGATGGTGTGGAAGGGGGCCGCGGTGCCCCCGCGGGCCTCCTCCCAGCGGACCTCGTATCCCTCCTCGCGGGCCAGTTCCGCCATCCGGCGTAGCTGGCCGCGGGTCATCGGGTCGACGGGCGAGAGGACCACGAGTGCGAGCCCCGCGCCGAGCGCGTGCGCATGCGCGTGCGCCCATTCCAGTACGTTCAGCAGCTGTACCGGGCTCTCGACGAACGCGAGAGTGGGGGGGCCGGCATTCCCGGCGCGGGGGCTCATCGGCGGTACGACCGTCCCGTCGTAGGAGGATCTTGGTCCGGGTGGATCAGAGTGCTCAGACGGAGACCGGCTCGCCCGCGGCGGCGGCGATCTCCGCCTCGGCGACGACACCGGTGACACGGCGCAGCTTCTTCATCGGGCCGAGCTCGGAGTCGTAGACCTTCTTGACGCCGTCACCGAGGGACGCCTCGATGGTGCGGATGTCGCGCACGAGGCGGGTGAGGCCCTGCGGCTCGACGGAGGCCGCCTGGTCGGAGCCCCACATGGCGCGGTCCAGGGTGATGTGGCGCTCGACGAAGACGGCGCCGAGGGCGACCGCGGCCAGCGTGGTCTGCAGGCCCGTCTCGTGGCCGGAGTAGCCGATCGGGACGTTCGGGTACTCCTTCTCCAGCGTGTTGATCGCGCGGAGGTTGAGCTCCTCGGCCTTGGCCGGGTAGGTCGAGGTGGCGTGGCACATGACGATGTTGTCGGAGCCCAGGACCTCGACCGCGTGGCGGATCTGGCGGGGGGTCGACATGCCGGTGGAGAGGATGACCGAGCGGCCGGTGGCGCGCAGGGCGCGCAGCAGCTCGTCGTCGGTCAGCGAGGCGGAGGCCACCTTGTGGGCGGGGACGTCGAACTTCTCCAGGAAGGCGACGGCCTCGGTGTCCCACGGGGAGGCGAACCAGTCGATCCCCTTGTCCTTGCAGTACTCGTCGATCTGGCGGTACTCGTCCTCACCGAACTCCACACGGTGGCGGTAGTCGATGTAGGTCATCCGGCCCCAGGGGGTGTCGCGCTCGATGTCCCACTGGTCGCGCGGGGTGCAGATCTCCGGGGTGCGCTTCTGGAACTTCACGGCGTCGCAGCCGGCCTCGACGGCGACATCGATCAGCTTGAAGGCGTTCTCCAGCTCACCGTTGTGGTTGATGCCGATCTCGCCGCAGATGTAGACGGGCTTGCCGGGGCCGACCTCGCGCGAACCGAAGCTGCGCAGACGGGAGTTGGTGCTCATAACAGGGGTGTCCTTACTTGGTGGAGGGGTCGAGAGAGTCGAGCGAGGGTCCGAGAATCCAGCCGGCGATCTCTCGGATCGCGCCGTCGCCACCCGCGACGGTGGTGACCGCGCGTGCGGCGCCGCGCACGACGTCGTGGGCGCTCGCGACCGCCACGGGCCAGCCGACGACGGCGAAGCACGGGAGGTCGTTGACGTCGTTTCCGACGTAGAGCACGCGCTCCGGCGCGATGCCCTGCTCCTCGCACCACTGCTTCAGTGCGAGGTCCTTGCGGTCGATGCCGTGCAGCACCGGGAGCTTGAGCTTCCGGGCGCGGGCGGCGACCACAGGGTTCTGTTCCGAGGACAGGATCAGCATCTTCAGCCCGCTCCTGCGCAGGGCGGCGATGCCGAGCCCGTCTCCGCGGTGCACGGAGACGAACTCCCGTCCGTCGGAGTCGACCAGCACCCGGTCATCGGTCTGGGTGCCGTCGAAGTCGAGGACTACGGCGTCGATGTCGCCGTAGGCGGGAAGGGCGCCGGGGCGGTCCGCGTCGAACAGCGGGGCCAGCGCGCGGGCGCGTGCCAGGTCGTGCGGGTCGTCGATCTCCAGCACGCGGGCGGGGTCGGTGCGGACCAGTTCGGTGCGGCCGAAGAAGCGGTGGTTGTGGGTGCGGAACCCGGCGGCGTCCATGGCGTACGCGGCGCCGGTCTCCAGGTGGTCCTGGGGACGGTCCTGGCGGCGGGGCCGGTAGGACTTGTCGTGGTTGACGCCGACGCCGCCCTCGCTCTGGTCCTCGGCGTCGCGCCAGACGAAGCCGTGGAAGGGGGCGACGGTGACGGCGCTGTCGGCACCGCCCCGTACGACGGCCCCGGCCACGCCGTCGATGTCCTCGCGGACGACGAAGGGGCTGGTGCACTGCACGAGCAGGACCACGTCGACGGGCGAGCCGTGCAGGGCCTCGTGGGCGTCCATGGCGTGCAGGACGGCCGCCTCGGAGGTGGCGGTGTCCCCGGCGATGGCGGCGGGACGCAGCACGACCTCGGCACCGGCCGAGCGCGCGGCGGCGGCGATGGCCTGGTCGTCGGTGGAGACGACCACATCGGTCACGAACCGCGCCGCGACACACTCCCGCACCGCCCGGGCGACCAGCGGAACACCCCCGACGGGCGCGAGATTCTTCGCGGGCACGCCCTTGGACCCACCCCGGGCGGGAATGACAGCGAGCACGCGACGCACGGACGCGCCCGCGTCAGCCGACGAGTTGGACATGGGATGAACTCCTTGCGCAAGGTTCGCGGAGGGGATGGCGGCGAAGCCGCCTTCAAGGGGCGCGGGGAACTGCGCGACCGGCCCAGGCGGCGCGGCGGACGAAGGACGGCCCGAAGCGGCCCCCTGAGCGGAGCTCACAGCTCCCCCATCCGCCGGATGACAGGGGCGACGCGCTGCACCCCGTGCCGGTAGGCACCCCGCGCGGCCCGCCGCACGATCTGCCGGACGGCACCCGGCTCCCTGTCATGCGCGGGCGCCCCCGGCAGCACCGCCCCGTCGGGCCCTAGGTGATGCCGGGCGAGGATGCCGGGCAGATACCCGGGCGCGCTGGCCGGCGTGTAGTACGGCGTGAGCGGCGCACGCCCTCCCGGCTGCGCGAGCAGCTTGGCGACCCGCTCCCGCGCGGCGTCGAACGCCCCGTCGACGGCGACGCCCTGCCGGGCCACCCACTCCGCGTCCGCCGCCGGCCGGTGCCCCGCGTCGAGCTGCTCCCAGGAGGCGAGGCACCCGGAGCCGACGAAGTGGTGGTTGCCGAGGACCTCGCGGACCCCGAGGTCGGTGAGCACGACGGTGGGGATGCCGCGGTGCAGCGACTCCAGCGCGGCCGTCGAGCTGATCGTGACCAGCAGGTCGGTGCGGTCGAGGACCTCGCCCATGTTGCCGTACACCAGGCGGAAGTTGGACGGCAGATCGAGCTTCTGCGCCAGCTTCTGGTACGGCAGCTCCTCGATGTGCGTGGTGTGTTCACCCGGCTTGGAGCGCAGCTTGAGGAGCACCTCGCGCTCGGGGTGCAGCCGCGCGTGCCGGACGAGCCGCTCCAGCAGGTACGTCCGGTCCCTGCGGGAGTCAGGGACGGAGGGCTGGGCGGCGAACACCACGGTGTACGGGTCGTGTTCGCCCTCGTAGGGGGCGCCGCCGAGGAACGGCAGGGCCACCTCGGTGACCGAGTCGGCGTCGGCGCCGACCCCTTCGTACACCGCGCGGAACCGCTCGGCGTCCTGCCGGGAGTTGGCGAGGACGAGGTCCGCGCCGTGCCGCAGGAGCAGGCCGTCGGTGAGCTTCTCGTAGACGACGCCGACGTAGCCGGTGACGACGACGGGCCGCTCGGGGACGTCCTCCCACACGCGCTTGAGGCCGTGCAGCATGGCCTGGACGCCGCCGCCGACGAGGGAGAGGACGAGGACGTCGTACGACCCCTCGGCCATGGCGCGCAGGAACTCGACGGCCGTGACCTCGGTGAGGGAGTCGGCGGGCACGCCCACCTCGGCCAGCTGCCGGGCGGTGGGTGTGGCCCGGCCGCGCAGCAGGAAGCCGTCGAGGACGGTTTCACCCGGCGTGATGCGGCGCGCGGTCAGCGCACCCCATTTCCATCGGGTGTCCGAATCCGCGAGCACGGCGATCCGTGTGGGGTTCGTTGAACTAGGTGGCACGTCGAAGACGCTAGGAAGCGATTCCAAGTTATGGGCCAACCACGACTCAACGAAAAGTTAACAGCAGCCCACCGAGAGCCGAACTGGCCCCCGGAAAGGCCGAATGCACTCGTGGTGCACCGTTCCGACACATCGAGTTCACTCCCTGTACGCCCGTCGGCTAGTCACTCACCGGGCCTACCTTCTAGGCTTTCGCGAGTGCCAAAGCTTTCCGTGATTGTGCCGTTCTACAACGTCCAGCAATACGCGCCGGACACGCTCCGAAGTCTTCGTATGAACGCTCGAAGCGACTTCGAATTCGTGTTGGTGGACGATCATTCCCAGGACGAGACCCCGGCGATTCTCGAACGGGCTGCCGAGGAGCTCTCCGAGGTCGCCCGGGTGCGCCATGTCCGCCACGAGGTGAACGGCGGTCTCGCCACCGCCCGCAACACCGGACTGGACCTGGCGACCGGCGAGTACGTGACGTTCCTGGACGGCGACGACTGGCTGGCCCGCGGCTACCTGTCGGACCTGGTCGACGCCCACGAGCGGCTGGGCTGCGACTTCGTGCGTGTCGACCACGTCCAGGCCACCGCCCGCGCCCGGACCGTGCACCGGGTCCCGGTCGGCCTGCGCGGCGAGGTGCTGGACCCGCGCGCGGCCATCCTGCCCGCCGACCGCTCGACCTCCGTGGACTACGCCTACGCCTGGGCCGGCTGCTACCACCGCCGGCTCGTCGACCGGGGCCTGGTGCACTTCACGGACGGGCTGCGCACCGCCGAGGACCGGCCGTGGATCTGGAAGCTGCACCGGGAGGCCGATTCCTTCGCCGTGCTCGACCTGTACGGGGTGTTCTACCGGCGCGGAGTCGCCACCTCTCTCACCCAGATCGGTGACGTCCGCCAGCTCGACTTCATCCGTGCCTTCGACCAGGTCGTCGAGGAGACCGCGGCCGACCGGGACGCCGACCGGCTGCTGCCCAAGGCCGTGCGCACCTACTGCGCGATCATCGCCCACCATCTGTCGGAGATCGAGAAGTTCGAGCCGGCCGTCGCCAGGGAGCTGCGCGCGCGCAGCGCGGCCGCCATACAGCGCATGCCGCAGGACGCCCTCGGTGACGTGCTCGACACCATGGATCTCAAACGCTCCACCAAGCTGCGGCGGCTGCGGCGCCGGGCCTCCACTGCGAAGGCGGCTGCCTGATGTCCCGTACCACCCAGATCTTCTGCGTCTCCACGCTGTACGGCGCCGCGACCCTGGTGGCCGCGATCGACTCGGACTGCTTCACGGAGGCGGACCGCCGGGTGCTGCTGGTGTTCAACAACGCCGCGTGCCCGGAGACCACGCCCGCGGTGGACGAGATGCCGGGCTTCGAGCATCTGCGCGACCACTTCGACGACGTGCTCTCCTTCAACGAGGCGATCCACCCCTTCCACCCCGGCGCCTGGGCGCCGCGCGCCGACGACCTGCCGCTGTTCGAGCGGTATCTGCGGCTGCTGTGGGGCCTCGGCGACGACCGGGTCGAGCTGGTCCTGGAGTCCATCCAGGTCAACCCCGCGCTCAGCCTCGCCCAGATCTTCACCGGGGCGCCCGTCGACGTCTACGCCGACGGACTGATGAGCTACGGCCCCACCCGCAACAAGATCGACCCGCTGGTCGGCACCCGCGTACGGCGCCTGCTGCACCTGGACCTGGTGCCGGGCCTGACCCCGCTGCTGCTGACCGAGTTCGGCGTGCCCGCGCAGGTGCTGCCCACGCCCGCCTTCCTGAAGGTGATGAGCTGCCTGGCGGGAGCCTCCGGCGAGCTGCCCGTCCTGCCGGACGACGCGGCGCTGCTGCTCGGCCAGTACCTGTCCGCGCTGAACATCCTCTCCGCGAAGGAGGAGGAGGAACTGCACGTGCGGATGATGCGCGGGGCGGTCCGGCGCGGACACAAGGCCGTCGTGTTCAAGCCCCACCCGACCGCGCCCGCCTCCTACAGCCGCGCCCTGGAGACCGAGGCCGAGAGGCTCGGCGTCACGCTCACGGTCGTCGACACGCCCGTGCTCGCCGAGGTGCTCTTCGAGAAGGCCCCGCCCGCGCTGGTCGTCGGCTGCTTCTCCACCGCCCTGTTCACCGCGTCCGCGTTCTACGGCCTCCCGGTCGCCCGGATCGGCACCGAGCCGCTGCTGGACCGGCTCACGCCGTACCAGAACAGCAACCGGGTGCCGGTGACCCTGGCGGACGCGCTGCTCGCGGACCTGGAGGCGGAGGGCGGGGACGCGCTGCCCAAGGACCGGCTGACCGGGCTGCTCGAGGCGGTCGGCTTCACCATGCAGCCGCAGATCCTGCCGCGCCTGCGCCCGGCGGCGGAGCGGTTCCTCTCCACCCACCTCGGCGCGCGCACCCAGCGCTACTTCAAGCGCCGCCGGCTGACCACCCTGGGGCTGCCGGGCGGTATCCCGGAGCGGCTGTCCTTCCTGCCGCGCAACTCCACGGCCCGCCGGATGGTGCGGCGGGCGAAGGCGCTGAGGAAGGCCGTACGCCGCTGAGCCGGTCGCGAACCGATGAGCGCGTCGCGGGGCGGCGTCGGGGTCCCGAGAACCACGGGAACGCCGCCCCGGCCCGGAACCCAAGCGGAGATTAACGGAAGGGAACATCGACGGGAACTCCTGCTTGCGGCAGAAGCAATGGCAGTGCGGTCCCGTGACGGCTGACTCACGAGGCGGAATAGCTTTTCGCAAAGCTGCGACACGCCGGGCTCGCGGCTCTACGATCGCGGGATGCGTACTTCCCAGCTTGAAGAGTCCAATGCCCGGACGCTGGCCCACGCACCATCTGTCCGGCCGGTTGCCACGGGCGAGATCATCCGCACGCACCGCAAGAAGTTCCCCTACCGGGGCCTCGTGGAGATCGACTCCCCGTACTGTCCGCCGTTCGTCATGTTCTGCGTCAACGACGAGGCGGTCGCCCTGGACACCGTGTGGAACGGGCGGTTCGGCTACGAGCCCGGCAGCCTGTCCACCTGGTCACGGCTGGCCGCGAAGAGCGCGACGATAGCCGACGTCGGCGCGCACGTCGGCTACTTCTCGATGATCGCCGCGCTGGCCAATCCCAAGGCGAAGGTGCACGCATTCGAGCCGGTGGACGAGATCCACGCGCGGCTCGCGGTGAACCTGCGGATGAACAACGTCCAGAACGTCAGACGCTTCCAGGCGGGCGTGTCCTCCGAGGCCGGCTGGGCCGAGATCAGCGTCCGTTTCGCGGGGAACCTGCTCTCGACCGGCTCGTCCCTGGAACACGGGGCGGACGACGCCCAGTTGAAGCGGATCCAGCTGCTGGCCCTGGACGACGTCTTCGCCGGCACCAAGCTCGATCTGATCAAGATCGATGTGGAGGGCCACGAGATGTCGGTCCTCAAGGGCGCGCGCCAGGTGCTCAAGCGGGACCGTCCCACGGTGATGCTGGAGGCCCTGGCGGGCGCCCCGCTGGACCCGCTGCTCGCCGAGTTCGAGCCCCTGGGCTACGACGCCCACTGGGTGGCCGAGGCCGACGGCGAGCTGGTCCCGTCGTACGCCCCCCGCCCGCGTGCGACGCGCAACCTTCTGTTCACGCCCCACGCGTGAGCGTCCGCTCCCGCACCTCCTGACGCATGGGTGAGCCCCCGCACGGCCGTGCGGGGGCTCACCCATGCGTCAACCGCCCAGGATCACGCGGAGGTCGGCCGCGTTCGCCTCGGTGATCTTCCAGAGTTCCTGCTGGCGCCCGTGCACGTCCGCCACGGTCCCCGCGTGGTCGGCGAGCAGGTCCCTCGCCCGCTCCACCAGCCGGGCGGCCAGGTCGCGGTCGTGGACCGACACGCCCCACTCGGGGCGCTCGATGTCGGCGAGGAAGTACGCCATCTTCGGGTGCGAGATCAGGCTGATGATCGGTGTGCCGCAGCCGAACGGGATCATGCCCGCGTGGCCGCGCATGCCGATGACCAGCTTGGTGCGGGCGTACAGGGCGCGGATCTCGTCGTTCTCGAAGTCGTACATCGGGACGACCGGCAGCGACAGCCCGTGCTCGCGGCGCAGGTCGAAGGCCAGCTTCTCGTCGTCGAGGGAGTGCGCCACGATCTTCACCTCGGCGAGCGAGCCGAGGTCCTTCACGGCGCGGGCCATCTGGGCCAGGAAGTAGCCGTAGTCGTGGCCGAAGCGCAGGCCCGCGCGGTCGTAGGCGCCGTTGACCAGGATGGTGTCGTCGCGCGTGGCCGGGTCCTGCCAGTCCGCCACCAGCTGGCGGGTGACGGTCGTCGGACAGGGCTGGAAGCGGACCTTGTCGTGCAGGTGCTCCGGGATCATCGCGCGGACCTTGGCGATGGAGCCGTGGTTGCGCAGGCCGAAGAAGGAGGACTTCTCCACCAGCAGCCGCAGCGACTCACGGAAGCGCTGGGCGCGGTAGGACTGCCCGTCGAAGGCGTTGAAGCCGACCGCGTACACCGCGATGGGCACGTCGACGCGCTCAAGTAGCTCGTCCGGGACGTTCCACTGCCAGGCGCTGTTGCCGTTGGGCATGGTGTCCGGGATGAACAGGCCGCCGCCGCCGATGACCATGCCGCGGCGGGCGTTGACCCGCTCCAGGGCCGCCTCGTCGAACAGGCGGTGGGCGTGCACCGAGTGCCAGCGGCGGGCGCCGAAGTCCTCGTCGAAGGCGAGCCGGACGCTCTCGGGGAGCAGTTTGTCGCCCGCGTTGCCCTGCCGGTCCATGTAGAAGGCGACGTGGGCGAGCTGCTGTCCGGGGCTGCCCTGCTGCTGGACGGGGACGCCGACGGACCGCTGGTGCCAGACGCGGGCGGCGCGGTGCGTGGGGTCGACGGTGATGCCCTGGAGGGCGTACTGGTGGGCGGCGGTGTCCTCGCCGTGCACCCAGGAGATCTGGGCGAGGCGGGCGAAGGCGGTGGCGGCGCGGTTGGGCGCGGAGGTGGCCAGCAGCAGCTGGGCGCGGGCCTCGTCGTAGCGGGAGACGCTCATCAGGGCGTGCCCGTAGACCTCGTGCGGCCAGGCCTCGTCCACGGGGATGTGGACGCGCTCCATGATGTCGACGGCCGACTGGTAGTCGCCGGAGCCGATGTGCGCGAGGGCGACCTTGCGGGCGGTGTCGACGTCGCCGGTGCGTTCCACGTGCGGGGTGCCGAAGTGGACCACCAGGTCGCGGTGGAGGGTGCCGCCGCGGGAGAGGAAGGCGGACTGCAGGGCCGCGTCGCTCAGGTCGAACTCGGCCCACCGCTCCTGGGCCTGGGTGTAGCCGGCCTCGCCGCCCTGCCAGGGCTTGTGGCGGCCGGTGAAGTGCAGGATCGCGGTGTCGTCGGGGACCGGGAGGTCGCCGGACAGCCGCCGCTTGACGAAGTTGTACCTGGGGTCGAGACGCACGAAGTCGCCGTCCAGGACGGCGTTGAGGATGCCCTGGTCGTGCTTGTCGAGCTCGTAGGAGCCCTCGCGGCCGACCTTGTCGATCTTCGCGTAGAAGGCGTCGCTGAGGTACTCCTTCTGGATGACCAGCAGGCCGCTGTTGAGTTTGTGCTGGCCGTAGAAGAACTGCGGTACGGCGGCCAGGCCCTCGCGCAGGGAGAGCAGTTCCGCGAGCGGGCCGAGGACGACCATGTCGGTGTCCAGGGTGATCACGGTGTCGTAGTCGCGGATCTTGAAGACGTCGAGGATGAAGTAGGCCTTGCGGACCAGGTAGTTGTCCTGGTCGCCCTTGGCGTAGGTGTCGTAGTGGTCGGCGTCGACGCGACGGAAGTCGACCCGCGGGTGCAGGGCGCGGATCCTCGCGATCGAGGAGGGCTTGAGGTCGTCGTGCAGGACGACGAAGTCCTCGCACACCCCTGGGTTGGACAGGGCGAGGGAGCGCAGCAGGGCGAGGAAGCCCGGCAGGTAGTTCTCGTCGACGAAGCTGGCGAAGGCGATGCGGCGCTTGCCGGTGAGCGCGCGGGCGTCGGTGGCCGGAGCCGCGGAGCTCGGCGCGGCGGATATGTGGGTCGCGGTCATCGCAGGGAGATCCTCATGCCGGAGACGCTCTGGGCCCGTTCCATGACCCACGCCTTCTCGCTGGTGTATTCGTGCACGGACGTGATGGGCATCTTCATGGCGGCGTCGACGCGGTAGGCACCGGACTCGTAGAAGTCGAAGCCGACGAGGTCCAGGGTGGGGCTGACGTCGAGGAAGTCGAGCAGCCACAGCATGTTGAAGCCGCTGGTCGGGATCGAGGGCCAGACGTCGGCGCCGAGCTTGCCGATGTTGCGCAGGGGCCAGCGCAGCGTCTCGTCGCCGAGGTAGGTCTGGGCGCCGGGCACCAGCCGGGTGCGCAGGGAGTGCTTCCAGTCTCCGGAGATCCCGCCGAAGACCAGGCGGGTGTCGACCTTCTTGTCCCAGTTGAAGCCGTGCTTGTGGATGGTGACGTGGATGTCGGTGCGTCGGCCGGTGTGCGCGGCGTCGATCCTGTACGAGTTGAAGCGCACGACCAGGTCGTAGGCGTCGATCTCGGCGCCCAGCGAAGAGGTGCCCACCTTGCCGGAGTTGGCGATCAGGGCGATGGACTTCCCGGCGATCCGGTTGCGGAACTCACCGAGGGTCAGCCAGTTGACGCCGCCGTAGGTCGGGTCGGGCACGGGGCCGCGCATGCGGTTGCGGCGCTGCTCGGCGAACAGGGCTATGAGTTCTGTGAGCTGGGCGTCGGGGCGGACCTGGGCACTGGTGGCGAGGTCCAGGTAGTGGCCGAGGGCCTCCTGGAAGTCCTGCTCGGGCGCCTCGGCGCGGTCCATGGCGAGGAGCGCTCCCACCAGACGGGCCCGTGCGGTGTCCCAGTCGCCCTCGGCGTGCGCGGCGAGGCCCTCGGCCCAGGTGCCGGTGGCGGGCCGGCCGGCGAACCCGGTCGCGGCCGGGACGGTGGTGCGCAGCAGGGCGAGCATCTCGCGGCGCCGGTCCTGGGCGACGCGCAGGCCGGCGGTCTTCGCTCGGACCCCGAAGCCGTCGTCGTCGGTGAGCGCCAGATAGCGGTCGAAGGCCTCGACGGCGGCCTCCGGGCGGCCCGCCGCCTCCAGCAGCCGGCCGCGCAGCCGCCAGCCGGCGCGGGAGTTCCTGCGCAGGGTCAGGACGGTGTCGCTGATGAGCAGGGTGAGGTTCAGCTCGTCGTCGTAACCGCAGTCGAGCGCCTTGTTGCCGACGGCCAGCAGGGCGTCCAGCAGGTCGTTGCCGATGGCGGGGCTCGTGGTCCGGGTGCCGCGGCGCAACAGGCCGCCCGCTCCGGCCGGGGCCGGTTCGGACTGCTCCTGGGCGGCCCACAGGGCGAGCAGCTTGCGCAGCTGTTCGGCCAGGGCGGTGCGGCGGGGGTCGAGACTGCCGACGAGCTTGCCGCTGTGCGCGGCGCACGCGCGCAGGCAGTCGTCCAGGTCGGCCGGGGTGACCTGTGCGGTCGGCGGGCCGGCGTCCGTGGGCGCGGATGCCGGGTCCCCGGACCGGGGACGTGACCATCGGCTGCGAACCCTCGTCATGGTGCTCCTGCTCTGGGATGAGGCGTAGAAGGCAAAGAAGTTGCCAAAGCATGCGTGAAGGTCGGAGAACAGTAAGAAACCAATGCGACGTGGAGGTGAACCGATCAGGACCGTCAGGCAAATCGTGCTTCCCTCGAACGGAATTCCGTGGAATGACATCTAGGGTTGGCCCGTTGACACTTCCGGTGACTGACGAGGATTGGCTCCATGACCGAAACGGTCGTCGGCACTCCGGCGCCCCCGCCCGTCACGACCGCACCCGGGAAAGCCCTCGGCAACGCACCGGCACGGGCCGGGAATTCCGGCGGACGGCTGCGCGCCCTCGACGGACTGCGGCTGCTCGCGGCGCTGTTGGTCGCCCTTTATCACTACGGCGGCCGCGGCGGCGAAATCAGCGAGGCGTGGGGCTCCTCGGCGAAGACGCAGTTCCCGACGCTGCACCCGTGGTTCGCCTACGGCTGCCTCGGTGTCCAGATCTTCTTCGTCATCAGCGGTTTCGTGATCTGCATGAGCGGCTGGGGCCGCCCGTTGCGCTCGTTCTTCGCCTCCCGCGTCTCCCGGCTGATGCCCTCGTACTGGGTGGCCGTCGTCTTGGTCACGGCGGTCTTCGCGCTGCCGGTGGTGGCGTACGAGGCGATCTCCCCCAGTGACGCCCTGCTGAACCTGACGCTGCTGCAGCAGCCGCTGGGCGCCGACCGGGTGCTCGGTGTGTGCTGGACGCTGTGGGTGGAGGTCCGCTTCTACGCGCTGTTCGCCCTGTGCGTCGTGCTGCCGGGGGCGAGCCGGCGCCGGGTGGTGCTGTTCTGCGTGGTGTGGACGATGGCCGCCGCGATCGCCGACGCGGCGGACCAGCCGCTGCTGGACCTCGTCCTGATGCCGGAGTACGCGCCCTTCTTCGTCGGCGGCATCGGCGTCTACCTGCTGTACCGCGACCGCCGGGACGTCATCGCCTGGGGCATCGTGGCGATCAGCTGGCTGACCGGTCAGCACTACGCGGTCGCCGAGCTGTGGCACCCGCCGGGGCCGGGCCACTTCTCCTACCGCTCGGCGTACGTGATCATCGCGATCGTCACCTTCGGCTTCGTCGCGGTGCTCGCGGTGGCGCTGGGCTGGCTGCGCCGGGCCGACTGGCGCTGGCTGACCGTCGCGGGCGCGCTGACGTACCCGTTCTACCTGGTGCACGAGCATCTGGGCTGGGTCGCCGTGGAGACCTTCCACCGGCACCTGGGGCTGCCGTCCTACGCCACGCTGGCCGCGACCCTCGCCTGCATGCTGTTCCTGGCCTGGCTGTTCAACCGGTTCGTGGAGCGGCGGGCGACGCCGCTGCTGCGGGACGCGTTGTCGCGGGAGGTGCCGGACAGGGTGCGCTGAGCCGGGCCTGCCCGGTATCCCCGCCGCGGGTCTCCCGCCCCGGGCCTCCTGTCCCCCGGGTGACTGGGGGGTGAGGCTGCGCCGGGGTGGGGTGGGGTGGGGTTGGGGTTGGGGTGGCCGGGTCCCGTGGGGCGGGGGGTGTTCGTGGCGGGCTGGCCGTCCGTCGTGGCTGGTCGCGCCCCGCGGCGGAGCCGCTGATCAGCACGGCCCCGCGCCCCTTGAGGGGGGTGGGCCTTCTCGGCACAGCGATGTGCCGGGGGCTTGGCGGGGGTACCCCGAGTGGTGGGCCCGTCGTGCGAGGGGTGGGGGGTGGGGTGAGACTGGGTCGGGTCGGGGCGGGTTCACGCGTCGTTCAGCCGCGCCGGCGTTTGGCTCGCTCCCCCGGGGAAGGCGCCGGGAGCGAAGACCTCGTCCCCGTGCAAGGAGTGCCCGATCCCATGACCGCCGCACACACCACCACCGCCCGGCCGATGAGGCTCGAAGACGTCCCCGGCTGGTTCCCCGTCCTCGACCAGGTCCTGTTCGACTGGTTCCTGGACCGCCAGGAGGCCGCCGGCCTGTCCGGTGACCTGCTGGAGGTCGGGGTCTACCTGGGCAAGAGCGCGATCTTCCTCGGCCGGCACCGCCGCGAGGGCGAGCGGTACACGGTCTGCGACCTGTTCGGCGGCGAGGCCCCGGACACCGCCAACCGCGCCGAGTCGGCCAAGTCGTACGGCAGCCTCACCCGGCGGGCGTTCGAGGACAACTACCTCGCCTTCCACAGGGAGCTGCCGCGCGTGCTGCACGGCCCCAGCTCCCTGGTGCCCTCCGAGGTGCGCCCCCGCTCCTGCCGGTTCGTGCACGTCGACGCCTCGCATCTGTACGAGCACGTGTACGCCGACATCGGCGCCGCCCGCGAGGTCCTGCTGCCGGACGGCGTGGTCGTGCTGGACGACTTCCGCTCCGAGCACACCCCGGGCGTCTCGGTCGCCGCCTGGGAGGCCGTGCTCAACCGGGGCCTGCGCCCGGTCTGCCTGAGCACACAGAAGCTCTACGGCACCTGGGGCGACCCCGAGGCCGTACAGGAGGAACTGCTGGCGATGGCGCGCTCGCGCGAGGACTGCCGGCTCGGCGTCCAGGAGGCGGCGGGCCACCGGCTGATCAGGCTGAAGTCCGACAAGGCCATGCGCGCCCCGGACTTCCCCCTCTCCCGGTACGCCGACCACGCCCCGCTCACCGTCGTACCGACAAAGGCCCCGCCCGCACGCTCCCGTCCGCCGCACGGGCGGCCCGCGGCGCAGCCTGCCCGGCGCCGCAGCCGCACCCGGCGGATCGCGGCCGACCTGCTGCCGCCCGTGGTGACCCGGGCGCTACGCGCCGGCGAGCGACAGCTTCACCGCAAAGCCCAGGAACAGCGCGCCGGCCGCTGACGTGGCCCCGGCCGCGAGCCGCCTGCGGCGCCGGAAGGTGTCGGCCAGCCGGGTGCCGCCGAATATCAGCAGCGACAGATAGAGGAAGCTCGCCGTCTGGAGCAGGGCGCCCAGGACGACGAAGGAGAGCGCCGGGTAGGCGTAGTGCGGGTCGACGAACTGCACGAAGAACGAGATCAGGAACAGGATCGCCTTCGGGTTGAGCAGCGAGACCACCAGCGCCCGCCGGTAGGGGTGCTCCTCGGACGGCTCCACGGACGCGACGGCGGCCTCCACCAGGGGCCGCTCGCCGCGCGCCTTCCACATGGCCCGTGCCGAGCGCAGCATGCCGTACGCCATCCAGGCCAGATAGGCGGCACCGGCGTACTTCACGACCATGAACAGCAGCGGGGTCGTGGTGAGCACGGAGGCCGCGCCGAGCGCCGCCAGCGTCATCAGGACCGCGTCACCGGTGAAGACACCGGCCGCCGCCGCGTAGCCGGTGCGCACGCCCTTGCGGGCCGCGACGGAGAGCACGTAGAGGGAGTTGGGGCCGGGCAGCAGGACGATCAGGACGAGGCCTGCCAGATAGGTGGGGAGATCGATGACGCCGAACATGAGAGGGAGTGTCGCACGCGGGTCCGACACTCCCCCGGCCTGTCCGCCTGCCGGTCGTCCGCCCGCAGGTCAGAAGGTGTCCGAGGGCACGTACGTGCCCCACACCCCGCGCAGGGCGTTGCAGACCTCGCCGACGGTGGCCCGGGCCCTGAGGGCGTCCTTCATCGGGTAGAGGACGTTGTCCTCGCCCTCGGCGGCCTTCTGGAGTGCCTGGAGCGCGGCGTCCACGGCGGCCTGGTCGCGCCCGGCGCGCAAGGAGGCGAGGCGCTCGGCCTGCCGGGCCTCGATGGCCGGGTCGACGCGCAGCGGCTCGTAGGGCTCCTCCTCGTCGAGCCGGAACCGGTTGACGCCGACCACGACCCGTTCGCCGGAGTCGGTCTCCTGCGCGATCCGGTAGGCGTTGCGCTCGATCTCGCCCTTCTGGAAGCCGTGCTCGATGGCGGCGACCGCGCCGCCCAGGTCCGCCACCTTCCGCATCAGCTCCAGCGCGGCCGTCTCGACCTCGTCGGTCATCCGCTCGACGACGTAGGACCCGGCGAAGGGGTCGACGGTGGCGGTGACGTCGGTCTCGTAGGCCAGGACCTGCTGGGTGCGCAGCGCCAGGCGGGCGGACTTGTCGGTGGGCAGGGCGATGGCCTCGTCGAAGGAGTTGGTGTGCAGCGACTGCGTGCCGCCCAGCACCGCCGCCAGGCCCTGGACCGCGACCCGGACCAGGTTCACCTCCGGCTGCTGCGCGGTCAGCTGCACCCCCGCGGTCTGGGTGTGGAAGCGCAGCATCATCGACTTGGGGTTCCGCGCGCCGAACTCGTCCCTCATCACCCGGGCCCAGATCCGGCGCGCGGCACGGAACTTCGCGACCTCCTCCAGGATCGTCGTACGGGCGACGAAGAAGAAGGACAGCCGGGGCGCGAAGTCGTCGACGTCCATGCCGGCGGCGACGGCGGTACGGACGTACTCGATGCCGTCGGCGAGGGTGAAGGCGATCTCCTGCGCGGGCGAGGCACCCGCCTCGGCCATGTGGTAGCCGGAGATCGAGATGGTGTTCCACTTCGGGATCTCGGCCCGGCAGTACCTGAAGATGTCGGCGATCAGCCGCAGCGAGGGCTTGGGCGGGAAGATGTACGTCCCGCGCGCGATGTACTCCTTCAGCACGTCGTTCTGGATCGTGCCGGTGAGCCGGTCCGCGCTCACCCCCTGTTCCTCCGCCACCAGTTGGTACAGCAGCAGAAGGAGCGCGGCCGGGGCGTTGATGGTCATCGAGGTGGACACCTTGTCCAGCGGGATCCCGTCGAACAGCACCCTCATGTCGTCCACGGAGTCGATCGCCACGCCCACCTTGCCGACCTCGCCGTGCGCGATCGGCGCGTCGGAGTCGTGGCCCATCTGGGTCGGCAGGTCGAAGGCCACCGACAGGCCCGTGGTGCCGTTGGCGATCAGCTGCTGGTAGCGGGCGTTGGACTCGGTGGCCGTGCCGAACCCCGCGTACTGACGCATCGTCCAGGGGCGGCCGGTGTACATCGACGGGTACACGCCCCGTGTGAACGGGTACGCGCCCGGCTCGCCCAGCTTCCCGGCCGGGTCCCAGCCCTCCAGCGCCTGCGGCCCGTACACCGGCTCGATGGGCAGTCCGGACTCCGACTCGCGTGCCATGGTGTGCCTCCGCGTCGCTTCGTTGGACCTACCTCACAACGATGCGGCCTCGTTCGCAACCAGTCACGCGGGGGGAGACATCTCATGGGACACAGGTGACGAACGGCGGAACGACGGGGGTAGGACATGCGCGGTCCTGGAGCAGGGAGAGCGGTCGCCGCGGCGGCCGCGCTGGCGGTGCTGAGCGGATGCACCGCGGGGGCCGCGGGCCAGGAAGGGAACCGGTCGCCGGTACGGGTGGAGGCCACCCGGACGCAGCCCGCCGCGCCGTCCGGCCAGGGCGCCGCGGACGGCAAGCCCGGCGCCGGGCCGACGAAGGCGAAGCCGAGCCCTCCGAAGGTGCTCTGGTCGCGCGGCGACGACGGGCGGGACATCCGCGAACTCCAGGCCCGGCTGCGCCAGGTCGCCTGGCTCTTCGACGGCCCCACGGGCACCTACGACGAGCGCACCGAGGAGGCCGTGAAGGGCTTCCAGGGCAAGCGTGGACTGCCGCGCACGGGGCGGACCGACACCGTCACCTGGCAGCGGCTGCTCGGCATGACCCGTGAACCCGGGCGGTGGGAGCTGTATCTGATGGGCGGCCAGCCCGCCGACGCGCCCGACGAGCGCTGTATGACCGGCCGGGTGCTGTGCATCAGCAAGGAGAGCCGCACCCTGCGCTGGATGATCGACGGGCGGACCCTGCGCGCGGTCCCCGTCCGGTTCGGCTCGCAGTACACCCCCACCCGGGAAGGCGTGTTCAGGGTCTACTGGAAGTCCCGGCACCATGTGTCCACGCTCTACGACTCGCCGATGCCGTACGCCATGTTCTTCAGCGGCGGCCAGGCGGTGCACTACTCGGCCGACTTCGCGGCCCGGGGCTACGCGGGCGCCTCGCACGGCTGTGTGAACGTACGGGACGAGGCGGCGATCGCGGATCTCTTCGCGCAGGTGCGCGGCGGCGACAAGGTGGTTGTGCACTGGTGAGGACGTGTGGGGCGCGGGTGGGACCGGGGGAACGTGTCCCACCCGCGCCGAATGCACGAGCCCTGGGGTACGGGGGGAACCCCGGCTCAGTGCTAGGCCGATGACCAGTCGGCTCACCTACTACTGCGCCTGAGCCCGCGAAAACGTCACACCTGAGCCGAGAATTCTCAGACCCCCAACAAAACCGCAGGTCAGAGCCACACCTGTGACAGCACCATCCCGACGCCGCGAAGAACACCCGCCCGAAAAGGGGCGCGGGGAACCGCGCAAGACGACAGCATCGTCCCGACGCCGCGAAGAACACCCGCCTGAAAGGGGCGCGGGGAACTGCGCGACCAGCCCGCCCCGGCCCCGCATCCACCAACGGCGCTGGACCTAGCCCCGCCCCTCACGGCCCCGCTCGCCGCGACCCCGGTCGCCATGGTCGCCATCGCCACGGTCACCGCCATGGTCGCCGTCGCCACGGTCACCGCCATCGTCGCCGTCGCTGTCACCACGGTCACCGCCGTCACCGCCATGACCACGCCCCTGGTCACCACCGCCACGGTCACCGCCCCCACGGCCCCGCTCATGCCCACCCCGATGGCGATCGCCGCCGCCCTCGTCGGAGTCGGAGTCACCGTCGCCGCTCCGGCCCTTCTCCGCCCCCCGCCCCGCCTTGCCGCTCCCGGCGCCGCCCTGGTCGTCGCCGTCCTGGCCACCCCGGTGCGCGGGGCTGTCGAGTTCGGCGAGGAGGCCCTTGCAGTAGGACCACACCCGTCCGGAGCCGCCCGCGGCACCCTCCAGAGCCCGCCTGCGGTCGGCCGCGAGGTGCCGCCCGTCACGCACCGCCCGGCAGGCGGAGGCGGCGTTCCGCAGACCGCGGCCGGTGCCCTCACGGGCGTCCGGGGCGAGGCCGTTGCGGCCTCCGGGCGTACGGCCGCCGCCTCCGGCGACGTCCCGGCCCGCTCCGCCGGGCTCGCCGGACGTCTCGGGCCGCGCCGTGCCGCCCAAGGCGTCCGGCGACGGGGTGACCGTCGGCAGCCGCGGGGGCGCGGCCGTGGAGACCGAGGAGGCGGGGCCGGGTTCGGCGTCGTCGAAGGGCGTGGGCAGCACTCCGGTTCCGGCCGCCAAGGCCACCCCGCCGACCATGCCGACGGCGAGCGAGGCGGCCAGGGCGTAGCGCAGCGGGCGGACCCAGCGGTGGCCGCCGGGCGCGCGCCGGGAGGCACCGAGCCGGAACAGCCCGGCGTCGGGAGTGCCCGCGCCGCCCGCGCGACGGGGGGCGGAGGAGGCGTCGGCGTGCTCGGCGAGGACGGCCGGACGGCCGGCGCGCGCACTGCGGAACGCGGCCAACGCGGCGGCCTCGCCGGGGAGTTCGGTGCTGGTCGGGGCGGGCTCCGAGGACAGTGCGCCCAGGGCGTCGGCCAGTCGCTCGGCCTGCGCACGCGCATCGGCGTCGACAGCGTCCAGTGGCTCTCCGCGCAGCAATCGCTCCGCCGTTTCGCGGTCCAGCCACCCGTACTGCTCGTCGGCCATCACATGTCCCTCTGCGTCCGCGGACGCGTATGCGTCACACTCGCGGACGTCACCCTCCGGCCGTGCGGTTCTCGCTGCGCGGGCATGGCGTCGAGCGCCCCCGTGGATTCCGGATCCTCGCCGAGGAGTTCGGCAAGCCGTTTCAGTCCGCGGTGCGCGGCCGTGCGGACGGCTCCGGCCCGCTTGCCGAGGGTCTCCGCGGCGGACTTGGCGTCGAGGCCGACGACCACGCGCAGGACGACGGCCTCGGCCTGGTCCTGCGGGAGACGGGCGATCAGGGAGAGCGTGCGGCCGGTGGCCAGGGCCTCGATGGCCTCTCCCGCGGTGTCGGACTCGGCGGGCTTGCCGGTCAGTTCGGTCTCGTCGCCGCCGATGGCGGGGCGCCGGCCGCGCATGCGTATGTGGTCCAGGGCACGGTTGCGGGCTATCCGTGCGGCCCAGCCGCGGAACCGGTCGGCGTCGCCGTCGAACCGGTCGAGGTCGCGGGCTATCTGGAGCCAGGTCTCGGAGGCGACGTCCTCGGCGTCGGGCTCGCCGACGAGCGTCCGGACGTATCCGAGCAGCCGCGGGTGCACCGTGCGGTACACAGTCCGGAACGCGGTCTCGTCCCCGGCCTGTGCCGCAAGCACCGCGGCGGTCAGCTCCGCGTCGTCCCCCAGCACCGCGCCCCTTTTGCGCACCGATCCGGTCGTGCGCCGGGCCCCTGGGGAAACACAGCCCAGGCAGTCCGACGCGAAAGGCACGTTACGGCCTGAAACCGCTCCCCGTCCATGCATGTAGAAGACACGTACAAGATGCAACTAACTCGTGACGCGGTGGACGAGTGCGGGGTGTGACACAAATCGCGGCCGCGGCGCTGAAGGAAGTACGGGCCGCCGCGCGGCCCGTCCGCGCGACGGCCGGGGCCTCTCCTGTGGGGGGTGGCGGCCCCGGCCGTTGCCTTCGGCTCCGCACCGCCCGCCCCGCGGGCACGCACAGGAACGCCCCGGACGCGATGCGCCGGGGCGTTCCTGTGCGTGTTGGTCCGGTACCGCGCGATGCCCGCCTCCGTCACCGGCCTCGCGGCCCCGGCGGGTCACGGTCACGGGTTCTTGTCGGTGCCGCCCTCGGTGCCGTTCGCGGTGCCGTTCGCGGTGTTGCCGGAGTCGTTGCTCCGGCCGGCCGGCTCCTCGGTGCGGTTGGCGTCGTTCCGGCCGCCGTCCGGGCCGCCGCCCTGGCCGCCGCCCTGCCCGGTGGCCTGGCCGTTGTTGCCGTCGACGCCCTGGCCTTTGTCCTCGCCGTTCCGGTTGCCCTGCCCGGAGTCCGGGGAGGCCGTGGAACCGGCGGCGCGCAGGACCTCCGCGCAGTAGGCCGGGACGCGGTCCTCGCCGCCGGCCGCCCGCACCATGCGCTGCCAGGCGGTCGCGTCCAGCGCGTTGCCGCGTTCGGTGACCCGCTCGAAGGACCGGCAGTGCGCCTCGGTGTCCTGGGCGGCCGTCGGGCGGCCGTCGGGGCCCTGCCCCTGGGACGGGCCGCCGGTGGAGGCGGAGGCGCCCGGCTGGTCGGAGGCGCTCCTGGACGGGGACTGCGGCCCCTCGGCCGTGTCGTCGGGCCCGGTGTCGCCGCCGACGGCCGCGTAGGCGACGCCGCCGAGGGTGAGGCCGGCCAGCAGCACGGCGAACGTGGAGCGCACCGGTCGCGCGGCACGCGCGTGGCGCGGCCGCCAGTCGTCGCGCCGCCGGGTGCGCGCCCGGTGCTCCCCGGCCTCCCGTGCCTCGAGGAACGCGGCCACGGCCCGCTGCTCGGCCTCGGCGTCCGGCACGGTCCGCCGCAGCGCGTCGGCGAGGAAGGCCTCCAGGGCGGGGGCGTGGAACGTGTCGGCGGGCGGCGGCTCGGGGGTGCGGCGACCGCCGGCGTGGTGGTGCCGGTGATCGGGTGCTGCCCCTTCGTTCAGCCGCTCACCCATGTCCGCATCCGTTTCCGTTCGGCCTGTCCGGCCTGTCAGCCTGTCCGACGGTCTGTCGCCGTCGTCGTTCATTTCGACTCCCCCAGCGTCCGGGAAGCCTCATCCGTCACACCCAGCTGCCGCGCCAGGCGCTTCAGGCCCCGGTGGGCGGCCGTCCGCACCGCGCCGGGGCGCTTGCCGAGGACCCGGGCGGCCGCCGGGCCGTCCAGTCCCACCACGACCCGCAGCAGTACCGCCTCGGCCTGGTCGCGCGGCAGCGACCGGACCAGTTCCAGGGCCCGCTCCGTGGAGAGCGACTCCAGGGCCTGCTCGTGGGTGCTGTGCGGCCCCGGGAGCTCCAGCATGTCCTGCTCCAGCGCCGAGCCCCGCGGGCGCACCCGCAGCCGGCGCAGATGGTCCAGGGCCCGGTGCCGGGCGATCGTGGCCGTCCAGCCGCGGAAGCCCGCCCCGTCGCCCTTGAACCGCCCGAGATCCCGGGCGATCTCCAGCCAGGCGTCGGACGCCACGTCCTCGGCGTCGTCGCCGACGAGTCCGCGCAGATACCCGAGCAGTCCCGGCTGCACCAGCCGGTACGCGACCGCGAAAGCGGCCTCGTCGCCGTCCTGCGCCCGTGCGACCGCCGCGCCCAGCTCCCCGTCGTACGCCTGCGCGCGCCGGGGTTCCCCTCCCTGGCCCAAAACCGTCCTCGTTCGCACCGGTTCGCCTGCGGGTTCCCGCCGTTCGGCACACTCCGTCGGTGCCGACGCCCCCGTCTCAACAGCGCCGCGCCTCACGGAAGTGTCACAGTCCCCCACCCGTGTCTACGCAGCCGTCCGCCGGGCCCGGCCGTGCAGGGTCAGATAGAAGGTCTGGAGGGACTCCTCCGGGCCGCCCGTCTCGAAGCGGTTGCGGACCTTGCCGAGCGGGTTCCAGACCCGGCCGTCGGGCAGCCGCACCCCGACCGGCTGCGCGAACCAGGCGCGCTGGTCGGCGTCGAGGTCGACCCACACCCCGCCGGCCCGGCGCACCAGCACCTCGCCGACGTACGCCCCGAGTCCCGCGAGCGTGTCGCGGACGGCGTCGGCGTCGGCGCCGCCCTTGCGCAGCCCGTCGATCAGCCGGTCCACCACCCGCAGGCTGGCCACGGACCAGTCCAGCGGTATCCGGTGGCGCGCCGTCAGCCGGGCGGTGAACCGCACGGCGTACGGCCGCATACCGGCGGCCCGCGGCAGACGCCCGTCCCAGGTGTCCATGAGCCCGCCCCTCCGTCGTCGCCTCCGGAGAACTCCGGACGGTTCCCCGTCCGATCCAGCGGGCGCGGCCCCGGGAACATCACGGGTCGCAGGCGTGTGCCATCCCACACGAGAAGCTTGGCGCCCCCATGCAACCTTTCGGGTCCTCGCGCGTCGGCGGGGCGCGGTGACGCTCCGCCGGACCGGTGCGCTCTACAAGTGGCACCTGTGTGACAGGTGGTGCCGCCGGGGTCCCGCCGTACCGCAACCTGACGGCGTACGGCCGGGACGCCGGACCGGCCGGGGGCTCCGCACGGTGACCCCGGCCGGTCCGAGCCGGTCCACGACCGCGACGCCGCGGAGATCCGCCAGAAGGGCCCCGGGCCCTCAGAACCCGTCGACGCGGCTGCCGCTGGTCGCGTCGCGGCACAGCAGGCGCAGGGAGCCCACGCCGGAGAAGCAGCGGCGGGCCTCGTCTATCGGGTCCCACAGCTTGCCGTCGGGGGTGCGCACCCAGTGGTCGTTGCCGGTCGCCCACCACTCGGCGCCGGTCTGCCGGACGATCACCTCGCCCGCGTACGCCCCCAGCCCGCGCAGCACGGCCTCGAAGGCGGCGAACGGCGGCTCCTCGCGCCGCAGGTCCTCGATCATCCGGTCGACGCGCCACAGACTCTGCGCCGAGTAGTCCAGGCGCAGCCGCGCGCCCTCCCGCATCGTCGCCACGGCGTCGGCGGCCCAGCGGGCGGGCTTCGCGGCGGCCTGGGGCCTGGTCTCCTGAGGTGTCGTCGTCGTCACATAGGCAAGAGCGAGGTCAGGGGCGGTTTCGTCACTCCCCCCGGGCGCGTTCCCACAACCCGCGCAGGACCGCCCCGCCCCGGTCACAGGATCCGCCGCCCGTGAGAGTTCAGCCCTCCTGCTGCCGGGTGCGCCGTGACACCACCGCCCGCAGCACCCGGCGGCCCTCCGTGGAGACCTCCAGGGCGCGCCGCAGTCCTGCCGTGCCGTGCCCCGCGAGCAGCTCCAGAACGGCGACCTGGCGGCGCAGCTCGGCCTCGACGAGCGGGGACACGCCCTCGGTGCGGCCCGCGCGGCTCGCGTCGACCGAGTCCGCGGAGTTCTCGGCCGGGTCCAGCAGCCGGTGGATCTGGAGCGAGGCGACGGAGCAGGCGTCGGCCCACACCCGTACCTCGGCCGCCGAGCGCTCGGCGGGCGCGGCCTCCAGCATGCGCCGGGCGAGCGTGGCGGCCTCGTCGGGAACGCTCCCGGACGCCTCCAGTTTCCCGCGCGCCTCGTCCAGCAGGCCGCCCCACACGGTCGGATCGGCGCCGTCGGCGAGGCTGGCCCACAGCGGGCGCAGCAGCTCGTCGTCGCCGCCGAGCAGCGGCACGCACCGATCCAAACAAGCCAGCCCGCTGGCGGCCAGTCCGCGCTCGTCGGCCTGCGCGATCAGTTCCACCAGACTCATGCACGCCTCCCTGAACGGGGCGCCATCCGTCACGGAGCCCGCACTTTCCCTTTCTGCGCGTAACGGCCCGGTTGTGTCACAGGGGCACCACACCGAGCCGGTCGAGCAGTCGGAAGAAGAGGTTTTCGGCCAAGGGATCGGGCTCCGCGGTGAACACGTCGAGCAGTACGCCGGGGTCGGCGGTGCGCCCGGCCTCGGCGGCCCAGGCGGCCGCTCGCTCCGCGGCGTCACGGGGGTCGAGGAAGTAGTCCTCCACCGACAGGCCGTCCTGACCGAGGTACCCGGCCATGGCCGCGCGCCCCAGACAGGCCGACCACGCCCCGCTCTCCGGCGCCGCCGCCTCGATCACCACGCAGTCGCTGTCCATCACGTACCCGAACAGCGCCGGTGCCTCGGTCTCCCGGGCGAGCGCGTTCATGCTGCCGACGTCGCCCTCGCCGCTCGGGTACTCCCACACCTGCCAGTCGTCCGGTGCCGAGACGTGCGGCCGCAGCCCCTCGACGGGCAGCAGCTCCCCCAGCGGTCGTGGGCCGCGGCCCACGACGAAGTACCCCCAGTAGCCCATGTCCGGCCCCCCGACTGTCGTGTGCAGGCTCGCGCCGAATACATCACAGCTCCGGGAAGCGGCGCAGGCGGATCGGACAATCCGCCCCGGGCCGGGCGCCGGCCGCCCATCGCCCAGCCGGTCCGGCGGGACTGAAGGCGCGCGGCCCGGGGCGCGGGGCGGGGGGCTCGTGGTGCGGGGCTCGGGGCGCGGACCGTCCTCAGTCCACCCGGTCCGCCAGGGCGCGGAACTCCGTCCAGGACAGCGCCGGCCGGCCGGCGTCCCAGAGCTTCTGGGCGGTGGCCCGCAGCGGCATCCGGATGCCGGCGGCGACCTGGGCCTCCGTCTGCGAGTCCGCCAGGTCGCACCACACGGCGAGCGAACCGCCGAGGATCTGGGCGTCGTAGCGGGCCGGGACGGCCTCGGTGCCGCGCAGGACGCGCGGGGTCCACTGCTCGTAGATCCGCTC
Organism: Streptomyces sp. NPDC005017; assembly: GCF_042873115.1. NCBI lineage: Bacteria > Bacillati > Actinomycetota > Actinomycetes > Kitasatosporales > Streptomycetaceae > Streptomyces > Streptomyces sp. NPDC005017. The sequence goes on along the minus strand of NZ_JBIALD010000001.1, from coordinate 141,943 downwards.
CCCGGTGGGGTAGACGAAGGTCTGCGGCTCACCGAGGACGTAGTAGAGGAACTCGTCGTTGTAGTTGATCACCTCGCGGCCGGCGCTCAGATAGTCGGCGGGCGGGCGGGCGCCGATCTCCTTGCCGGTCCAGTAGGCGACCTGGATGTCGGCGTCGGCCTTCACGGACGTGCCGCGGTAGAAGCCGTCGTTCCACGCGCGCGGGGCGCGGCCGAGGGTCCGTGCCGTGTCGGCGCGGTCGTCGAGCCAACCGGTGGCGAGGTCGGCGACGCCCGCGCCGGGGCCGTGGGCCTCGCGCGCGGCGGTCGCGAGCTGCGGGTAGGACGCCTCGGGGTCGGACCTGGTGAGCGCCTGGTACTCGTCGCCGCCCAGGTGCCAGGGCTCGCCGGGGAACAGCTGCGCGTACTCGCCGTACAGGTCGTCGAGGATCTCGGCGGCGTCGGGGTCGGAGATGTCGACCGCGCCGCGCGTGGGCGCGCCCGCCGCGTCGCGCAGCTGCAGCCCGGGGTGGGCGTCGATGACCGCGCCGAGATGCCCGGGCGAGTCGATCTCGGGCACGACGGTGATGTGCCGGCTGGCGGCGAGGGCGACGATCCGGCGGACCTCGGCCTTGGTCAGATGCTGCCGGGAGACGATCTCCGGGTGGGTGTCCGACTCGATGCGGAAGCCCTGGTCGTCGGAGAAGTGCAGCCCGAGCTGGTTGAACTTCAGATCGCCCAGCTCCCGCACCCGGTCCTCGATCCACCGGGCGGAGAAGTGCTTGCGGGCGGTGTCGACCATCAGTCCGCGCACCGGCTTGGCGGGCTCGTCGCGCACGACCCCCTCCGGAGCCGTGCCGCCGCCGCGGACCACCTGCTTCAGCGTCCGGGTGCCGTAGAAGACGCCCGCGTCGTCGGGCCCGCTGATGGTCACCCGCCCGTCGCGCACGGTCATGCTGTACGACTCCGGGTCCGCGCCCTCGTCGCCGCTGAGCGCGAGCAGCACGTCCCCGGCGCGCACGTCCCGGCTCTCCCCGGCGTAGGACAGTCCCAGCTCCCCGGCGAGCAGCCGTGCCTCGTCGCGCAGCCCGGCGTCGTCGGCCACCACCCGGTAGGACTTCCGCGGCCGCCAGCCGGGCCCGCGGGCGGGGGTGTGCTCCCGCACGGCGGGGATGGTGCGTGGCGCCTCGGACAGCGGGTAGCTGCGGGTCGGGCTCGGCGAGGGACCGGGGGACGTACTCCCGTCTCCCCCGCTGCTGGTCGGAGCGGCGGCGGGCGGGGAGGCGTCGTCGTCGCCCCCGGAGGCCCACACCCCCACGCCCACGCCGAGGACCACGACGGCCACGCCGATCAGCAGCGCGCGCCACCACACCTTCCGTTCCGCTCGCCCCGACCGCCTCGCGCGGGAGCGCCTGTGCCGACTCACGGACCCAACCTACGGCCGCCGGGCGAACCCTTCGTCCACCACAGGTTCGGAAACTCTCCCTTCCGGGTGAAATTCGGGCATCCGTCGGACAGGTGATGACCGGTCTCGATACGGTGTCGGCACATCTCCCACACCTTCCCCTGCCGAAACGTGACTCGTCTCCTTCCCGAGCAGACCCGCGCCGAGCCGTCCCCGCTGGAGCGCTTCAACTCGGTCCCCGCCGCCGAGGCCCGCCGCACGCTCCTCATGTGCCTGCGCAGCCTCCGCTGGGCCGACCGGGTCACCGCCCACCGTCCCTACCCGGACCTCGACTCGCTGCTGGCCGCCTCCGACGAGGCCGCCTACGACCTCACCCCCGACGACCTCGCCGAGGCCCTGGCCGACGAGACGCTGCCCGACCTCCCGGAGGACGTGTACGAGGCGGCCCACACGGCGCTGAGCGCGGCCGGCACGGCGTACGAGGCGCGATTCGGACACGCGTTCGTCATCTATACGGGCGACACGCCGCCGGAGGAGACGCTCGACCGTTTCCTGGAGGGCATCCGGTCACGATTGACGAACGATCCCGAGGACGAGCGGGTGCTGGCGGCGGAGGAACTCCGCAGGCTGGCGAGGGGCCGGCTGATCAGCGCCCTCAGGGAGCCCTCCGTACGGGCAGCCGCGCCGCAACGCGCTGACCTCGGCAAACATTCCGCATCCGGCAAATAGCGGCACAAGCCCCCACACATCACGGAATACTCACCCATCCGCGTGCCACTTTGATCACACAGGTAGGCCCCCGCTGAGCCCAGCGCGTACGCGTCGCTACGATGCTGGGGGCCGGTGGACCGTACCCGGCCGGGCCCGACCGACAACCGAAGCCGGCGCGGCCCTAGTCCCCGCTCCCGGAGGGTCTTCCGTGCCGGCTGGAACGCTGTACCGCGGCCGGGAAGGAATGTGGTCCTGGGTGGCTCATCGAGTCACCGGCGTCCTCATCTTCTTCTTCCTGTTCGTACACGTCCTGGACACCGCTCTCGTGCGTGTCTCCCCCGAGGACTACGACGAGGTCGTAGCCACGTACAAGACGCCGATCGTCGCGCTGCTGGAGTACGGCCTCGTCGCCGCCATCCTGTTCCACGCGCTCAACGGTCTGCGCGTCATCGCCGTCGACTTCTGGTCGAAGGGCCCGCGCTACCAGAAGCAGCTGCTCTGGACCGTCGTGGGTCTCTGGGTCGTCCTGATGGCGGGTGCCGTCTACCCCGTCCTCGGCCACGCCGCTCGTGAAGTGTTCGGGAGCTGACGCGCATGTCCACGACTGAAATCAACGCTTCCGGCATCGGTCCGGTCGAGGGCGCGCCGGTCTACGGCGTCGACAACCCCGCGCCGGTCATCGAGGCCCCCCGCAAGCGGACCAAGAAGACCCCACGGTCCACCCGTGGCAACTTCGAGATGGCGGCCTGGCTCTTCATGCGCCTGTCCGGCATCGTGCTGGTCGTCCTCGTCATCGGCCACCTGCTGATCCAGCTGGTGCTGGACGGCGGTGTCTCCAAGATCGGCTTCGCCTTCGTGGCCGGCCGCTGGGCGAGCCCCTTCTGGCAGGTCTGGGACCTGCTGATGCTCTGGCTGGCCATGCTGCACGGCGCCAACGGCCTGCGCACGGTCATCAACGACTACGCGGAGCGCGCGAACACCCGGCTGTGGCTGAAGGGCCTGCTCTACACGGCCACGGTGTTCACCATCCTGCTGGGCACGCTGGTGATCTTCACCTTCGACCCGAACATCCGCTAGGCACGGGGCTGAGGAATACCTGATGAAGATCCACAAGTACGACACCGTCATCGTCGGCGCGGGCGGCGCCGGTATGCGCGCCGCCATCGAGTCGACGAAGCGCAGCCGCACCGCCGTGCTGACCAAGCTCTACCCCACCCGGTCCCACACGGGCGCCGCGCAGGGCGGCATGGCCGCCGCGCTCGCCAACGTGGAGGAGGACAACTGGGAGTGGCACACCTTCGACACGGTCAAGGGCGGTGACTACCTGGTCGACCAGGACGCCGCCGAGATCCTGGCGAAGGAGGCCATCGACGCCGTCCTCGACCTGGAGAAGATGGGCCTGCCGTTCAACCGGACCCCGGACGGCACCATCGACCAGCGCCGCTTCGGCGGTCACTCCCGCAACCACGGCGAGGCCCCGGTCCGCCGGTCCTGCTACGCGGCCGACCGCACCGGCCACATGATCCTCCAGACGCTGTACCAGAACTGCGTCAAGGAGGGCGTGGAGTTCTTCAACGAGTTCTACGTCCTGGACCAGCTGATCACCGAGGTCGACGGCATCAAGAAGTCGGCCGGTGTGGTGGCGTACGAGCTGGCCACCGGTGAGATCCACGTCTTCCAGGCGAAGGCCGTCATCTACGCCTCCGGCGGCACCGGCAAGTTCTTCAAGGTGACCTCCAACGCGCACACCCTGACCGGTGACGGGCAGGCCGCCTGCTACCGCCGCGGTCTGCCGCTGGAGGACATGGAGTTCTTCCAGTTCCATCCGACCGGCATCTGGCGCATGGGCATCCTGCTGACGGAGGGCGCCCGCGGTGAGGGCGGCATCCTCCGCAACAAGGACGGCGAGCGCTTCATGGAGAAGTACGCGCCGGTCATGAAGGACCTCGCGTCCCGTGACGTCGTCTCCCGCTCCATCTACACGGAGATCCGCGAGGGCCGCGGCTGCGGTCCCGAGGGCGACCACGTCTACCTCGACCTGACGCACCTGCCGCCGGAGCAGCTGGACGCCAAGCTCCCGGACATCACGGAGTTCGCGCGCACCTACCTCGGTATCGAGCCCTACACGGACCCGATCCCGATCCAGCCCACCGCGCACTACGCCATGGGCGGCATCCCGACGAACGTCGAGGGTGAGGTCCTGTCGGACAACACCACCGTCGTCCCGGGCCTGTACGCGGCCGGCGAGGTCGCGTGCGTGTCGGTCCACGGCGCCAACCGTCTGGGCACCAACTCGCTGCTGGACATCAACGTGTTCGGCCGCCGTGCGGGCATCGCCGCCGCCGAGTACTCCCAGAAGGCCGACTTCGTCGAGCTGCCGGAGAACCCGGAGTCGCTGGTCGTCGAGCAGATCGAGCGGCTGCGCACCTCCACGGGCACCGAGCGGGTGGCCACCCTCCGCCGCGAGCTCCAGGAGACCATGGACGCCAACGTCATGGTGTTCCGCACCGAGCAGACGATCAAGACGGCCGTCGAGAAGATCGCCGAGCTGCGCGAGCGCTACAAGAACGTGGCGATCCAGGACAAGGGCAAGCGGTTCAACACCGACCTGCTGGAGGCCGTCGAGCTGGGCAACCTGCTCGAACTCGCCGAGGTCATGGCCGTCTCCGCGCTGGCCCGCAAGGAGTCCCGCGGCGGTCACTACCGCGAGGACTACCCCAACCGCGACGACGTCAACTTCATGCGCCACACCATGGCGTACCGCGAGGTCGGCGCCGACGGGTCCGAGACCGTGCGTCTCGACTACAAGCCCGTCGTCCAGACCCGCTACCAGCCGATGGAGCGTAAGTACTGATGGCTACCCCTGTTCTGGACAAGGTCGAGGCGGACTCCGCGGCCTCCCCCTACATCACGGTCACCTTCCGGGTCCGCCGGTTCAACCCGGAGGTCTCGGCCGAGGCGACGTGGGAAGACTTCCAGCTGGAGATCGACCCCAAGGAGCGCGTCCTCGACGGCCTCCACAAGATCAAGTGGGACGTGGACGGCACCCTGACGTTCCGCCGCTCCTGCGCGCACGGCATCTGCGGCTCCGACGCCATGCGGATCAACGGCAAGAACCGCCTGGCGTGCAAGACGCTGATCAAGGACATCAACCCGGACAAGCCGATCACGGTCGAGCCCATCAAGGGCCTGACGGTCCTGAAGGACCTGGTCGTGGACATGGAGCCGTTCTTCCAGGCGTACCGGGACGTGATGCCCTTCCTGATCACGAAGGACACCAACGAGCCGACGCGTGAGCGCCTTCAGACGGCCGAGGACCGTGAGCGCTTCGACGACACGACGAAGTGCATCCTCTGCGCCGCCTGCACCTCCTCCTGCCCGGTGTTCTGGAACGACGGCCAGTACTTCGGACCGGCGGCCATCGTCAACGCGCACCGCTTCATCTTCGACTCGCGTGACGAGGCCGGGGAGCAGCGGCTGGAGATCCTCAACGACAAGGACGGCGTGTGGCGCTGCCGCACGACCTTCAACTGCACGGACGCCTGCCCGCGTGGCATCGAGGTCACCAAGGCGATCGCCGAGGTGAAGAAGGCGCTGATCACGCGCCGCTTCTGAGCCCGGAAACGCCCGAGGGCCCTGCTCCGTACGGAGCAGGGCCCTCGGCGTTTTCCGCGCCTTCCCGGCGGGCCGGTGGGACAAGGAACCTAATGTGATGCCATGTCAGATGACGAGTCCTACGAGCTGCTCGGGTTCGACAACGTACTGCTGCCGGTCGGGCGGCTCGGCGAGGCGGTGGAGTTCTACGAGCGGGCCGGGTTCACGGTGGGGTTCCGGTTCGACGAGGCCGGGATCGCGCTGCTGAAGGCCGGGGGCGAGACGCCCGGGATCCTGCTGCGGCAGGAGGAGGCGCTGGGGCACCGGCCGCCGCCGTGGTCCTCCGCGCGGATCTGGCTGGAGGTGCCGGACGTGCGGGCGGCGGCACGGGCACTGCGGGGCGCGGGGGTCGCACTGCTCGACGAGCCCTTCCCGGTGGCCACGGGGTGGACGGTGGAGATCGCCGACCCGTGGGGGAACGTCATCGGGTTCACGGACTACTCCAAGCGGCCGGAGCTGGGGCGCAGGCCCCTGACTCCCGAGCAAACCCCTTCGTCATGCACCGAGTTGGCGGCACACCGACCGTGACGCAGGTCTCCGGACTATCGCGTTGAACGCGTTCAAAACCAGGTCTACAGTCAGTCCTGTCAGCTTTTTGAACGCGTTCAGAAGGGGGAGGCCATGGACCGCGTGGTTGTCACGTACACCATCTACCTGGCCATCAGCATCGCGCTCACCGTCTGGGTGGCCCGCACACTCAGCCGCAACGGGCGCATCTTCCTCGCGGATGTCCTCCGCGGGAACGAGGAGCTCGCCGACGCCGTCAACCGCCTGCTGGTGGTCGGCTTCTATCTGGTCAACCTCGGCCTGGTCGCCCTGTTCACGACCCCCAGCGGGGACGTCTCCACCAACGCGGGCATGTTCGAGAACCTGTCGGCCAAGCTCGGGGTGGTGCTGCTGGTGCTGGGCATGATGCACCTCGGCAACGTCTACTTCCTCAACCGCATCAGGCGCCGGGGCCGGATGGAGCGCGAGCAGGTACCGCCGGTCGAGCCGCAGGGCTGGGCGGAGGCGTGAACGCCGGGGCACCGGGGCCGGGCAAGGACCCGACGGCCGGGCCCGCCGGCCAGGACCGGGACGCCGCGCGCGCCCCGGTCCGCCGACTCACCGTGCTCTACGACGCCGAGTGCCCGCTGTGCGCCCATGTGCGCGACTGGCTGGGCCGCCAGGCGCAGTTGGTGCCGCTGGACCTGGTCCCGGCCGGGTCCGCCGAGGCCCGCGCCCGTCACCCCCGCCTCGACCACGCCGCCACGCTCGACGACATCACCGCCGTGGGCGACGGGGGCCAGGTCTACCGGGGCGCCGCCGCGTGGGTCGTCGTCCTGTGGGCGCTGCGCGAACACCGGCCCCTCGCCCACCGGTTGAGCAGCCCCGCCGGGATGCGGCTGGCCAAGGGCGCGGCGCTGGCGGCCGCGCGATGGCGCGAGGGCCGGTGGAGCCGCGACGAGCGGGGCGAGGCGGTGTACCGCCGGGCGGACGGATGGACGTACGACCCGTCCCGGGGCTGGAGTCACAGCCCGCCGGGGTGCGAGGGCGGGAGCTGCGCGCCGGGGCAAGGGGCCTGAGGGGCCCGCGCCGGTGAGGGGCCCGCGGGCCGACGCGGACGGGAGCTGCACGCCGGGGCAAGGGGCCTGAGGGGCCCGCACCGGTGAGGGGCCGCACCGGTGAGGGGCCAGCGGGCCGACGCGGGCGGGAGCTGCGCGCCGGGGCAAGGGGCCTGAGGGGCCCGCACCGGTGAGGGGCCCGCGGGCCGGCGCGGGCGGGCGGCACCCGGATCCTCGTGAGTTTGGCATGAACCCTTCCATTTTGGAGGCCGCGTTGGCACCCTGCCCCCGCAGCTCGCCCCCACACAGAAGGAGTCCGCGTGAGAGGCACACCCCGCATCTCCGGCACCCTCCTCGGCGCACTGACCTGCGTCGCCGCGCTGCTCGTCACCGGCGCCTCGGCCACCCCCGCGGGTGCCGCCCCGACACCCGGCCCCGCCGTAAGGCAGGTTTCGGCCGCCGCGCGGGAACACGCGCGGGACTTCTGGACCCCGCAGCGGATGCGCGCCGCGAAACCGCTGGACCTGCTGAGCGTCGGCCGGCACGCCGGCTCCGGCACGGCACCCCGCGAGGGCACGCCCCGCACGGTCGCGCCCACCGCCCCGGACGTAGGCGTCCAGGCCTTCCCGAACGGCGGCGGCGCCTGGACCGGCGGCGGCAGGGTGGTCTCCACGGCCGGCCGGGTCTTCTTCTCCTACCAGGGCCGTACGGCGTCCTGCTCCGGCAACGCCGTCACCAGCGCCAACAAAAGCACGGTCGTCACGGCCGGCCACTGCGTGAAGCTGGAGGGCGCCTGGCACACGAACTGGGTGTTCGTACCGGGCTACCACGACGGCCAGTCGCCGTACGGCCGGTGGACCGCGACCAGGACCCTGTCCACACCCCAGTGGACGGCGAGCGAGGACATCAACTACGACATCGGCGCGGCGGTCGTCGCCCCGCTGGACGGCCGGTCGCTCACGGACGTCGTCGGCGGGCAGGGCATGGCCTTCGACACGGGCTACAGCCAGCGCATGTACTCCTTCGGCTTCCCGGCGGCCGCCCCCTACGACGGGGAGAAGTTCGTCTACTGCAGCGGCACCACCAGCCGGGACTTCCTGCTCTCCCGCGACCACGGCATGACCTGCAACATGACCGGGGGCTCCAGCGGCGGCCCGTGGTTCACCCAGTTCAGCGAGGCCACCGGGACGGGCCTGCTGTCCTCGGTGAACAGCTTCAAGTACAACTTCCTGCCCAACCGGATGTACGGCCCGTACTTCGGCGCCGACGCGCAGAACCTCTACCAGGCGGCGCAGTCGTCCTGAGCCGCACTGGTTAGGCTCGTTCCGTGCCCCCGAAGAACGCCGGCCCCGAGCCCAGCAAGTCCGAGCAGACCCGCGCGCTGATCCTGGAGACCGCCATGCGGCTGTTCCAGGAGCGCGGCTACGACAAGACCACCATGCGGGCCATCGCCCAGGAGGCCGGGGTCTCCGTCGGCAACGCGTACTACTACTTCGAGGGCAAGGAACACCTGATCCAGGGCTTCTACGACCGGATCGCCGCCGAGCACCAGGCGGCGGTCCGGGAAGTCCTGGACCGCGAGACCGAGCTGGAGGCGCGGCTTGCGGGCGTGCTCAGGGCGTGGCTGGACGTCGCCACGCCGTACCACGAGTTCGCCGTCCAGTTCTTCAAGAACGCCGCCGATCCCGACAGCCCCCTCAGCCCCTTCTCCCCGGAGTCGGAGCACGCCCGCGAGGAGGCGATCAGCGTCCACCGCGAGGTGCTCGCGGGGGCGACGAGGACCAAGGTGCCGGAGGAACTCCGCGACGTGCTGCCGGAGTTGCTGTGGCTCTCCCAGATGGGTCTCGTCCTGTACTGGATCTTCGACCGCACCGAGGGGCGGGAGCGCAGCTACAAGCTCGCCGCGCGAGGTGCCCGGCTCACCTCGCGCGGCGTCGCCCTGTCCCGCTTCCGTGTCCTGCGCCCCCTGGTCCGCGAACTGCACGAGCTGTTCACGGACTTCCTGCCGGGGATGACGAGGGTGCCGCCCACGCCGGGCAGGGGCGGGAAGGACAGCCTGGCGGACCCTAGTTGACCGGGTCGACCTCTCCCTCGGCGACCAGCTCCACGTCGTACACCAGCGGCCCGTCGCCCACGGCCACCTGCCGGGCCCGGGCGCCGTGCCCGCCCGCGCTCGCCGACAGCAGGTAGGTGCCCGGGCCCGGGACCGCGACGACGTAGGAGCCGTCGGCCAGGGAGGTCACCCGGTCCAGCTGCCGGCCGCCTCGGGTGTGCAGGGTGACGGAGGCGACGACGGGCTCACCGTCGGGCGTGCGGATGAAGCCGTGGACCACCGAGGACGGGCCCCCGGCCGGGTCGTTCTCCCGCGCCGGCTTCTCCTCCGAGGGCTCCACCGCCAGATGCGGCAGCCGCTTCTCCAGCCCGGCCGGGAGCCACCAGTTGGCGTTGCCGAGCAGATGCATCGCCGCCGGAACCAGGGCCGTGCGCAGGATGAACGCGTCCAGCGCGACCGCCGCCGCCAGGCCGATGCCCGCCATCGCGCCCTCCATGTCGCCGCTCAGCACGAACGCGCTGAACACACAGATCATGATCAGGGCCGCGCAGTTGATGACCCGGCTGGTCTCCGCCAGGCCGACCCGGACCGCGCGGGCGTTGTCCTTGGTGTGCACCCACTCCTCGTGCATCCGGCTGACCAGGAACACCTGGTAGTCCATCGACAGGCCGAACAGCAGGGACAGCATGATGACCGGCAGGAACGCCGTGATCGGGCCCTCCTTGCCGATGCCGAGCAGCTCCGTGCCCCAGCCCCACTGGAAGATCGCCACCAGGACACCGAAGGACGAGGCGGCCGCGATCAGGTTCATCACCGCGGCCGTCAGCGGGACCACCAGGGAGCGGAAGGCGACCAGCAGGAGCAAAAAGCCCAGCGCGATGATCGTTCCCACGAAGTACGGCAGCCGGTCGCCCGTCACCTGCGCGAAGTCCTTGAACACCGCCGTCACACCGCCCACATGGGCCTCGGCGCCCGTCGGCGGGATCACCTCGTCGCGCAGCCGGTCGATCAGCTGGTCCGTCGCCTCGGACTGCGGGGAGGTCGTCGGGACCACCTGGATCACGGTGACGCCGTTCACCTCGGGTGCCGCCGCCACCTGGGCCACGCCCCGCGCGCCGCGGATGCCGTCGACCAGCGCCTCGGGGGCCGCGCCCTCGACGACGACCTGGAGCGGGCCGTTGACGCCCGGCCCGAAGCCCTCGGCGAGCAGGTCGTAGGCCTGGCGGGTGGTCTGGGACTCCTGGTGGTTGCCCTGGTCGGTGGCGCCGAGCCGGAGCGAGAGGACCGGCACCGCGAGCGCGGCCATGACCACCACCGCGAGCAGCGCGACCGACCGGGGCCGCCGTTCGACGACGGTCGACCAGCGGGCGGCGAGACCACTGGCCTCCTCCGGCTCGGGGCCGGTCGCGGCCAGCCCGCGCCGCTGGCGGCGGCTGAGCACCCGCATGCCCAGCAGGCCGAGGAGGGCGGGCAGCAGGGTGATCGCCGCGAGGACGCTGAGCACCACGGTCAGCGAGGTCGCGATGACCACGCCGTCCAGGAAGCGCAGGTTCATCACCAGCATGCCGGCCAGCGCGATGCACACCGTGCCGCCCGCGAACAGCACGGCCCGGCCGGAGGTGTTGAGCGCGGTCGCGGCCGAGTCCTCCGGGGTGCCGCCGCGCAGGATGCCGCGCCGGTGCCGGGTGACGATGAACAGCGCGTAGTCGATGCCGACACCGAGGCCGATCAACGAGCCCAGCAGCGGGGCCACTTCGGGCACATTGGTGACATGGCTGAGCATCATCGTGGCCAGCATGCCGAGGCCGACGCCGAAGACCGCCACGACGATCGGCAGCAGCATCGCGAACAGCGAGCCGAAGGCGAGGAACAGCACGATCGCCGCGGCGACGATGCCGACCAGCTCGGCCGTGCCCTGCGGGGGCTCCTGGGTGCGGGCGATCGCCTGACCGCCCAGTTCCACCTGGAGCGAGTCGTCCGCCGCCGCCCGCGCAGTGTCGACGACGTCCTCGACCAGTTCCTTGGGGATCGCGTTCGCCTCCTGGGTGAACGTGATCTGCGCGTAGGCGATCCGCCCGTCCCGGCTGATCTGCGTCACACCCGCCTCGCCCGTGTACGGTCCGGCCACCTGGCCGACCCCGTCCATCCGGGCGATCTCCGCCAGCGCGGGCTCGATCCGGGACCGTACGGCGTCGTCCCGCACCGATCCCCCGTCGGTCCGCCACACCACCGTGTCCGTGTCGCCGGCGCGCTCCGGGAACGCCTTCTCCATCAGGTCGTACGCCCGCTTGGAGTCGGTGTCCGGGAGGGAGAAGACGTTAGCGTAGTCCGTCCCGGCCGCCGACCCGGCGAAGCCCAGGCCGAACAGCGCCCCCACCCACAGCAACAGGACCGCCAGCCGGTGCCGATAGCACCACCGTGCCAATGCCGCCACGTTCAAAGCCCCTTCGTCCTCGTCATCCGGTCGGCCCCCCGAGGTCCACGGCACCAGCATCGGGCGGAGCCCGCGCACGAGGACACCGCGCACGGGGGACTCTCAAGGAACTCCAAGGCGGCCGGGGGGCCACGGCCCGCCGGGCGGCGTCGATACTGGGGGCATGACGACGGCCCCTGGCACCGTGCTGGTCGTGGAGGACGAGGAGAGCATCGCCGACGTCCTCGCCATCGCCCTGCGCTACCACCGCTTCGAGGTGATGACCGCGACCGGCGTCCGCGAGGCACTCGCGCTCGCCGAGCGGACCCCGCCCGACGCGGCCCTGCTCGACGTGATGCTCCCGGACGGCGACGGGCGTGCCCTCGGGCGCGAACTGCGCGCCCGGCGGCCCGAGCTGGCGATCGTGTTCCTCACCGCCCGGGACGCCCCCGCCGAGATCGTGGGCGCGCTCGGCTTCGGGGACGACTACATCACCAAGCCCTTCGACATCGACGTGGTCGTCGCCCGGGTGACCGCCGTGCTGCGCCGCACCCGCCCCGCCGACGTGCTCCCGCGGCGGCCGCCGCTGCGCTACGGCGACCTGGAGCTGGACGAGACGACGTACTCGGTGCACCGCGCGGGCCACACGGTCGAGCTGACCCCCACCGAGTACGCGCTGCTGCGCTTCCTGGTGCGCAACGGCGGCCGGATCGTGCCCAAGGAGCAACTCCTGCGTCACGTCTGGCAGTACGAGCACACCCCGCCCGAGTCGACCGTCGTGGAGACCTACATCAGCTATCTGCGGCGCAAGCTGGACGTCCTGGGGGCGCCGGTGATCACCACCCGGCGCGGTGTGGGATACGGACTGGCATGAGGCGGCGGCGCAGGCAGGGTCTGCACTCCCTGCGGGTGCAGCTGACGGTGGCGAACGTGGTGCTGCTGTCCCTGGGCATCGTCATGGCGACCGCCGTCAGCCTGATGGCGGCCCGCTTCTATCTGCTCGACAAGATCGACACCGAGCTGAAGGCGTCCCGCACCTCACTGCGCACCGCCGGGTTCACCTTGCGGCAGCTGGACGCGCTGCGGGAACTGGGCGTCGCCATGGACAGGTTCGGAACCGGCGCCGGGACCGACCCGCTGCCCGCGCCCGCCGTGCTCTACGTCGCCGTGGACCGGGCCGGTGACCCCGTGGGGCTCGGCCCGCTGCAGCCCACGCCGCGCCAGCGGGCGCTGGCCGCCGCCGTGACCGATCCGGCGGCGGTGGCCGCCGAGGAGGAACCGAGCGACGTCTCCGTGCGGGGCGAGCCGTACCGGCTGGTCGGCGCCCGGCTCCCGGACGGCACCATCGTCCTCATCGGCACCTCCACCGGGGCGCTGCACGAGGGCATGGGCAAGGCGCTGCGGCTCGATCTGGCCTTCGGCACGCTGCTGCTGGCGGTGCTGGGCTGCGTGACGATGGTCAGCGTGATGCGCCGGATGCGGCCGCTGGAGGACATGGTGGAGACGTCCTCGGCGATCGCCGAGGGCGACCTGGCCGCGCGGGTGCCCTCCAGCAGGCATCCCACCCAGGAGGTCGAGCAGCTGCGGCTCGCCCTCAACGCCATGCTCCACCAGGTGGAGTCGGCCCACCGCACCCGCGAGCGCAGCGCGGCACAGCTGCGGCGGTTCGTCGCCGACGCCTCGCACGAGCTGCGCACCCCGCTGGCGGCGATCCGCGGCTATCTCCAGCTGTACGACAAGGGCATGCTCCAGGACCCGGCGGAGCGCAGGCGCGCCTGGGACCGGGTGCTGGCGGAGACCGACCGGATGGGGCGCCTGGTCGACGAGCTGCTCACCCTGGCGCGGCTGGACCAGCGGCCCGAACTGCGGCTGCGCAACGTCGACCTGAGCCGGCTGGTGCGCGAGGCGGCCGAGGACCTGCTGGTGCAGCAGCCGGACCGGCCGGTCGCGGTAGCCGCCGAGGGCGCGGTGCTGGTGCGCGCCGACGAGTCGGGGCTGCGCCAGGTGCTGGGCAATCTGCTGGGCAACGTCCGGGTGCACACCTCGGCCGAGGTGCCGGTGCGCCTCGGTGTGGAGCGGGCGGACGGGGTCGTGCGGCTGTGTGTCGCGGACCGGGGTCCGGGCCTCGGCGAGGAGGACGCGGGCCGGGTCTTCGACCGCTTCTTCCGGGCCGGGGGCGGCGCGGGCAGCGGGCTGGGCCTGGCCATAGTCCAGGGGGTCGTACGGGCCCACGGGGGCGAGGTGTCGGTGGTGACGGCGCCGGGCGAGGGCCTGGCCGTGACGGTGACCCTGCCCGCGCGGGGGGAGGGCGGCCTCCCCCCGCCCGGCGACGAGTAGGGCGTGTTCCGCGCAGCGGCCGGGGCCTGCGGAACACGCCCCCGGCGGGACGTCAGATCCAGTTCAGGCGCCACAGGCGGAACACGCCCGTGCCGTCCGAGAGGTACTGGCCGCCGCCGATGTCCAGGGTGGTGACGACGTACTCCTTGCCCTGCCACAGCGGGATGACCGGCACGTCCTCGGCGACGGTCTGCTGGAGCTCCTTGAAGGCGTCGACGGACTGGCCGCGGTCGGCGAACTGCTGGCTCTTGCGGACGAGCCCGTCGACCTCCTTGCTGGAGTAGCCGGTGTTCATGGTGCCGTCGGTGCCGACCAGCGGGGAGCCGAAGGTGTCCGCGTCCGGGTAGTCCGCGACCCAGCCCACGGCGTAGGCGTCGAGCTGGCCGCCCGCCCAGCGCTTCTGGAAGTCGGTCCACTCGTAGCCCTTGAGGCTGACCTTGAACAGGCCGTCCTTCTCCAGCTGCTTCTTGATCGTCTTCGCCTCGGCCTCGGCGGCGCCGCGGCCCTCGCCGTAGCCGTAGGTGAACTCGACCGGGAGGCTCACTCCGGCCTCCTCGAGCAGGTCGCGGGCCTTGGCGGCGCTCTGCTCGGGGTAGGCGTCGAAGAACGACGTGGTGTGGCCGGTGATGCCGGCCGGGATCAGCGAGTAGAGCGGGTCGACCGTGCTGTCGTAGACGTTGACGGCGAGGTCCTCGCGGCTGATCAGCCAGGCCATGGCCTGCCGGACGCGCACGTCGTGCAGCGGCTTCCCGGCGCGGGTGTTGAAGTAGAGGTTGCGGGTCTCGACGCCGTCCGCCTCGGACACCCGCAGGTCGGGGTCGCTGGGCGAGAGCTGGGCGAGGGTCTCCGGCGGCAGCTGGCGCGCGGCCACGTCGACCTCCTTGGCCTCCCAGGCGCGGCCGAGCGCCTCGGAGTCCTCGAAGTAGCGCAGCTCGACCGGCTTCCCGGTGCCCTTGAGGGCGCCGCGGTAGCTGCCGTTGGGGGCGAGGCGCGCGCTGCCGTCCTTGGAGTACGAGCTGAGGGTGTACGGGCCCGTGCCGTCCACCGAGTCGCCCTCGCGCAGGGCGTCGGCCGGGTACTTCTCGCTGTCGACGATCGCGCCGGCGCCGGTCGCCACCTTGAACGGGAACGTGGCGTCGGACGAGGCCAGCTTGAAGGTGACCGTGTGGTCGCGGGCCTCGACGGTGTCCAGCGTGGAGAACAGCGAGGCCGGACCGACATCGGAGTTGATCTTGCGCATCCGGTCGAAGGAGAACTTCACGTCCTCCGCCGTCATCTCGCGCCCGCTGGGGAACTTCACCCCCTCGCGCAGCTCGCAGCGGTACGTCCGCAGACCCGCGCCGGTGAACTCGCAGTCCTCGGCCGCGTCCGGGACCGGCTCGGCGGCGCCCGGCTCGAACGTGAGCAATGACTGGAACACGTTGCTGAACAACGCCCATGATCCGGCGTCGTAGGCCCCCGCGGGGTCCAGTGACGTCACCGCGTCCGTGGTGCCGACCGCGATCGGGTCGTCGTTCTCCTCATGTGACGGCAGCAACTGCCAGCCACCCACTCCCGCGACTGCGATCACCAGCAGTGACACGAGAATCCGCATGCGAATCGATCGCACCGGTGCCCCTCCCCAGGCCTTTCAAAGGCCACCTCCCCAGTGGCCGCGCTCAATTAATCACACCGGCCTGACCTGGCGGAAGGGGCCCCCGGGCAGTTGAGGAAGAAGTTTGCGAAGAACGTTATGAGAACGTTTCACAGGCTGTTCTCGGCCAAATTCCGAAGCGCTCGGCAGGACGGCCGCGAGCACCCCGGAGACCGCGAGCACGACCGCCCCGCGGACCAGGACCACCCGGTCCGCGGCACGCCGCGGCGCGGGCACCGCGCGCAGGGCCCGGGTGAGCGGCAGGGAGCCGAGCGCGGCGCACGCCGAAAGGACCAGGGAACCCGCCGGTGAGGCGGCCAGGAGGCCGTCCCCGCCGGTACCTGCCCTCCCCGCCGGTCTCGCCGCCCAGGCGCAGCAGGGCGGCGGCCCCGAGCCGGACCACCGCGCAGCCGCCGGTGAGCAGCGTCTCGAACAGGGCGAGGCACAGCCGTCCGCGCGTGGTCCCGGTGAGAGCGAGGCACAGCCGTCCGCGCGTGGTCCCGGTGAGAGCGAGGCGCTTGCATCAGGCCCCCGGTGTGTGCGGCTGCGGGCGGCCTCCCCCGTCAGGCCCGCTTCGACGCCAGTTGCACGACGGTGATGTCCGAGGGCGCTCCCACCCGGGTGGGCGGGCCCCAGGCGCCCGCGCCGCGGGAGACGTACAGCTGGGTGTCGCCGTGGCGCTCCAGGCCCGCGAGGGTCGGGTTCGCGGCGGCCGCGACGAGGTTGCCGGGCCAGAGCTGGCCGCCGTGGGTGTGGCCGGAGAGCTGGAGGTCGACGCCGTGCTCGACGGCCTCGTCGATCTGCACCGGCTGGTGGGCGAGCAGCACGCAGGTGCGGGCCCGGTCGCGGTCGCCGAGGGCGCGGGCGAAGTCGGGGCCCTGGCCCTCGTTCTCGCCCGCGATGTCGTTGACCCCGGCGAGGTCGAGGTACGGCAGCTCGGTGCGGGCGTTCTCCAACGGCAGCAGGCCGAGGCGGCGCACCTCCTCGACCCACTCGCCGGCGCCGGAGAAGTACTCGTGGTTGCCGGTGACGAAGTAGGCGCCGTGCCGGGCCCGCAGCCCGGCGAGGGGGGCCGCGGCCGGGCCGAGGTTGGCCACGCTGCCGTCGACGAGGTCGCCGACCACGGCGATCAGGTCGGGCTGCGTGGAGTTGATCGTGTCGACGACCTTCTGCGCGAAGCCGCGGCCGAGCACGGGGCTCAGGTGGATGTCGCTGACCACCGCGATCCGGAAGCCGTGCGCCGCGCGCGGCAGCTTCGCCAGCGGCACGGTGACCCGCTTCACCCCGGGGCCGCGCAGCACGCCGTACGTGCCGTAGCCGACGGTCCCGACGGCGGCCGCGGCGGCGGCCCCGGCGACGACGCGGGAGACGAACAGGCGACGGCTGGGGCCGGTGGGCTGCCCGGAGCCGGACCCGCCGGACCCGCCGGACTCGGCGGACTCGGGCTCGGGCTGCGGGCCGGGCCGCGGCTTGGCGGGCGGGCCGCCGACCGTCGCGGGTTCCGGTTCCGTGCGCCGTGTCTCCGTCGCGGTCGTCCGCTCCGGGCGGCGGCGGTCCAGGAGGATCCGGAGCAGCGGCCGTACGAACTCACCCGCGACCACGGCCAGGAACAGGTACAGCGCGAGCGCGAGCCAGAGGAAGCCCGGCCAGGCCAGGGTGCGCTGGAGCCAGAAGGGGGCGTCGGTGCGCTCGGCCACCATGGCGCCGACGAACAGCGCCCAGCCTCCGGCGATCAGCCCGGCGCCCGCCCGGCGGACCCAGCCCGGGGCGGCGGTGGTGTCCCGGAACAGGCGGCGCCACACATACCAGTTGGCGGCGACCATCACGCCGAGTGCGAGCAGTGCGAAGAGGATGACCACGCTGTCGTGTCCCTGATCCCGTGATGACCATCTCGTGCCGACGGTCCCGCTGAGGTGTCCGGCGCGCCGCCGCGCCCGACGGTGCCGCTATGACGTCGCGCGCAGTGCGCGCAGTCCACGCAACCCGATGCCACCGACGACCGTCCCCAATACGAAGGAGACGACCGCCAGCAGCAGATGCACCCAGAAGTACGCCGTCGGGTCGCCGTCCTCGAAAGCCAGCCCGCTGCCGTCCTTGACCAGGTTCTTGACGAAAGTGATCCAGATGACCCAGCTCCACACCCCGAAAGCGAGCAGGAACCAGGAGACGGGGCGGCTGAGTTTCATAGCACCAGTATCACCGCCGGGTGGCCGGTTCCGTGGCCGGGGTGGGGAGGGGCCCGCGACGTCGCCGGACGGTGCCTGTACGTTCTCGATCGTGCCCGCACCCCAGAAGACCCTGAGGCGATCCCTGCTGGTCGCTTCCGCCGCCTTGTTGACCGCGTCCCTGACCGCCCCGGCCGCCCTCGCGGCGCCGAGGCCCTCGCCGAGCGCCTCGGTGACCCCCTCGGCGACTCCCCCGGCGGGCATGTCGACCGTCGGCGGCGCGCGGCTCGGCCGGCCGGGCACCCAGGTCGAGCTGGCGCCCGGCGTCCCGGTGCTGCCCAAGGGCGTCACCGCGCGGTCCTGGATCGTGGCCGACGCGGAGTCGGGGGAGGTGCTCGCCGCGCACAACGCGCACTGGCGGCTCGCCCCGGCCAGCACCCTGAAGATGCTGTTCGCGGACACGCTGCTGCCGAAGTTCCCGCGCACCGAGAAGCACAAGGTGGTCCCCTCCGACCTCGCGGGGGTCGGCTCCGGCTCCAGCATGGTCGGCATAAAGGAGGACGAGACCTACACCGTGCACGACCTGTGGCTGGGCGTCTTCCTGCGCTCCGGCAACGACGCCGTGCACGTGCTGTCCGCGATGAACGGCGGTGTGGAGGCCACCGTCGAGGCGATGAACAGGCACGCCGAGGAGCTCCAGGCCCTCGACACCGAGGTGATCAGCCCCGACGGCTACGACGCCCCGGGCCAGGTCTCCTCCGCCTACGACCTGACGCTGTTCGCCCGCTCCGGGCTCCAGAAGAAGGACTTCCGCGAGTACTGCTCGACCGTGCGGGCCCAGTTCCCCGGCGAGACGAGGAAGAACAAGAAGGGCAGGACCGTCCGGCAGTCCTTCGAGATCCAGAACACCAACCGGCTGCTGACCGGCGACTACGACATCTCCCAGTACCGCGGCATCGCCGGAGTCAAGAACGGCAACACCACCAACGCCGGCTCCACCTTCACCGGGGTCGCGGAGCGCAACGGCAAGGTGCTGCTGGTCACCGTGATGAACCCGGAGAAGGACGGCCACAACGAGGTCTACAAGGAGACCGCCCAGCTCCTGGACTGGGGCTTCCTGGCGTCGGGCAAGGTGACGCCGGTCGGCGAGCTGGTGGCGCCGAAGGGCGCGGCGGGCGCGCAGCCCGGCGCGACGGCCTCCGGTGCGGCGGGCGGCGCGGGCGACGGGGCGGCGGCGTCCGGCTCAGGCTCCGGCTCCGGCTCCGGTGACAAGGCGGAGGACGGCGGCGGCCAGGCGGCGGTCGGTGCCGCGGAGCCGGGCGGCTCGGGCGGCGTCGGGATCGCCGCGGCGATCACCGCGGGGGTGCTGGCGCTGCTGGCGGCCGGGGTGTTCCTGGTCAACCGCCGCTGGCCGCTGCCGGAGTTGATGCGTCGTCGTCGGTGACCGCCGCGGTCGTCTCCTCCTTCTGCGTCGCCGTCCAGGCGGCGCAGAACAGCAGCAGTTTCGCCGTGAAGTTGATCCACAGCAGCAGCGCCACGGGCACTCCGAACGCGCCGTACATGCTCTTCGTGGCGACGCCCTGGATGTAGCCGCTGAGCAGCAGCTTCAGCGCCTCGAAGCCGACGGCGCCGATCAGCGCGGCGACCAGCAGGGCGCGGCGGTGCGGCTCGACACCGGGCAGCAGGGTGAGGACGTAGACGAGGACGAGGAAGTCGGCGAGCACGGCGACGGCGAACGCGGCCGTGTGCAGCAGGATGCTGCCGATCCCGCCCCGTTCGATGCCGAGCTGGTCGACGATCCAGCCGACCGCGGCCGAGGCGACGCCGGAGACGCCCAGCGTGACGAGCAGCGCGCCGCCGAGGCCGAGCAGCACCCCGGCGTCCTTCGCCTTGGCGACGAGCGGGTTCTCCTCCTTGTCCGGCAGCTCCCACACCGCGCGCAGACAGTCCCGCATCGAGCCGACCCAGCTGACACCGGTGACCAGCAGCAGGGCACCGGCGATCAGACCGACCGTGCCCGCGTTGTCGACCAGCGCACCGATGTTCAGCTCGTCGGAGATGCCGGGCACCTGGTCGGCGATCTTGTCCTGGAGCTCCTGCTGCTGGTCCTCGCTGAGGGTGGCGGCGGCGACCGCGGCGGCCACCGTCAGCAGCGGGAACAGCGCGATGAAGCTGACGAACGTCATCGCGGCGGCCAGCCGGGTCCACTTCACCCGGTCCAGCCGCTCGTACGACCGCCAGGCGTGCGTGGTCGCCAGCCAGGTGACGGCCGGTCCGACGACGGGGAGTTTCTTCAGCCAGTCCATGGTCCGACCCTGCCCTGTCCGTGGGACACCGATGTGTGGGTACCCCGGAACGGCGCAGCTTCAGCACGATGGGACGGCATACCATTGATCACCCATTCCGGGTAGATACGGCACGTTTTGATGACGTCCGGCCTGCCCGAGGCGGTCGCGACCGCTGTCGAACCGGGGCTGCGGCGCAGATCGGAGACGGTGTGGGTGCCGGGCGTGCTCAGGCTGGTGACGTCGGCGGTACGGCACCCGCCGCGCGGGGTGTTCCGGCGGCTGCCGCTGTAGAAGCGCGCGGGGGCCGCCCGTTGGGTGCGCGACGGGCCGTGCGGGACACGCCCTAGACGGCAGGCAGCGGGCCCTGTTCCACCGACGCCGCCGTGGCCTGGGGCGGCACCACGGAACCGCCGAAGAGATACTCGCGCAGCATGCGCCACGCCCCGTCGGTGCCCTGCTCGTAGAGCGCGAAGCCGGTGCACGGCCAGGCGGCCTCGTAGTCGGCAAGTTCAGCGAAGGCGCGGTCCATGGCCGCCTCGTCGATGCCGTGGGCCACGGTGACGTGCGGGTGGTACGGGAAGTGCAGCTCGCGGGCGACCGGCCCGGAGGCGTCGCGCACCTGCTGCTGGATCCGGGCGCAGTCCTCCCCGCCCTCGACGACCTTGACGAACACCACCGGCGACATCGGGCGGAAGGTGCCCGTCCCGCACAGCCGCATCGGGAAGGGCCGCCCGGCCGCGGCGACATGCGTCAGATGCGCCTCGACGGCCGGCAGCAGCGCCGGCTCGACCTCGGTGGGCGGCAGCAGGGTGACATGCGTGGGGATGCCGTGAGCCGCGGCGTCGCCGAAGCCCGCGCGTCGCTCCTGGAGGAGGCTGCCGTGCGGCTCCGGGACCGCGATCGACACACCGATCGTCGTCCCCACGTCGTCTCCTGTCGTCGTGTCGGTGGCTGGTACCGGCGGACCGGGCTCACGCCCGGCCGTCCCGGCTTTCGAGGGTACGGCCAAGGCCGTGCTCCGGGCAGGCGCAGCCGAAGTGATGTGCAGCGCTCTGCCGCTGGAACGGATGTGCGGTGGTGCGCCCCTGGCCGGCTCAGTGCTTGGCCGACAGGAAACCCACCCGGTCGTAGGCCTGCGCGAGCGTCTCCGCCGCGACGGCACGGGCCTTCTCCGCACCCTTGGCCAGGATCGAGTCCAGCGTCTCCGAGTCGTCCAGGTACTGCTGGGTCCGCTCCCGGAAGGGCGTCACGAACTCGACCACGACCTCGGCGAGGTCCGTCTTGAGCGCACCGTAGCCCTTGCCCGCGTACTTCTCCTCCAGTTCGGCGATTCCCGCACCCGTGAGGGTCGAGTAGATCGTCAGGAGGTTGCTCACGCCCGGCTTGGCCTCGGCGTCGTAGCGGACCACCGTGTCGGTGTCGGTGACGGCGCTCTTGACCTTCTTCGCGGTCGCCTTCGGCTCGTCGAGCAGGTTGATGAGACCCTTCGGCGTGGACGCCGACTTGCTCATCTTGATCGCCGGGTCCTGGAGGTCGTAGATCTTCGCCGTCTCCTTGAGGATGTACGGCTTGGGGATCGTGAAGGTGTCCCCGAAGCGGCCGTTGAACCGCTCGGCGAGGTCACGGGTGAGCTCGATGTGCTGGCGCTGGTCCTCGCCCACCGGCACCTCGTTGGCCTGGTAGAGCAGGATGTCGGCGACCTGGAGGATCGGGTACGTGAACAGGCCGACCGAGGCGCGGTCGGCGCCCTGCTTGGCGGACTTGTCCTTGAACTGCGTCATGCGCGAGGCCTCGCCGAAGCCGGTGAGGCAGTTCATGATCCAGGCGAGCTGCGCGTGCTCGGGCACATGGCTCTGGACGAACAGCGTGCAGCGCTCGGGGTCGAGCCCGGCCGCGAGCAGCTGCGCGACGGCGAGCCGGGTGTTGTCCCGAAGCTCCTTCGGGTCCTGCGCGACCGTGATCGCGTGCAGGTCGACGACCATGTAGAACGCGTCGTGGGTCTCCTGGAGCGCCACCCACTGGCGGACGGCACCGAGGTAGTTGCCGAGGTGGAACGAGCCCGACGTGGGCTGGATTCCGGAGAGCACGCGAGGTCGGTCAGAGGCCATGCCCACCATTCTCTCAGGTCGCGGGGAGCGGTCGGGTCCTGGTCCGGAACAGCCGGGTACCGATCCGTCTCCGGCGGTGTAACAAGGGACCCTGGCCGCTGTCGGTCGTCGCCCCTGAGACGAGGAACACAGTGCCGCCGGGTACGGCGGGGCGGTGCGCGGCGGGCAGGTGCCGATACGCCGCGCGACGGCCCGGGAGGAGTCCGGGCCGTCGCGGGGGCAGCCCCGTCGGGAGCTGATCGATCGGTGAGTCGCGGGTGGCGTCAGCCGAGGTCGACCTCGGGGTAGAGCGGGAAGCCCGCCACCAGGTCGGTGGCCCGGTGGGAGATCTCCTCGGAGATCTTCGCGTCGAGGACGTGGGAGGCCTTGGAGGGAGCGCCGGACTTGGTGGTGCCGGCCTCGGTGGCGGTGAGGACGCGGTCGATGAGACCGGCCACCTCGTCCATCTCGGCGGTGCCGAGGCCGCGGGTGGTCAGGGCCGGGGTGCCGACGCGGATGCCGGAGGTGTACCAGGCGCCGTTCGGGTCGGCCGGGATCGCGTTGCGGTTGGTGACGATGCCGGAGTCCAGCAGGGCGGCCTCGGCCTGGCGGCCGGTGAGGCCGTAGGAGGTGGCCACGTCGATCAGGTTGAGGTGGTTGTCGGTGCCGCCGGTCACCAGGGCGGCGCCGCGCCTCATCAGGCCCTCGGCCAGCGCGCGGGAGTTGTCGACGATCCGCTGGGCGTAGTCCTGGAAGGACGGCTGGCGGGCCTCGGCGAGGGCCACGGCCTTGGCGGCCATCACGTGCGGGAGCGGGCCGCCGAGCACCATCGGGCAGCCGCGGTCGACCTGGTCCTTCAGGGAGTCGTCGCACAGGACCATGCCGCCGCGCGGGCCGCGCAGCGACTTGTGGGTGGTGGTGGTGACGATCTGGGCGTGCGGGACCGGGTCGAAGTCGCCGGTGAGGACCTTGCCGGCGACCAGGCCCGCGAAGTGGGCCATGTCGACCATGAGCGTGGCGCCGACCTCGTCGGCGATCTCGCGCATGATCCGGAAGTTCACCAGACGGGGGTAGGCGGAGTAGCCGGCGACGATGATCAGCGGCTTGAACTCGCGGGCCTGGGCGCGCAGGGCGTCGTAGTCGATCAGGCCGGTGGCCGGGTCGGTGCCGTAGGAGCGCTGGTCGAACATCTTGCCGGAGATGTTCGGACGGAAGCCGTGGGTGAGGTGACCGCCGGCGTCCAGGGACATGCCGAGCATGCGCTGGTTGCCGAAGGCCTGGCGCAGCTCGGCCCAGTCGGCCTCGGTGAGGTCGTTGACCTGGCGGGCGCCGGCCTTCTCCAGGAAGGGGACCTCGACGCGGTCGGCGAGGACCGCCCAGAACGCGACGAGGTTGGCGTCGATGCCGGAGTGCGGCTGGACGTAGGCGTGGCGGGCGCCGAACAGGGCCTTCGCGTGCTCGGCGGCCAGCGACTCGACGGTGTCGACATTGCGGCAGCCGGCGTAGAAGCGGCGGCCGACGGTGCCCTCGGCGTACTTGTCGCTGAACCAGTTGCCCATCGCGAGGAGGGTCGCAGGGGAGGCGTAGTTCTCGGAGGCGATCAGCTTGAGCATCTCGCGCTGGTCGTGGACCTCCTGGCCGATGGCGTCGGCGACGCGCGGCTCGACGGCGCGGATCACGTCGAGGGCCGCGCGGAAGGCGGTGGACTCGGTGGAGAGGGGCTGCTGCTCGGGCATGTCGGCCTCCGGACGGCGTGTGTGGTCACGGTTCACGGCTGGCCCAGGCGCACGGCACTGATCTCACACGGGCCGCTCCCCGATGGTCGTTCCCATCCTCGGGTCCTGCCGTCATCCTCCCGTCTGCCGAGAGGGGTCTGGCAGGACCCAGCGCGCCAGTCACGGCCCTCGGCCAGCCTACCGGGCGGTTCCTCGCGCGCGGCTCCCGCGTCCACCATGCGGGCGACGATAGAAGGTAGGTCTGCCCTCATTTGTCTGCCACACCTCCGGGAGACGCCATGACCGCCACCGACGCCCTCATCGCCGCCGCAGAGGCGCACAGCGCGCACAACTACCACCCCCTGCCGGTGGTGGTGGCCACGGCCGACGGGGCGTGGATGACGGATGTGGAGGGGAGGCGGTATCTGGATCTGCTGGCCGGCTACTCGGCGCTCAACTTCGGGCACGGCAACCGGCGGCTGGTCGAGGCGGCGAAGGCACAGCTGGACCGGGTGACGCTGACCTCGCGGGCCTTCTACCACGACCGGTTCGCCGCGTTCTGCACGGAACTCGCGGACCTGTGCGGCATGGAGGCGGTGCTGCCGATGAACACCGGGGTGGAGGCGGTGGAGACGGCGGTGAAGACCGCCCGGAAGTGGGGGTACCGGGTCAAGGGCGTGCCCGCGGAGATGGCGAAGGTCGTCGTCGCGGGCGGCAACTTCCACGGCCGCACGACGACGGTGATCAGCTTCTCGACGGACCCGGAGGCGCGGGCGGACTTCGGGCCGTACACGCCGGGCTTCGAGATCGTGCCGTACGGGGATCTGACGGCGATGCGGTCGGCGCTGACGGAGAACACGGTGGCGGTGCTGCTGGAGCCGATCCAGGGCGAGTCGGGGGTGATCGTGCCGCCGGCCGGCTATCTGCCGGAGGTCCGCAGGCTGACCCGGGAGCGGAACGTGCTGTTCGTGGCGGACGAGATCCAGTCCGGGCTCGGGCGCACGGGGCGGACGTTCGCGTGTGAGCACGAGGGGGTCGTGCCGGACATGTATGTGCTGGGCAAGGCGCTGGGCGGCGGGATCGTGCCGGTGTCGGCGGTCGTGTCGAGCGAGGAGGTGCTCGGGGTGTTCCGGCCCGGGGAGCACGGGTCGACGTTCGGCGGGAACCCGCTGGCGTGCGCGGTGGCGCTGGAGGTGCTCGCGATGCTGCGGACGGGCGAGTACCAGGAGCGGTCGGCCCTGCTCGGCGAGCGGCTGCACGGGGAGCTGTCGGCGCTGTCCGGCGGCGGGCGGGTCACGGCGGTGCGGGGGCGCGGTCTGTGGGCGGGGGTCGACATCGCCCCGGCGTACGGGACGGGGCGGGAGGTCTCGGAGCGGCTGCTGGAGCGCAGGGTGCTGGTGAAGGACACCCATGGGCACACGATCCGGATCGCGCCGCCGCTGGTGATCTCCGAGGAGGACCTGGGCTGGGGGCTGGCCCAGCTGCGGGAGGTGCTGAGCGCGTAGCCCCCGGCCCTCGCCGGAGCCGGGGCCGCGACCCCGCGTCAGAGGATCACATGCGGCAGGAAGCGGGCGTACTCGTCGGTGACCAGGCCGGAGGACTCGCGGATGCCGAGGCCGGCGGACTCGCCGTCGACGACCCAGGCGCCGAGGACGACGTGGTTGCCGTCGAAGGCCGGGAGGGGGGCCAGCTCCTGGTAGCAGCAGGGCTCGTCGCGCGGGACGGGGGCGGTGCCCGGTGGGTGCACGGTGACGCCCGCGCCCTCGCGGCCGAGCAGCGGCTTGGCGACGTAGCCGGTCGTGGCGGCCGGCTCGCGGGGGCCGTCGAGGTGGGCGGCCAGGAGGTTGGGGTGGCCGGGGTGGAGCTCCCAGAGGACGGCGAGCAGGGCCTTGTTGCTGAGGAGCATCTTCCAGGCCGGTTCGATCCACAGGGTGGTGCCGGTGCCGCCGCCGTTGTCGAGGGTGTCCAGGACGTGGCCGGCGAAGCGGTCGGTGGTGAGCCACTCCCAGGGGTAGAGCTTGAAGACGCTGCGGATGAACTTCAGGCGCTTGTCGACGAACCGGCGGGAGAGGCGGTCCCAGCCGATGTCCTCCATGGAGATCCACTCGGTGCCGAGCCCGGCCTGTTCGGCGGTCTCGCGGAGGTAGGCGACCGTCATCAGGTCCTCGCCGAGTTCGTCGGCGCTGGAGTGGGCGAAGTACAGGGGGCTGCCGGGCGGGAGCAGGGAGGCCTGGCGCCGCCAGGCGGAGACGAGGCGTTCGTGGAGGGAGTTCCACTGGTCGGCGCCGGGGAAACGTTCCTCCATCCAGAACCACTGCGGGCTGGCGGCCTCCACCAGGGAGGTGGGGGTGTCGGCGTTGTACTCCAGCATCTTGGCGGGGCCGGTGCCGTCGTAACGGAGGTCGAAGCGGCCGTAGACGGAGGGGAGTTCGTCGCGGCGGTGCCAGGCCTCGGTGACCGCGCGGGCGAGGCGCGGGTCGGTGATGCCGAGGTCGGCCAGGCGGTCGGTGCGCACGATGTGGGCGGCCGCGGCGAGGCACATCTCGTGGAGTTCCTCGACGACCTCCTCCAGCGCCTCGACCTCCTCCAGGGAGAAGACGTAGTAGGCGCTCTCGTCCCAGTAGGGGCGCAGGGAGCCGTCGGGGTGGCGGGTGAGCGGGTAGATCAGGCCCTGCTCCTCGACGGTCTGCTGCCAGCCGGGGCGGGGTGCGATCGTGCGGCGTTCCATGGCGGTGTCCGTGCGGGCGGGGTCAGCCGCCGCCGCTGCCGCCCGAGCAGCCGAAGCCGCCCCGGTCGACGGCCTCGCTGCGGCTGAAGGTGCCGTAGTCGGCGTAGCCGCGGTCGACGTCGGCGTCGTAGTACCAGGCGGCGTCCCGGGTGCCGGACTTGCGGTTCTTGCCGCTCTTTCCGTACGAGGAGGAGGACGACGAGCCGGACTTGCAGTTGCTGTCGGCGACGACCTTGTAGCCGTTGAGGTGGTCGTAGCTGTCGCGGTCGACGCAGCGGCGGTCCGGGTCGGAGCCGCAGGACGTGAGGGCCGCCGCGACGACACCCATGCCGCCGAGGACGACCGTGCCGGAGCGCAGCCGTCGCCGTGCTTCTGCCATGTCGGTTGTCTCCCCCGAGAGTTCGTGCGTCTGCCCGCACACCCTAGTGGAGGGCCGCGCACAGTGCGTCGAGGGTCCCGGCCCAGGCATGGTCGGGCGGGGTGCCGTAGCCGATGACCAGGGCGTCGGGGGCGTCGCCTGCGGCGGCGGGGTGGCGGTGGAAGGACAGCCCGTGCACGGCGAGACCGTGCCAGGCGGCGGCGCGCAGGACGGACCGCTCGGTGCCCGGCGGCAGCCGCAGGACGGCGTGGAGTCCGGCCGCGATGCCGGTGACCGTGACCTGCGGGGCGCGTTCGGCGAGGGCCGCGACCAGGGCGTCGCGGCGGCGCCGGTAGCGCAGCCGGGCGGCGCGCAGATGGCGGTCGTAGGCGCCGGAGGCGATGAACTCGGCGAGGGTGAGCTGCTCGACGACGCCGGCCGAGCGGGCCCCGCCCAGTGCGGTGACCTCCTCCACCAGCGGGCGCGGCAGCACCAGCCAGCCCAGACGCAGGCCGGGGGCGAGGGACTTGCTGGCGGTGCCGAGATAGGCGACGCGGTCGGGGTCGAGGACCTGGAGGGCGCCGACGGGCTGGCGGCGGTCGTAGCGGAACTCGCCGTCGTAGTCGTCCTCCAGGATCACCCCGCCGGTGCGGCGGGCCCAGTCGACGAGGGCGGCGCGGCGGTCGGAGCGCAGTGCGAGACCCATGGGGAACTGGTGGGCGGGGGTGAGCAGCACCGCGCCCTCGGCGGCCAGGCCCTCGGTGACGGTGCCGTGGTCGTCGAGCGGCAGCGGGGCGGTGCGCAGGCCCTCGCGTTCCACCAGGCCCCAGTGCGTGTCGAGGCCGTAGGACTCCACGGCGAGGGTGTCGAGGCCGCGCCGGCGCAGGGCCTGGGCGAGCAGCCGCAGCCCGTCCGCGAAGCCCGCGCAGACGACGATGCGGTCGGGGTCGGCGCGCACCCCGCGGGCGCGGGAGAGGTATCCGGCGAGGGCCGTGCGCAGTTCGACGCGGCCGCGCGGGTCGCCGTAGCCGAGGGCGTCGTGCGGGGCGGCGGCCAGGGCGCGGCGGGCGGCCGTGAGCCACTGGGCGCGCGGGAAGGAGGAGAGGTCGGGGGTGCCGGGGATCAGCGAGTAGGCGGGGCCGGCGGCCGGGCGGCGGTGCGGGGGCGGGAGCGTCTCGGGCGCGGCGGGCGCGGTGCGTTCGGCGACCCTGGTGCCCGAGCCCTGCCGCCCGGTGAGCCAGCCCTCGGCGACGAGGTCGGCGTAGGCGTCGGCGACGGTGTTGCGGGCGATGCCCAGGTCGGCGGCGAGCGCGCGGGAGGACGGCAGCCGGGTGCCGGGGGCGAGCCGGCCGGTGCGCACGGCCTCGCGCAGGGCGTCGGTCAGACCGCGGCGCAGCCCCGGTCCGGCGGGTTCCAGATGCAGGTCGATGCCGAAAGTGGCCCACGGTTTCGCCATGACAATGGACCATACCCGTGGGCCTTCGGGTTCCTAGGGTCGTAGGCATGACTACGGAAGAGACGGTCGAGTACGCCCCCGAACGCCCCGCCCGCCTGGCCTGGGCCGAGCTCGCGCCCGATGTGTACAGGGCGATGGTCCGGCTGGAGACGGCCGCGAGGAAGGGCCTGGACGCGCGGCTGGTGGAGCTGGTCAAGATCCGTGCCTCGCAGCTCAACAACTGCGCCTTCTGCCTCGACATGCACAGCAAGGACGCGCTCGCCGCGGGGGAGAGCGTGGAGCGGATCGTGCAGCTCGGCGCCTGGCGGGAGTCGGAGCACTTCTACACGGAGCGGGAACTCGCGGCCCTGGAGCTGACCGAGGCGGTGACCGTGCTCACCGACGGGTTCGTGCCGGACGAGGTCTACGGGCGGGCCGCCAAGCGGTTCGAGGAGGCGGAGCTGGCCCAGGTGATCGCGGTGATCACGGTCATCAACGCGTGGAACCGGTTCGGTGTGACCTGCCGGATGGCGCCCGGGCACTACCGGCCGGGGGCGCACACGTGAGCGACGGGCGGTCCGGCCCCGGGAGCGGCGGCGGGGCGGCGGTCCTGCGCGCCCTGCACCGGCGCCCCTCCCCCGCCGACCCCCTGGTCCTGCCCGGCCCCTGGGACGCGGCCGGTGCCCGGGTCCTGGTCGAGGCGGGGTTCCCCGCGCTGGCCACGCCGAGCGCCGCCATCGCCGCCTCGCTGGGGTACGAGGACGGGCGGACCCCGGCCGACGAGATGTTCGCGGCGGTCGCGCGGATCGCCCGGGCCGTGGACGTGCCGGTGTCCGCGGACGTCGAGGGCGGGTACGGACTCGCCCCGAAGGAGCTGGTGGAGCGGCTGCTGGAGGCCGGGGCCGTCGGGTGCAACCTGGAGGACTCGTCCCACGGCGTTCTCAAGGACCCGCGGCGGCATGCCGACTGGCTGGCCGAGGTGCGGTCGGCGGCGGCGGACCAGCTTTTCGTCAACGCGCGCATCGACACGTTTCTGTACGGGGTCACCGATCCCGACCGGGCCATCGAGCGGGCCGCGCTGTACGTGGCGGCGGGCGCCGACTGCGTGTACCCGATCGGCGCCCCGCACGCTCTGCTGCCGCTGCTGCGGTCCGGGATCCAGGGGCCGGTCAACGTCCTCGCGCCGCTGGGGGACGGCGGGGACGGCGGAGGCGAAGGCCTCTCGCTCGCCGAGCTCGGTGAGCGAGGGGCCACCCGGATCACGTTCGGCCCCGGCCTCCAGCGCCGGGCGAACCGCGCGCTGCGCGAGATCGCCGAACGGCTGGGATGACGGCGGGGACGGCCGCGTACGGGCCGGCCTCCGGCCGAGGGCCGGGCCGGCCCGTACGCCGGGCCTGCGTGCGCGGGGGCGTCAGGACCACCACGCACGCCGGGCCCGCTCGGGGGGGGTGTCAGGACCATCACGCACGCCGGGCCCGCCCGGGGGACGGTGTCAGGACCACCGCACACGCCGGGCCCGCTCATGGGCAACGTCAGGACCACCACGCACGCCGGGCCCGCTCGGGGGCGGCGTCAGGACCACCACGCACGCCGGACCCGCCCGGGGGCGGCGTCAGGAGAGCCAGGCGCGCCAGGTGGACTCGTGGCCCTCGACCCACTTCCGCGCCGCGTCCTCGGGGCTGAGCTTCTGGTCGGCGATCATCAGGGAGACCTCGTTCTGGTCCTCGGTGGTCCACTCGAACTTCTTCAGGAACGCGGCCGCCTCGCCGCCGGACCGGGCGAAGTCCGCGTTGAGGTACTTCTGGAGCGGGGTGTGCGGATAGGCGCAGGCGACCTTCTCCGGGTCGGCGTCGCAGCCCTCCTTGTACGCGGGCAGCTTCACCTCGGTCATGGGGACCTTCTCGAACAGCCACTGCGGCGCGTACCAGTAGGTCAGGAACGGCTTCCGGGCCTTGGCGAACTGCTGGATCTGGGTGATCTGCGCGGCCTCGGACCCGGCGAACACGACCTGGTAGTCCAGGTCGAGGTTCTTCACCAGGGCCTTGTCGTTGGTGATGTAGGACGGGGAGCCGTCCATGAGCTGGCCCTTGCCGCCGCTCTCCGGGGTGCGCATCTGCTCGGCGTACCTGTCCAGGTTCTTCCAGTCGGTGACGTCCGGGTGCTTCTTCGCGAAGTACGTCGGC
The DNA here is from genome assembly GCF_042873115.1 of Streptomyces sp. NPDC005017. Lineage (NCBI taxonomy): Bacteria > Bacillati > Actinomycetota > Actinomycetes > Kitasatosporales > Streptomycetaceae > Streptomyces > Streptomyces sp. NPDC005017. The sequence goes on along the minus strand of NZ_JBIALD010000001.1, from coordinate 111,256 downwards.
ACGAACCAGCCGATGTGCCCGGTGACGCCGAGGTCGCCGCCGCGGGCGATGGTCTTCTTGTCCTCGACGTAGCGCTGTTCCTCGTCGGGGTGGCCCCAGTCCTCCAGCAGGGCGTCGACGCGGCCCTGGCTGAGCGCGTCCCAGGCGGGCACCTCGTCGATCTGGACGGTGTCGACGCGGTAGCCGAGCTCGTGCTCCAGCAGGTACCGGGCGACGGCCACGTTGGCCTGGGCGCCCACCCAGGACTGCACGGACAGGGTCACGGTCCGGGCGCCCTGGGCGTTCGCGAAGGGCGAGGCCTGCCGGGTCATGTCGGCCGCGCCGCAGCCGGTGAGCAACAGCAGCGCGCCGGCGGCGGCCAGGGCGGTGGTACGGGTACGCATCTCAGGCTCCCTTCGTCGCGCGCCGTTCGGTGGGCTGGGTCACGCGGTCCAGCATCAGGCCCAGGCAGACGATGGCGGCGCCCGCGACCAGACCGGTGGCCAGATCGCCCTGGGCGAGGCCGAGGACGACCTCGTAGCCGAGCGCGCCACCGCCGACCAGGCCGCCGATGATGACGACGGCGAGGACCAGGACCACGCCCTGGTTCACCGCCAGCAGCAGCGCGGGGCGGGCCAGCGGCAGCTGCACCTGGCGCAGTTGCTGCCAGGCGGTCGCGCCGAGCGAGCGGGAGGCCTCCAGCGCGGCCGGGTCGACCTGGCGCAGGCCCTGGGCGGTGATCCGCACGACCGCGGGCAGCGCGTAGACGACGGCGGCGACGACGGCCGGAGCGCGGCCGACGCCGAACAGCGCGACCACCGGGATCAGGTAGACGAACTGCGGCATCGTCTGGAAGACGTCGAGGACGGGCCGCAGCAGCTTCTCGAAGCGCTCGCCGCGGACCGCGGCGACGGCGGTGGCGACGCCCAGCACCAGGGTGACGGCGACGGCGGCCAGCACCTGGGACAGCGTGTCCAACGCGGGCTCCCACACGCCGAGCACACCGATCGCGGCCATCGCGGCGACCGCGGTCAGCGCGGTGCGCCAGGTGCCGATCAGCCAGGCCAGGGCGGCGACGGCGAGCAGCACGGACCACCAGGGCAGCCACAGCAGGCCGTCGCGCAGCGGGTCGAGCACCCAGGTGGTGAAGTGCCCGGCCCAGTCGGCGGTGCCGCCGACCACGGGCACGCCCGAGTACAGGTGCGCGGTCATCCAGCCGACCGCGCGGTTCACGGGCGCGGCGATGTCCAGCACCCAGGCCTCGGGCCACTCCAGACGGCTCGTCAGCCACCCGGCGAGGGCGGTCGCGGCCGCGGCGACCAGGGCGTACGGCCATGCCGAGCGCGCCGGTGCCGGAACCCGGCCGCTGCGGCCGGCGGCCGCGGTGACCCGGTCCAGCACGACCGCGAGCAGCACGATCGGGATGCCGGCCGCCAGGGCCGCGCCCACGTCGACGGAGGCCAGCGCCTGGTAGACGCGGTCGCCGAGGCCGCCGGCGCCGATCACCGACGCGATGACCGCCATGGACAGGGCCATCATGATCGTCTGGTTGAGGCCGAGGAGGAGTTCCTTGCGGGCCAGCGGCAGGCGGGCGGTCAGCAGCCTCTGCCTGGCGGTGGCGCCCAGCGAGTCGACGGCCTCCAGCACGCCCGGGTCGGCGCCGCGCAGGCCCAGCGCGGTGAGGCGGGCCATGGGCGGGGCGGCGTAGACGACCGTGGCGAGCACGGCCGCGGGGACGCCGATGCCGAAGACCAGGACGACGGGCAGCAGGTAGGCGAAGGCCGGCAGCACCTGCATGGTGTCGAGCACGGGCCGCAGCGCGCGGTGCGTCCGCGCGGACAGCCCGCCCGCGAGCCCGAGGAGGGCGCCGACGGCGACGGAGGCGGCGACCGCCACCACCATCAGCGCCAGCGTCTGCATCGTCGGCACCCACATGCCGAGGGCGCCGCAGGTCAGGAAGGCCGCGGCGGTGCCCGCGGCGAGCCGTGCCCCCGCCACGCGCCAGGCGACGGCCGCACCGATCGCCGTCACACCGGCCCAGCCCACGGCGAGCAGGGTGAGGTAGACGGCGCGTACGGCGAGGACGACGCCGTTGCTGACGTGGCCGAGGCCGTAGAGGAACACCGGGTGGGTGTCGCGGTTGTCGATGATCCACGCACCGGCGTCGGTGAGGGGCTTGTCGAGGTCGACGGTGAGCGCGTCGGGCCAGGCACCGCCGGCCCAGCGGGCCTGGGCCAGGGGGACGAGGACGGCGGCGGCGAGCGCCAGCAGCAGGAGCTTGCGCGCGGCCGGGCGTTTGAGGAAGCCGGGCAGGCTGTGGGGGGCGGGAGCGGTGAGGGTGGCCATCACGCCACCTCCTCACGCGGCTGGGCGCCCGCGACGACGCCCAGCAGCCGGGCGTGGTCCACGACGCCGAGGCAGCGACCCGACTCCATCACCCGGGCGGACTCCCCGGTGCGGGCCACGGCCTCGATCGCCTCGGCGACCGTCGCCGTCGGCGCCACGGCCGGACCGGAGACGGACTCCTCGGAGGTCGCCGGGCGCATGGCCGTACGGACGGTGATGACCTGCTCGCGGGGCACGTCACGGACGAAGTCGCGGACGTAGTCGTCGGCCGGGGAGCCGACGATCTCCTCGGGGGTGCCGAGCTGGACGACCTGGCCGTCGCGCATGAGGGCGATGCGGTCGCCGAGTCTGAGGGCCTCGCCGAGGTCATGGGTGATGAAGACCATCGTGCGGCCCTCCTCGCGGTGCAGGCGCACGACCTCCTCCTGCATGTCCCGTCTGATCAGCGGGTCCAGCGCGGAGAACGGCTCGTCGAACAGCAGCACCTCGGGGTCCACCGCCAGCGCCCGGGCGAGGCCGACGCGCTGCTGCTGGCCGCCCGACAGCTGGCTCGGCCGGCGCTGCTCCAGGCCTTCGAGGCCCACCTTCCGCACGACCTCGGCGGCCTTGGCGCGGCGCTCGGCCTTGCCGACGCCCTGGATCTCCAGGCCGTAGGCCACGTTGTCGAGGACCGTGCGGTGCGGCAGCAGGCCGAAGTGCTGGAAGACCATCGCGGCGCGGTGGCGGCGCAGTTCGCGCAGCCGGGCGGTGTCCATGGCGCGGACGTCCTCGCCGTCGATGGCGAGGGAGCCGGCCGTCGGCTCGATCAGCCGGGTCAGACAGCGCACCAGGGTGGACTTGCCGGAGCCGGACAGGCCCATCACGACGAAGACCTCGCCCTTGCGGACGTCGAAGGACACATCGCGGACGGCGGCCGTGCAGCCGGTGCGGGCGCGCAGCTCGGCCGGTTCCAGCGCCGCCAGCGCGGGGTCGGCGGGGACGCGGTCGGCCTTGGGGCCGAACACCTTCCACAGGCCCCGGACGGAGAAGACGGGGGTACTCATCACGCACCGCCTCCGATCAGCTCGACGGCCTTCTCACCGACCATGAGCACCCCGATCATCGGGTTGACGGCGGTCATGGTCGGGAACACGGAGGCGTCGGCGATCCGGATGCCGTCCAGGCCGCGGATCCTCAGCTCCGGGTCGACGACGGCCAGTTCGTCGTCGCCCGCGCCCATCCGGCAGGTGCCTGCGGGGTGGTAGACGGTGTGGGCGGCCTTGCGGGCGTACTCGCTCAGCTCCTCGTCGCCGGTGACCTCCGGGCCGGGGCACACCTCGCGCTTGAGCCAGCCGGCCAGCGGCTCGGCCTTGGCGATCTCGCGGGCGATGCGGATGCCGTCGACGAGGGTGCGGCCGTCGTAGTCGTCCTCGTCGGTGAAGTAGCGGAAGTCCAGCGCGGGCTTGACCGACGGGTCGGCGCTGGTGAGGTACAGCCGCCCGCGGGACTTCGGTTTGGGGATGTTCGGGGTCATGGAGACGCCGAACTCCGGCCGCTCGTAGCCCAGTCGCTCCGGGTTGTCCGTGAAGGGGATCTGGTAGAAGTGGAACATCAGGTCGGGGCCCTGGTGTCCGGGGTCGCGGCGGACGAACAGGCCCGCGTCGGAGTCCATCGCGGAGTTCTCCGGGATGGGGCCGTGGGTCTCCCACACGATCACCGACTCGGGGTGGTCGAGGAGGTTCTCGCCGACGCCGGGCAGGTCCAGCACCACGGGTATGCCGAGCGCCTCCAGGTCCGCGCGGGGGCCGATGCCCGAGTGCAGCAGCAGCCGCGGCGAGTCGACCGCGCCCGCGCAGAGCACGACCTCGCGCCGGGCCCTGACGAGGATCTCCTCGCCGTCCTTGGTGCGCGCGTGGACGCCCTCGGCCCGGGTGCCGTCGAGCTCCAGGCGGTGCGCCCAGGTCTCCAGCAGGATCGTCAGGTTGGGCCGCCGGTCCATCACCGGGTGCAGATACGCCACCGACGCCGAGGAGCGCTTGTTGTTCTCGGGGTGGTAGGCGAGGTCGAAGAAGCCGGCGCCCTCGGTGAAGGGTCTGGTGTTGAAGCCCTCGACGCGCGGGACGCCCAGCGCCGCCCGCGCCGCGTCCACGAAGTCGCGGGCGATGGCGTTCCGGTCCTTCTCGTCGACGGGGACGATGTTGTTGAGCAGCCGGGCGTAGTACGCCTCCATCTGCACCGCGCCCCAGCCCTTGGCGCCGGCCGCCTCCCACTCGTCCCAGTCGGACGGCAGCGGCTTGAAGGCGATCAGGGTGTTGTGGCTGGAGCAGCCGCCCAGCACACGGGCGCGGCTGTGCCGGATGTGGGAGTTGCCGCGGGGCTGCTCGGTGGTCGGGTAGTCGTAGTCGAGCTCACCGCCGAGCAGGCCCATCCAGCGGCGCAGCGTCAGTACGTCGTCGCGGCCGACGTCGCTGGGGCCGCCCTCGATGACGGCGACCGTGACGTCCGGGTTCTCCGTGAGCCGCGAGGCGATGACGGAGCCGGCGGTGCCGCCGCCGACGACGACGTAGTCGTATGTGCGGGGGTCGTGGGGGGTGTGCGTGTCATGGGTCATGCGGGGTACTCCTGGAGGCGTGGGGGCCTGGGGACTCGGGGGTCCTGAGGGACCGGGGCGGCGGGTCAGCCTCCGAACCAGCGGACCGGACGGGGCGCCAGGTTCTGGTAGACGTGCTTGGCCTCCCGGTACTCGGCGAGCCCGGAGGGGCCCAGTTCCCGGCCCACTCCGCTGCGGCCGAAGCCGCCCCACTCCGCCTGCGGCAGGTAGGGGTGGAAGTCGTTGATCCAGACGGTGCCGTGCCGCATCCGGTCCGCGACCCGCCGGGCCCGCCCCGCGTCGGCGGTCCACACCGCGCCCGCCAGGCCGTACTCGGTGTCGTTGGCGAGGAACACCGCCTCGTCCTCCGTGCGGAACGTCTCGACGGTGAGCACCGGGCCGAAGATCTCCTCGCGGACGACCTTCATCCCGCGGTGGCAGGCGTCGAGCACGGTCGGCTCGTAGAACCAGCCGGGCCCCTCGGGGCGCTTGCCGCCGGTGCGCAGTACGGCGCCCTCCGCCAGCGCGGAGGCGACGTGGGCCTCGACCTTGGCGCGGTGCTGCTCGGAGACGAGCGGGCCGCACTCGACGCCGTCCTCGGTGCCGCGGCCCAGGCGGATCCGGGAGGCGCGCAGGGCGAGTTCGGCGACGAAACGGTCGCGGACGGACTCCTCGACGATGAGGCGGGAGCCGGCCGAGCAGACCTGGCCGCTGTGGATGAAGGCGGCGTTGAGGGCCTGGTCGACGGCGGTGTCGAAGCCCTCCTCGCTCGCACAGGCGTCGGCGAAGACGACGTTGGGGTTCTTGCCGCCGAGTTCGAGGGCGACCTTCTTCACCGAGACCGCCGCGGCCTGGGCGACCTTGACGCCGCTGGCCAGGCCGCCGGTGAAGGAGACCAGGTCGACGTCGGGGTGCTCGGCGAGCCGCACGCCGGCCGAACCGCCGGGTCCCGTCACGAGGTTGGCCACGCCGTCGGGCAGTCCGGCCTCGACGAGCAGGTCGATCAGGGCGATCGTCGTCAGCGGCGTGATCTCGCTCGGCTTGACGACGAAGGTGTTCCCGGCGGCCAGGGCCGGGGCGATCTTCCAACTGGCCTGGAGCAGGGGGTAGTTCCAGGGCGTGATCAGCGCGCAGACGCCGACGGGCTCGTGCACGACGACGCTGTGCACCTCGGGGGTGCCCGCGTCCACGACCCGGCCCGGGGCCTCGGCGGCGACCAGGTCGGCGAAGTAGCGGAAGGCGTCGGCGACGCAGTCGATGTCGACGCGGCCCTCCTCGACGGTCTTGCCCGCGTCGCGGCTCTCCAGCAGGCCGAGGCGCTCGCGGTCGCGCACGAGCAGGGCGGCGACGCGGCGCAGCAGGGCGGCGCGCTCCGCGGCGGGCGTGCGCGGCCAGGACCCCTGTCCGCCGTCGAAGGCGCGGCGGGCCGCCTCGACGGCCAGGTCCGCGTCCTTCTCGTCGCCCTCCGCGACGACCGCGAAGGGCAGGCCGTCCGCCGGGTCGAGGATCTCGCGCGTCGCGCCCGAGGCCGCGTCGCGCCACTGTCCTGCCACGTGGACGGTCCGCCCGGTCCGATGTTCCGCTGTGTCCGCCATTGCCTGGTTCTGCCTTCCGTTCCTGTTCCGTGCCCCTGTGTCACTCGCGTGTCACTGTCGGGGACCGGGTTCGCCTGCCCCTCCGGTACGAGGGCATGCGGAATCCGCGGTCGAAAGTGCTCGGCGTCACTGAGAATCCCGGCAAACGGGCCATCTCGCCGCAGGATGTGCGGGCAAAAGGTGCGAAACGTACGCTGAGGGGACATGCGCACCGGAGGTGACGCCATGGCCGCACGAAGGCTGACGACCTGCCTGGCGGCGAGCGCGGCCCTGCTCCTCGCGCCCGCCCTCGCCCCGGTCGCCCGGGCGTCCGACGGTGACGACCTCTCCGCCCGCGAACTGGCCGACCAGGCGCGGAACAACCTTCTCGACGCCGAGTCCGTCCATCTGAGGCTGACGGACCGGAGCAAGGGCGTGGAGGTCAGCAGCACCCAGCCGACCTCGATGGACCTCGCCCTGGACCGCGACGGCAACTGCGCGGGCGAGATGGAGATGGGCCGGGACGGCGGCACCGTGGAGATCGTCAAACAGGGCGACGAGGTGTGGATGCAGCCGGACACCGACTTCTGGAAGGCCCAGGTGCCCGGCAGCCAGGGCGAGGCGGCGGCCGAGCTGTTCGAGAACCGCTGGATCCACGGCTCCACCGACGACGCCCTGCTCAAGGGCATGGCCGACACCTGCGACCTGAAGACCTTCCAGAAGGACATCGGCGCGGGCAACGGCACGGCGCCCACCCTGGCCAAGGGCGGGAAGACCGAACGCGACGGCACCGAGGTCTTCCCGCTGACCGGCAGGGAGAACGGCACCACCCTGACGATGTACGTCACCGCCGACTCCCCGCACCGCGCGATCCTGATCACCCAGCGCGGCGACGGCACGGACATGTCCGTCACCTTCAAGGACTACGACAAGCCGGTCCCCACCCGGACACCGCCTCCCGGCGAGAGCGTCGACGTGAGCAGGCTCCAGGAGGAACTCCAGAGCATCTGACACCGCGGCGACCCTCCGGGTACACCCGAACTCCCTCGCCGCACGGGCACCTGGTGCACCGCCTCAACGCGGCACCGGAGGCGACGGACCGAGCCGGAATCGGCCTGCTGTCCCCTGGAAGAGTCCAGTAACGCCGCAAGGCCCCTGCCGCGGTGAGCGGAAGGGGCCTTGCGATATGGAGCGCCGGGCAGGCCTTGCACCTGCATTTCCCCGCAGGAAGCGGGGCGTCTTTCCTTGGACCACCAACGCACAGTCGACTTCAGGAAGTTCCGTCGGCCGGTGTGTGATCAACTATACCGCACCCCCACCCCAAAATCACCCACCCCCAACGATCCCTCTCGGAGGCGCGAGGTCGGGGGGCGCGAGCCTTTTTGGGGGCGCGGGGAACTGCGCAACCTTCCAGGGACGCGGGGAACCACGCGATCTTCGAGGGACGCGAGGACCCACCCACCCCTTAGAGGCGCGGGGAACTGCGCGATCTTTAAGGGACGCGAGGACCCACCCACCCCCTAGGGGCGCGGGGAACTGCGCGATCTTTAAGGGACGCGGGGAACTGCGCAACCCGGGCCACGGGCAACCGCTCCACCCCGAGGCCCAGTTGACGCCGACCGCAGGTTACGCGCGCGGCCGGCCGCACAGTCCCCCGCCCCTCAACACCGAGGCAGGGCGACTCAGATGAGCCCGAGCGCCCGCACCGCCTCGCGCTCCTCCGCAAGCTCCTGAACGGACGCGTCGATCCGCGCACGGGAGAACTCGTTGACGTCCAGCCCCTGCACGATCTCGTACTTGCCGTCCCTGCAGGTGACGGGGAAGGAGGAGATCAGACCCTCCGGCACGCCGTAGGAGCCGTCCGACGGAATACCCATGGAGGTCCAGTCACCCTCGGCCGTGCCGTTCACCCAGGTGTGCACGTGGTCGATCGCGGCGTTGGCCGCGGAGGCCGCGGACGAGGCGCCACGGGCCTCGATGATCGCCGCACCGCGCTTGGCGACGGTCGGGATGAAGTCCTCGGCCAGCCACTTCTCGTCGCTGACGACCTCCGCGGCGTTCTTGCCCGCGACCGTGGCGTGGAAGATGTCCGGGTACTGGGTGGCGGAGTGGTTGCCCCAGATCGTCAGACGCTTGATGTCGGCGACCGTGGTGCCGGTCTTCTTCGCCAGCTGGGTCAGCGCGCGGTTGTGGTCCAGACGGGTCATCGCGGTGAAGCGCTCCGCCGGGACGTCCGGGGCGGCGGCCTGCGCGATGAGCGCGTTGGTGTTGGCCGGGTTGCCGACGACCAGGACCTTGATGTCGTCCGCGGCGTTGTCGTTGATGGCCTTGCCCTGCGGCTTGAAGATGCCGCCGTTGGCGGAGAGCAGGTCCCCGCGCTCCATGCCCTTGGTGCGGGGGCGGGCACCGACGAGGAGGGCTACGTTGGCGCCGTCGAAGGCGACGTTCGGGTCGTCCGAGATGTCGATCCCCTGGAGCAGCGGGAACGCGCAGTCGTCGAGCTCCATGGCCGTGCCCTCGGCGGCCTTGAGCGCCGGGGTGATCTCCAGCAGGCGCAGCTTGACCGGCACGTCCGCGCCGAGCAGCTGGCCGGAGGCGATGCGGAAGAGCAGGGCGTAACCGATCTGGCCGGCCGCGCCGGTGACGGTGACGTTCACGGGAGTGCGGGTCATGGCGTTCTCCGTATGAAGCTGGGGGTGGGGCGGCACTGCCCCGGTGCGGACGTACAGATGATCGATCTCTTGGCATCAAGAGACTTCAGCGGTCAGGCTATCGCGCCCGCGTGATCCCCGACGTCCGGGTCGGTGTGGCCCGTCCCACAGGATGGGCCCGAACGGCGAGAACGAGCCTGCCGGCGCGAACGGCCGCCGCCCCGGCGGAAGGTGCCCGCGCGAACCGTCCGGGCCGCCTGTCGCGAACGCGGACGGCGGTGGCGGGGCGGGCCGCCGTGAACGCGGACGGCGGCCGCCCGTCCGGGAGAGGCAGAGACGGGACGGCCGCCGGGCGGGGGACCGATCTGACCGGACTCCCGTGGGGGTACGGGACGCGTGCCCCGTATCCCGGCGGCCATTCCTGTTCCCGCGGATTTCCCGGAAAGAATCCCCGGGTTCGTGGCGTCAGTCCGTGCAGCCGGTCGTCCCGGCCGCCAGCGTCACGCACGCGACCGCGTCGCCCGCGTCCTTCACGGCCACCATCGGCGTGTACGCGCTGGTGTCACCCGCCTGGGTGATGTCGCCGGTCTCGGTGGCCTTGCCGGCCGTCACCTTCACCTCGTCGCCGGGCGCGGCGGCGGTGATCCGGCCCCACGCGGTCTGGCAGGTCTCGCTGTAACGGACCTCCACGACGGTCGTGCCGACGGTGGCGGTCGCGGCGGTGGTCACCAGGTCGCCGCTGCACCCCATGGCCTCCGCGTCCTTGCCGGTGCAGGTCTCGCCGAGGCAGTCCACGCCCGGCGGCAGCACGGGTTCCTTGGTGACGGTGGGCGAGGGCTTGGTGCCGCCCTCGTTCTTCTTGTCGCCGTCGCGGTTGGTGAACAGGTACGCGCCGACCAGCACGACCACCACGCCGACCACGCCCGCGAGGAGCATCGGCGTCCGCCGTCCGCCCTTGCCGCGGCCGCCCGTGCGGGGGCCGCTGGGGGGCGCGCCGAACGTGCCCGCGGGCTGCGCCGCGTGTGCGCCGGAGGGCGCCGCGGGGGCCGACGGACCCGCCGGGCCCTCGCCGGGGCGGCGCCCGCTCGGGGAGGGCCCGCGGTATCCGGCGATGTTCCAGGAGTTGACGGACGACGCGTCGTCGTCGGAGGGCCCCGCGGCGCGCGGCGGCACGGCGTCGCGCACGTCGGCGTCCGCACCCGACGGGTGCACGGGCACGCCCGGCATGGCCGTCGTGCGGCCCGCCCCGGACGGCCTCGACGACCCCGACGACCCGGAGCGCCCGGCGCCCCCCGGCTGCGGCCCGAACTCGCTGAGCGCGGCCCGGGCCTGCGATATCCGGATCGCCTCCATGGTCATGTCGTGCCGCATCTCCGAACGGCTCCAGGCGCGCTCGGCGAGCTCCCACATGGTGGTCAGGTGGACCGGGTTGGTGCCGGTGACCTCGGCGAGGGCGACGATCGCACCTTTGGGCGCGAGCAGCCGTCCGTTCAGATAGCGCTCCCAGGACGTCTTGCTGTAGCCCGTGCGGTCGGAGACCGCGGCGACGCTCAGGCCGCTGCGGTCCACCAGGCGCCGCAGCTGGCTGGTGAACTCTCTGACCTGTGGATCGAGTTCATCGGGCAAGGCCTTCCAGCGAGGCATTGCGTTCCCCCTCTTCCCCCCGGTACGTGCTCAATGGTCTCCCCCCGCGCATGGTCGCCCGCCTGCCGAGTCCCGTGCTGGCTACTCTCAGGGATGCGCCCGCTCAGGATCTCAGTTCCCGGGGTGGGGGCGCACGGGAGCGTCCGGACCTGTGGCGATGCACCGTTGCACGCCGTCCGGCCCGCGGTCCAGTGTTCCACCGACTTCGTCGGGGCGCGGCGGCAACCCCCTGGTAAATCGGCCCACGCAGGCGTTCAGGACGTCCGGGAACGTCCCGGTCCAGGACGAAACGTCCAGGGACGTCGAGCCCGCGGAGCGCGTCCGCGAACTTGTCAATACATCGACACAACGGACACGGATACGTGACCTCACGCGTCCCGCCGCCTCCTGAGAGGTCGCGGGACGCGCCGCGGTCAGCCGTCGACCGTGAAGTGCAGGGTGTCCTTCAGGAACGGGACCTCCAGCCACGGATCCGGCTGGACCATCAGCGCCAGCAGCACGATCGCCAGCCCCAGCACCCCGTACGTGACGATGTCCGTGAAGCGGGAGCGCACGGCGAGCATGCCGACGCCGGGCAGCAGCCAGCGCAGCAGCGCCCCGCCGAGCAGGGCGGCGCCGATCAGCAGCGTGCCGACGCGGAAGCGGTCCAGCGCGGTGACCAGCAGACCGGCTGCGACCGTGCCGAGCACGACGAGCATCGGCCACTGCCGGGCGGGCGCGGGCGCGGCACCGGAGGCGGCCCTGCCCCCGCCCTCGGGCCGCGCGGTGTCCGCGGTGGTCCGGGGGAAGCGCCGGGTCGTACGGCGCGGGTGCCCCTCGGCGTCGGGCGCGCTGACCGCGTCCCGTACCTGGGGCCCGTCGCTCTCGGGGTTCCTACCGTCCGACACTGCGCTCCGCCGCCTCGACGACGTTGACCAGCAGCTGGGCCCGGGTCATGGGGCCGACACCGCCGGGGTTGGGGGAGACCCAGCCGGCCACCTCGCGCACGTCCGGGTGGACGTCGCCGACGATCCTGCCCTCGGCGCTGCGGGAGACACCGACGTCGAGGACGGCCGCGCCCGGCTTGACGTCCTCGGCGCGGATCAGATGGGCGGAACCGGCGGCGGCGACGATGACGTCGGCGCGCTTGAGGTGGGCCGACAGGTCGCGGGTGCCGGTGTGGCACTGGGTCACGGTGGCGTTCTCGCTGCGGCGGGTCAGCAGCAGCGGCATCGGGCGCCCGATGGTCACACCGCGGCCGACGACCACGACCTCGGCGCCCTTGATCTCCACGCCGTAACGGCGCAGCAGGGTGAGGACGCCGTTGGGGGTGCAGGGCAGCGGGGCGGGCTCGTTGAGGACGAGCCGGCCGAGGTTCATCGGGTGCAGACCGTCGGCGTCCTTGGCCGGGTCCATCAGCTCCAGGATGCGGTTCTCGTCGATGCCGCGGGGCAGCGGCAGCTGGACGATGTAACCGGTGCAGGCCGGGTCCTCGTTGAGCTCCCGGACGACCGTCTCGATCTCCTCCTGGGTGGCCGTGGCGGGCAGTTCGCGCTGGATGGAGGCGATGCCGACCTCCGCGCAGTCGCGGTGCTTGCCGGCGACGTACTTCTGGCTGCCGGGGTCCTCCCCCACGAGAATGGTGCCGAGGCCGGGCGTGACGCCCTTCTCCTTCAGCGCCGCCACGCGGGCGGTCAGATCGGACTTGATCGCGGCTGCGGTGGCCTTGCCATCGAGAATCTGGGCGGTCATGACCCCATCCTCCCGGATGACCGCCCCCTGGTTCCAATCCGGGTCCGCGCGGGTGCCCCGGCCGGCGATACGCCCGCTTGCGCCCAAGATCGACGAGGTTGCACTTGCACAACACCTCCGCTCCCCGGCTGGACAAGGCCTCGGCCGCTGAAGAACGATGAGCGGCACAGTGCCGCGGACAGTACCGGGGGGACCAACCGCATCTGTCGAACTCTCCTCCGCACAGTGCCGCGCCTCGTCCCCGCACTCGGAAACAACGGAGGAAACAGCGCCATGAGTTTCGGCGATCCCAACAACCCCTATGGCGCCCCCCAGGGCCAGCAGGGCTACGGCCAGCCCGGTTACGGCCAGCCGCAGCAGCCCGGCTACGGCTACCCGGCCGCCCCGCCGGTCGGCGGCTACGCCCCGCAGGCGCCGACGTCGATGCCGGGCACGGTGAGCACGGCCCGCATCCTGCTGTGGATCATCGTGGGCTTCCAGCTCCTGGGCACGGCCCTGTTCGCGTTCTCGGCCGCGAGCGTCAAGGCCGCGCAGGACGACGAGCGGCTCAAGGACGACGCCGCCTTCCAGCAGCTCGCCGACTACTCGGCCGGCATGCTGTGGGGTCTGACCGCGTTCGCCCTGGCCTGGGGCGTGTTCGCGCTCGTGCTGGCGCTGAAGTTCGGCAGCGGCGGCAACGGCGCGCGCATCACGATCCTGGTGTTCGCCATCATCACGGCGATCCTGGGCCTCTACCCGTTCATCGTGGTCGGCCTCGTCCACACCGTCCTCGCCATCCTGGTCGCCGTGTTCGTCGGCAACCAGGCGGGCTCGGCCTGGTTCAACCGCCCGCGCTACTGAATCGTTTCGCCAACACTCGAGGGCCGTACCCCCGCCGGGGGTACGGCCCTCGGTGCGTATCGGGACACTTCGCGCGGCCGCGCAATCGGCGCCCTCCCGGTGCAACCGGACGGGCGCCCGGGGACGTCTGGACGCACAACGGCGGTTGGCCGAGAGCCGCACCACCGGCCACGCCGTACGCACCCGCGAGCGCCCCTGGGGTTGTCATGCCCCGGACGCCCGGGCCGGCCGTACCAGGCCATACCAAGGGGGAAGGAAGAACCATGAACATGCGGACCACCCGGGCCCGTGTCACCACCGGCGCCGTAGCAGCCCTGGCAGCCGGGGCCCTGGCGCTGGGCGCCTCGCCGGCCTCCGCCGCCGCATCCGACGGGTACGTCAGCGGCAGCGGAACGTTCTACGACGACTTCGGCGACGAGGGGAACCTCTCGACCTCCTCGCACAGCACGTCCAACGCGACCTGCTTCTGGCAGATCATCCTCTACGCGGAGGGCGTCAAGGAGAGCGACGGCACCCTCTACGACAAGTCGGACATCGACGGGGAGTTCGGCCCGAACACCAAGTACGCCACCAAGCAGCTCCAGAGGGCCTGGGGGCTGACGCAGGACGGCATCGTCGGCAAGAGGACCTTCGGTGCCGCCGACGAGAAGTGGAACGCCTCGACCGGCGCGGGCGAGCTGGAGTACCGGGCGTACAGCTCCAACGCGAGCACCCGCTACAAGCTGCGCTACCACGGCTCCCGGTACTACTTCGACATCTACCGGGCCGCGAACGGCAAGTACCGCTTCTTCCACAACAACAAGTGGATGTACGCCTCGTACAACGGCACCGGCTGCGCCTCCTGACACAGGACGGCGCGGGACGGAACAGGGAGGGTGTCCCCGGTCCGGGGGTACCCTCCCTGCGTCCGGGCGCGTCAGTGGAAGAAGTGGCGCGTCCCCGTGAAGTACATCGTGACGCCCGCCTTCTTCGCGGCCTCCACGACCAGCTCGTCACGGACCGAACCGCCCGGCTGCACCACGGCCTTCACCCCGGCCGCGACCAGGATCTCCAGGCCGTCGGGGAAGGGGAAGAAGGCGTCGGAGGCGGCGTAGGAGCCCTGGGCGCGCTCGGCGCCCGCGCGCTCGACGGCCAGCTTGGCGGAGTCGACGCGGTTGACCTGGCCCATGCCGACGCCCACCGAGGCACCGTCCTTGGCGAGCAGGATGGCGTTGGACTTCACCGCGCGGCAGGCCTTCCAGGCGAAGGACAGCTCGGCCAGCTCCTCGGCGGACAGCGCCTCGCCCGTCGCCAGGGTCCAGTTGGCCGGGTCGTCGCCGTCGGCCTGGAGGCGGTCGGTGACCTGGAGCAGCGCGCCGCCGTCGACGGGCTTGAGCTCGACCGGGGCCGCGGGCGCGGCCGGGGCCTTCAGCACCCGGATGTTCTTCTTCTTGGCGAGCGCCTCCAGGGCGCCCTCCTCGTAGTCCGGCGCCACGATGACCTCGGTGAAGATCTCCGCGACCTGCTCGGCCATCTCCCTGCTGACCGGGCGGTTGACGGCGATCACACCGCCGAACGCGGACAGCGGGTCGCAGGCGTGCGCCTTGCGGTGCGCCTCGGCGACGTCCGCGCCGACCGCGATGCCGCACGGGTTGGCGTGCTTGATGATCGCCACGGCCGGCTCGTCGTGGTCGTACGCGGCACGGCGGGCGGCGTCCGTGTCCGTGTAGTTGTTGTACGACATCTCCTTGCCGTGCAGCTGCTCGGCCTCGGCGAGGCCGGCGCCGCTGCCGTCGACGTAGAGGGCGGCGGGCTGGTGCGGGTTCTCGCCGTAGCGCAGGGTGTTCTTGCGCTCCCAGGTGGCGCCCAGGAAGTCGGGGAACCGCGACTCGTCGACGGGCGCGTACTCGGAGGCGAACCAGCTCGCGACGGCCACGTCGTAGGCGGCGGTGTGCTGGAAGGCCTCCCCCGCGAGCCGCTTGCGGGCGGCGAGGTCGAAGCCGCCGTCCTTCACGGCCGCGAGGACGTCGGTGTACCGCTCGGGGCTGGTGACCACGGCGACGGAGGGGTGGTTCTTCGCGGCGGCGCGGACCATGGACGGGCCGCCGATGTCGATCTGCTCGACGCACTCGTCGGGCGTGGCACCCGAGGCGACGGTCTCGCGGAACGGGTAGAGGTTCACGACCACCAGGTCGAACGGCTCGACACCCAGCTCGGCGAGCTGCTCGCGGTGGCTGTCCAGCCGCAGGTCGGCGAGGATGCCCGCGTGCACCCGGGGGTGCAGCGTCTTGACCCGACCGTCCAGGCACTCGGGGAAGCCGGTCAGCTCCTCGACCTTGGTGACGGGGACGCCCGCCGCGGCGATGCGCCCGGCGGTGGAGCCGGTGGAGACGAGCTCGACACCCGCCTCGTGCAGCCCACGCGCGAGGTCCTCGAGCCCGGTCTTGTCGTAGACGCTGACGAGCGCCCGGCGAATCGGCCTCTTGTTGCTCTCGGCGGTCACTGGATTACTACCTTTCGTCCCTCGATGCGATAGCCGTCGCGCGCCAGGCGCCCCACGACGTCGACGAGCAGCCTTCGCTCGACTTCCTTGATGCGCTCGTGCAGAGCGCTCTCGTCGTCCTCGTCCCGGACCTCCACCACGCCCTGGGCGATGATCGGGCCGGTGTCGACGCCGTCGTCGACGAAGTGGACGGTGCAGCCGGTGACCCGGGCGCCGTAGGCGAGCGCGTCGCGCACACCGTGGGCTCCGGGAAAACTGGGGAGGAGCGCCGGGTGGGTGTTCACGAACCGGCCGCCGAAGCGGGCCAGGAACTCCTTGCCGACGATCTTCATGAACCCGGCGGAGACCACCAGATCGGGTTCGTACGCGGACACGGCCTCGGCGAGGGCGGCGTCCCACTCCTCGCGGGTCCCGAAGTCCTTGACCCGGCACACGAAGGTCGGCAGCCCGGCGCGCTCGGCGCGGGCGAGCCCCTCGATGTCCGGGCGGTCGGCGCCTACGGCCACGATCTCGGCGCCGTAGGACCCGGGGCCGACGGCCTCGATCTCGTCGAGCAGCGCCTGGAGGTTGGTGCCGGATCCGGAGACCAGCACGACGAGGCGCTTGGCCACGGGCTTGGCGGCCACGGTGGGGCCCTTTCTCGGGGGTGCGTCTGTAACCGGCCGGGGTCGCACGTCCGTCATACTTGTACGTTCGTACGAATGCTTCGGGTCTCCCGATACGGGGAAGCCTACGAAGCGGGCGGCCGTCAGCAACGATACCGGCACTCCGGACGGCCCCCACGGGACGGGGGCGTGGCCGGGGGGTAGCGTCTGGGAGGAGCCGGGCCGGGAACGCGCCTCGCGCGCGGTGCGTTGAGCAGTCGACGGACCCGGTCGGCCCGTAGCCGTCAGTCGTTGCCACCAGTCGTTTATCACCAAGGGGAAGACGCCCACTTTGATGCCGGACCGAAGCCTGCGACTTCTCACGCTCCCCCCGCGGTCCGCGCGGGGCGGGGAGCGCGGCGGCCTGCTGTGGCGGGAGAGCCCCTCCTCGCCGCCGGACGCGCCTTCGGGCGGTCCCGAGGGCGGCGGCCGCGGTGGCCGGGACCAGGACGACAACCCCTTCGCCCCGCCGCCCGAGGGCACGCCCGACCGGCCGTGGCAGCCGCGGCACCCGTCCTCCGGCGACGGCCGGGGCGAGGACCGGGGCGGCGACGGCCGGGACGACGACTCCCCGTGGGGCAGTCAGTGGAGCGACCGCCAGCCCGGCCGCTCCCCCGGCGGCTTCGGCGACCGGCCCCGCGGCGACCAGGACGGCGGCCCCGGCGGCGGCAGGCCCGGCCCCGGCCCGCGCTGGGACCCCACCGACCCCGCCCAGCGCCGCGCTCGCTACGCGCTGCTCTCCGGTATGTGGGCCTTCTTCTTCGCCCTCTTCGGCTGGCCCTACGTCGGCCTGATGCTGGGCGCGCTCTCCCTGTACTGGGGCATCAGCTCGCTGCGCGCCAAGCCCCGTACCCCCGACCCCGACCAGCCCGCGCCGACGGCGGCGCCGCCGGGCCGCCCCCGGACCACCGCCGCCGTCGGCGGCCTGGTGACGGCGTCCCTGGCCATCGCCCTGGTCGGCGCGTCCTTCACCGCACAGCTGGTCTACCGCGACTACTACACCTGCACCCAGGACGCCCTCACCAACGAGGCGAAGCAGTCGTGCAGCGACCTCCTGCCGGAGGAGCTGCGCGGGGTGCTGGGAGTCGACCGCTAGCGCTCCCCGTGGTTCGGGGCCGGGCGCCTACGGGGTGTCGTCCCGGGGCGGGACTTCCGGGGTGCCCCCGGGCACGGCTTCCGGGGTGTCCCGGGGTGCGGCCTCCAGGGTGTCCCGGGGGCGGGCCTCGGGGGCGTCACGGGGTGCGGCCTCGGGGGTGTCCCGGGGCATGGCCGCTTCCCTCAGGGCCGCCCAGCGGGCCTCCCGGGTGAGGTCGTGCCAGGCGGGCGGCTCCGGTCCGGGGTCGGCGGGGAGGAAGTCGTACGGCCCGAAGGCCGGGTATCCGTCCGAGCTGTCGTCGGGGGCGGAGGGCGGCGCCCCGTCGCCGAACGGGTCCGGGGCCTCGGCGTCGTAGAGGCCGGTCGTCCGCCGGGACCGGGGCACGGGCTCGGCCTCGGGCCGTGCGGTCGGCCGCGCGGACGGCTTCACGGTCCCGGCCCGCTGTCCGGCGATCCTCAGGGCGCGCGGGACGCGGCCCCGGGAGCGCCATGTCTGTGCGCCCAGGGCCACCGGGAGCGCGACCAGCGCCCCCCAGAGCAGCGCCGCCGGTCCGGTCTGCCACCACACCGGACCGAAGCGGGCGAGTGCGGCCACCCCGAGGGAGCCGCCGGACAGCGCCGACGCCGCCGCGAGGCCCAGCGCGCACAGGGCGACCGCGAGCCCGGTGACGCGCGCGAGCCGCCTGACCGGCCAGGGATGATCCTCCGACGCCTCCTCGGGCTCGGCGGCGCGGGCCGTGAACCAGCCGACCGTCACCCCGGCCGCCAGCGGCACCGCCGCGGCCGCCCAGTTCGGGGCCGTGCCGGGGCCCGCCTCCGGAACCGCCGCCAGGAGCGGGAAGGGCGGCAGCAGCGGGGCGGGGTCGGAGGACAGAGGGTGCGTCACATGGCCGACGGCCAGGGCGAATCCGGGGCCCAGGGCGTAGCAGGCCGCCCAGATCGCGGCGTTGGGCAGCAGGGCGAGACAGATCAGCAGCACCGCGAACCGGCCCGACCAGCCCTCCGTGAGCTGCGCGAAGGACGCGCGGGCCGCGTCCCCGTGCCACACCAGCGAGGCCCCGACCAGCAGCGCGCCCCCGCCGAGGTGCACGGCGAGGCCCGCCGCCGCGGCCCGGGCCGCCGTGCCCAGTCCCTCGCGGGCCCCCGGGTCCAGGGCGACCCGTCGCGGGCCGGGCGGCAGCAGGAGCAGCAGGCCGTCGAGGATGTCGCGCGGCCGGCCGTACGCCGTCCAGACCCCGGCCCCGGCCGCCGCCGTCACCACCAGCGGCAGACAGACGCCGGTCCAGGGCCAGTGGGGCCGCAGGCCGCCCGCGGCGGCGTACAGCGCGACGGGCGCGGCGACCGCGAGATAGCCGAGGACCACCCCGGCCCACGCGGTGCGCCAGTCGACCGGAGGCCCGTCCTCGCCCGCTTCCACCGCGTCCCGGGCCGCCCGGTGCAGCAGCCACAGCGGCAGGGCGAGCAGCAGCAGCGGGGTGAGGCCCACCGGGGCGGGCACACCGGAGAGGGTGTCGGCGCGGACCAGTTCGGCGCCGTGCCCGAGCAGCCACAGCGAGGCCGCGACGTTCAGGGCGCCGCCGGGACCGCTGTCGGGGTACGGCGAGCTGATCCAGAGCAGCATCACCGGAACGGTGAACGTCCCGAGGCCCAGGCCCGCCGCCAGCGCGCCGCCCAGGACACCGGCGACCGCTCCGGACGTACGTCTGCGCATCCGGGCGAGCACGAGCGACAACGGCGGCCGGCGGGCTGTCATCTGGATCACGCCCGCCATGCTCCCAACGTCACACGCATTCCCGTCGCAACAGGCGAACTTCCGACGTGTCACCCAATATGTGTTTCATGTTCTTTATCGCTCGAAGGGGCGTGCTGTGACGCAGAGCCCCACGCCCCCTCTCCCGCCCCCGAAGGAACGCCGACGCCTGCGTGAGGCCGGTTCGCTGACCCAGGGTCAGCTGGCCCGGCGGGTGGGGGTCACCCGCGAGACCGTGCGCGCGTGGGAGAGCGGGCGTACGGCTCCGCGGGGCCGCAAGGGCGAGGCGTACGCCAGGCTGCTCGCCTCGTTCACCCGTCCGGGCGACGAGCGGACCGCGCTTCCGGGCGACGCGGAGACCACCGGGGTGACGGCGGGTCAGCAGTCCATTCCCGTCGTGGCCGTGACGCGCGGACAGTCCGGGCCCGTCGCGGCCGAGGTGGTGGAGGGGCCGGAGCCCGTCGCGGCCGAGGGGCGGGAACAGTCCGGGCCCGTCGCGGCTGAGGTGGCGGAGGGGCCGGAGCCCGTCGCGGCCGAGGTGCGGGAACAGACCGTGCCCGTCGCGGCCGAGGTGGCGGAGGGGCCGGAGCCAGTCGCGGCCGAGGGGCGGGAACAGACCGGGCCCGTCGCCGCCGAGGGGCGGGAACAGACCGGGTCCGTCGCCGCCGAGGGGCGGGAAGAGGACGCCGGGGCCGGTGGGTCGTCGCTGACGCCGTCTCAGGCCTTCGACGCGCTGTACGCGTTCTGCGCCCCCGCGCTCGTACGCCAGACCTATCTGCTCAGCGGCCGGCGGGAGCTGGCCCGGGAGGCGGTCGAGCAGGCGTTCCAGCTGGCCTGGGACCGTTGGCCCGAGGTCGCCGTGGACCCCGACCCGGCGGGCTGGGTGCGGTCGGCCGCGTACGAGTACGCCCTCTCCCCCTGGCACCGCTTCCGTCCCCGCTACCGGCACCCCGAGCCGCCCCCCGCCGACGCCTCCGACCGGGCGCTGCTGGACGCGCTGCTGACGCTGCCGCCGCCGTACCGCCGCACGCTGGTCCTGCACGACGGCGTGGGGCTGCGGCTGCCGGAGACCGCGGCGGAGACGGAGGCGAGCACCCCGGCCGCCGCGCGTCGGCTGGTGCACGCCCGCGAGGCCGTCGCCGCGCGGCTGCCCGAGCTCTCCGACCCCACCACGCTCGGCCGGCGCCTGGCCGAGCTGGCCTCCGCGGAACGGCTGCGGGCCGCCCGGCCGACGGCCGTACGGGCGGGCAGCGAGCGGCGGGCACGGTTCTGGACGCGGGCCGCGATCGCCTTCACCGTCGCGATCATCGGCGCCACCGCGCTGACCGTGCGCAGCGCCCCCACGCACTACGAGCCCCCGGTGGCGCCCGGCGAGACCGTGCGGGGCCTGCCCCCGAAGGCGGCGCCCGGCCCGCTGTCGCAGGCCGAGCTGAAGCTGCGCGCCAAGCTGCGGCGCGAGGCGGCGAACGGACCGGAGCGGCTGCTGCCCACGGCCCGCTGAGACGTCCCCGGGTCAGGTCCCCGGAACAACGCGCGAGGCCCGCACCCCCGACGGGGTGCGGGCCTCGTGTCGCCTCGGGGCGTCAGCCGGCGAGGATCTCGCGGGCGAGCTTGGCGGTCTCGGTCGGCGTCTTGCCGACCTTGACACCGGCGGCCTCCAGGGCCTCCTTCTTCGCCTGGGCGGTGCCGGAGGAGCCGGAGACGATGGCGCCGGCGTGGCCCATGGTCTTGCCCTCGGGCGCGGTGAAGCCCGCGACGTAGCCCACGACAGGCTTGGTCACGTTCTTCGCGATGAAGTCCGCTGCCCGCTCCTCGGCGTCGCCGCCGATCTCGCCGATCATGACGATCAGGTCGGTGTCGGGGTCGTCCTGGAAGGCGGCCAGGGCGTCGATGTGCGTGGTGCCGATGATCGGGTCGCCACCGATGCCGACGGCCGTGGAGAAGCCGATGTCACGCAGCTCGTACATCATCTGGTACGTCAGCGTGCCGGACTTCGAGACCAGGCCGATACGGCCCGGCTTGGTGATGTCGCCCGGGATGATGCCGACGTTCGACTGGCCCGGGGTGATGATGCCGGGGCAGTTCGGGCCGATGATGCGGGTCTTGTTGCCCTTCTTGCCGGCGTACGACCAGAAGGCGGCCGTGTCGTGCACGGCGATGCCCTCGGTGATCACGACGGCCAGCGGGATCTCGGCGTCGATGGCCTCGACGACCGCGTCCTTGGTGAACTTCTCCGGCACGAAGATGACGGAGACGTTGGCGCCGGTGGCCTCGATGGCCTCCTTGACGGTGCCGAAGACCGGTACCTCGGTGCCGTCGAAGTCCACGGTGGTGCCCGCCTTGCGCGGGTTGACGCCGCCCACGACCTCGGTGCCGTCACCCAGCATGAGCTTGGTGTGCTTCATGCCGGTGGCGCCGGTCATGCCCTGGACGATGACCTTGCTGTCCTTGTTGAGCCAGATAGCCATGGTGTGTTGTGTCCTCGTCCTGAGTGCTTACTTTGCGGCGTGGGCCAGCTCGGCGGCCTTGTCCGCCGCGCCGTCCATGGTGTCGACGCGCTGCACCAGCGGGTGGTTGGCGTCCGTGAGGATCTGCCGGCCCAGCTCGGCGTTGTTGCCGTCGAGGCGGACGACCAGCGGCTTGGAGACGTTCTCGCCGCGGTCCTCCAGCAGCTTGAGGGCCTGGACGATGCCGTTGGCGACCTCGTCGCAGGCGGTGATGCCACCGAAGACGTTGACGAACACGGACTTGACGTCCGGGTCGCCGAGGATGATCTCCAGACCGTTGGCCATCACCTGGGCGGAGGCACCGCCACCGATGTCCAGGAAGTTGGCGGGCTTGACGCCGCCGTGGTTCTCACCGGCGTAGGCGACGACGTCCAGGGTGCTCATGACGAGACCCGCGCCGTTGCCGATGATGCCGACCTCGCCCTCGAGCTTGACGTAGTTGAGGCCCTTCGCCTTGGCCGCGGCCTCGAGCGGGTTGGCCGCGTCCTTGTCGTGGAGCTCCTCGTACTCGGGGTGGCGGAACTCGGCGTTCTCGTCGAGCGACACCTTGCCGTCGAGGGCGATGACCTCGCCGGAGGCGACCTTCGCCAGCGGGTTGACCTCGACGAGGAGGGCGTCCGACTTGATGAAGGTGTCCCACAGCTTGACGAGGACGTTCACGACCTTGTCCGCGACCTCGGCCGGGAACTTGGCGGCCTCGACGATCTCGCGGGCCTTGGCCTCGTCCACACCGTCGATCGGGTCGATCGGGGTCTTGGCGACGGCCTCCGGGCGGGTGGCCGCGACCTCCTCGATCTCCATGCCGCCCTCGACGGAGGCGATGGAGAGGAAGGTGCGGTTGGCGCGGTCGAGGAGGTAGGAGACGTAGTACTCCTCGACGATCTCCGGGGCCGTCTCGGCGATCATCACCTTGTGGACCGTGTGGCCCTTGATGTCCATGCCGAGGATGTCGTTCGCGCGGGCGACGGCCTCGTCCGCGGAGGCGGCCAGCTTCACGCCACCGGCCTTGCCGCGGCCACCGACCTTCACCTGCGCCTTGACGACGGACTTGCCGCCCAGACGCTCCGTGATCGCGCGCGCCGCCTCAGGCGTGTCGATGACTTCACCGGCCAGCACCGGTACATCGTGCTTGGCGAAGAGGTCCCTCGCCTGGTACTCGAACAGGTCCACGCGCTTCCGTCCCTATCAGTGATCTCGCGGTTCGTTGGATGCGTGGGCGTGCCGCGAAGGGCAACGTGACGACCGCTGTGTCACAGGGGGTGCGCACACGGTGTCCGAGCGCGCGGCATGTCCGTCTCGCAGGTTATCGCTGGTTCCCGGAGGCCTCTAAATCGGGCGTCACACCTGAGCGGTGATACCTGTCACATGATGCCGCGCTCACCGGCACGGCGTGCCGCGTGTGAGCTGCGAGGCAGGGCCTCACCGGGCTGGGGTGGACCCGGTGAGACCCCGTGAACAGCCCCGATGCGGGGCCGGACGGGAGATCCCCACCCCAATGGGGACCTCCCGTCCTCACTTCCGCGACCCCGTTTCCGGACGGACCGACGGGTTTCGGCCGTCCGGGGGGTGGGGGCGCGGAATCCGGAACCGGACGGGATCAGATCCGGTGGTTCGGGTGGGGCACGTGCCCCGGGACGGCGTCCTGCGCGAGACCCCGGCCGCCGTCGGCCGCGTGCCCGGCCAGCGGGCCCGCGGTGCCGTGCAGGGTGCCGCCCAGTTCCCGCGCGAACGGCCCGGCCTGCCCGGTCACACCGTGGGCGAAGGGGGTGACCTCGCCGGCGACGCCGTACGCGAACGGGGTGACGTCGTCCGTGGTGCCGTACGTGAGCGCGGTCGCGGCGCCCACGACGCCGTGGACGGTGTGGCCGGCTCCGTCGGCGACCGGACGGACGGTGTGCGCCACGGCGTCGACGACCGGGCCGACGGCCTGGGCGACCCCGTCGACGGCCGGCCGGACCGTTCCGGGAATGCCCTGCGTGAACGGCGGGACCTGGGCCGTGACGCCCTCGGCGAAGCCGCCCGCCTGTCCGGCGACGCCGTACGCCACCGGGGGTACGCCGGCCGCGACGCCGTCGGCGAAGGGCCGCACGTCGCCCTGGACGCCGTACGCCAGCGCGCCCGCGTCCGTGACGGCCTGCCCGGCGACGGGCACCGCCCCGTGCACCGCGGCGTGCGCCACGGGCGGCAGGACGGCCCCCGTCACGTCGCCGGCGGCCCGGCCGGCCAGACCGCCGGCGTAGGGCGGGAGGTCCGCCGCGACGCCGCCCACGACGGTCCTGGCCCCGGCGACGGCCTGTTCGGCCACCGGGACCACACCCCGCACCGCGTGCCGGGCCACCGGGTTGACGCCGTCGACGGCGTAGACGGCCAGCGGCGGCACCGCGGAGGCGGCCGCCTCCTGGGCCAGGGGGGTGACGGTGCCCGGCGCGGACGACGCCGTGGCCCCGGCGGTGGAGATCACGCCCGCCGAGGTGCGGCCCGCGGCGGCGGCCGTCTGCCGCGCCTGCGTCCGTATCGCGCCGTCGACGCCCTGCGCCCGGGCTCCGGCCGCGGTCCGCGTGCCCTGGAGGCGGGTCTGTGCCGCCGCCAGGGCCTGCTCCAGTTCGGGGGCGAAGGCGGAGAGCGGGCCGAAGAGGTAGTCGACGAAGCCTTCGGGCGTGCGCGGCAGGTCGGGGACCTCGTCGACCGCCCGGCCGGCCGTGTCGGCGGCCCTCGCCCCGGCGGCCGCCTGCGCGGCGCGCGCGGTCCTGGCGCCCTGGATGGCCTCGGCGCCACGGATCGCGGTGGCCTTGCGGGCCGCGGCCTCGCCCTCGGCGGTGGTGCGGGTGTGTGCCACCTGGGCGGTGGCCCGGTCGGCCTGGTCGGTGAGGGGGGATGTGGTGGAGGCGGTGGCGGTGGCGGTAGCGGTGGCGGTGGTCGCGGAACGGGTGACGTCGGCGATGGTGTCGCCGGCGTCGGCCGTGAGGGTGCTCGTCAGGCCGCCTGCGAGGTCGCTCGTCAGGCCTGCGGTCGAGCCGGATGCCGGGGTGCCGGTGAGGTCGACCGCCACGTCGGCCGTCCGGTCGGGGGACTGGTCGGACGTCAGGTCGGTCGTCGCGTCCGGTGCGGACAGCGGGGAGGAAGGCAGCTCGCCGGCGTTGGCGACCGTGGAGCCGAGCGCCCACGCGCCCGTCACTCCGGCGGCGATGACGATGGAACGGCGGATGTTCTTGTTCATGCGTGCGTCAGTTCCTTCGAACGGCACGGGCCGCCCGCACCGGGTCGACGACGACCGACGGCGGGGCTCGCGCCAGGGGACTTGGGACATGGCGGCACCGGCTCCGGGGACGCGGTCCGGGACAGGGGACCGAGGACCGGGAATCGTCCGGGATACGGTGCGCCGGCTTTCCGTCCGGAGACCGTCGGAGGCGTCCGGGCGGGCGGGCAGACCTGATCCGCCCCCGCGCGGCAGGTCGACGGGGCGGTACGGCCCGCCCTAGCCGGGGAAGACGGGGATGTCCCGGTGCCGGTCCCGGGTCGCGGGCACCTCGGCCCGCACGGCGGCGCCGGGCAGCAGCCGCAGCGGCGCCCGGTGGTCCGGGGTCACGGCGTGTGCGTCCCCGTGTCTGGGCGAGCCGGTGTCACCGGCCGAACCGTTCGCCGGCACACCGTCCGCGGGCCCGGGCGGCGGCGGACCTCCGGTGTCGTGCGCGGACGTGCGGTGAGGCGAACGCGTGGTGGGGTGCTGCGCCGCGTACCCGTCCGGTGCCGGGAGGACGGCTCCGGAGAGCGCGCCGGTGGGCGCCTCGGCCGAGGGCACCTCGGCGGCCGGCTTCCGCTGCGCCGGAGGCGCGGGGGTCGCGGCGGCCGGCGGCGTGGCCGGGTCCGGTGCCTGGCCGGAGGGCGGTACGGAACCGTCCGGGAGGCCGGGCAGCACGGGCAGTTCGGGTGTCGTGGGGGTGCCGGGTACCAGGGGCAGCTCGGACGGCGATCCGGGCAGATCCAGGCCGGGCGGCGGCGCGGGCAGGTGCGGCAGCGGCAGGGCCTGTTCCCGCGCACGGTCCCGCGCCTCGGCGAGGCCGTCGACCACCGACCCCACGAGCCCGGTGACCGGCTGTACGGGCTGTACGGGCTTGTCGTCCAGGAGCTGCGGCGCGCCGGTGGACCGAGCCTCCCCGGCAGCCGGGGCGTCGCCGATCCTCAGGGACTCGTCGGCCTTCAGGGCCTCGTCGGCCCCCGGCGCCGCGCTCCCGTCGAGGGCGCTCTCCCCTGCCCCGGTCACGGCCGCCGGCAGCGGCTCGGCGGCCCGTGCCTGACCGCCGTACAGCAGTCCGAGCACGAACAGTCCGCCCACCAGCAGCACCACCCGCAGCGCATACCGCCCGGCCGTCGTACGCGGGACACGTACGACGGCTGCGGGAAGCGCGGCCGAGAAGGTCAACAGGGGACGGGTCCTCCCGTGCGGCGGAACGGATCGCGGGCGGGCGACGCGGCACTGGTGCGTCGCCCTGCGGGTGCACCGCGATGCGACGCGGTGCGTGAGCGGTGTGTGCCCGATGCGTGTGCGGCGCGGCGCACCGGCACAGGCGGCCACGATCCTTGCACGGGACTCCCGAGGCGGCGCAAGTCCCCTGTTACCGATGGGCACTCATATCCCTTTTCCCGCCTCCGTCATGAGGTGTCCGGTATGGGAAGCGGGCGCTTCTCGACGGCCGCCGCCATCACCTCGGGGAACAGGTCGGGCGTGCAGGCGAAGGCGGGAGTCCCCAGCGCCGCCAGCGCGGCCGCGTGCTCGTGGTCGTACGCCGGAGCCCCCTCGTCCGACAGCGCCAGCAGCGCCACGAACTGCACCCCGGAGGCCTTCATCTCCGCCACCCGCCGCAGCATCTCGTCCCGGATACCGCCCTCGTACAGATCGCTGATCAGCACCACGACCGTCTCCGAGGGCCGGGTGATCCGCGACTGGCAGTACGCGAGCGCCCGGTTGATGTCGGTGCCGCCGCCGAGCCGGGTGCCGAACAGTACGTCGACCGGGTCGTCGAGCCGGTCGGTGAGGTCGGCGACCGCCGTGTCGAAGACCACCAGCCGGGTGCTCACCGCCCTCATGGACGCCAGCACCGCCCCGAACACCGAGGCGTACACCACCGAGGCCGCCATCGAACCGGACTGGTCGACGCAGAGCACGACCTCCTTGCGCACCGACCGCGACGACCGCCCGTGGCCGACGAGCCGCTCGGGCACGACCGTGCGCCGGTCGGGCAGGTAGTGGCGGAGGTTGGCGGCGATCGTGCGGTTCCAGTCGATGTCGTGGTGACGGGGCCGCTGGACGCGGGCGCCGCGGTCGAGGGCACCGCCGAGCACGGCCCGGGTACGGGTGGCCAGCCGCTTCTCCAGGTCCGCGACGACCTTGCGCACGACGGCCCGTGCCGTCTCCCTCGTCGTCTCCGGCATCGCCTTGCCGAGGGAGAGCAGGGTGCCCACCAGGTGCACGTCGGGCTCCACCGCCTCCAGCATCTCCGGCTCCAGGAGCAGCGCGGACAGCCCCAGCCGCTCGATGGCGTCGCGCTGCATGACCTGGACGACGGAGGAGGGGAAGTAGGTGCGGACGTCCCCGAGCCAGCGCGCCACCGAGGGCGCGGACGCCCCGAGTCCGGCCCCGCGCTCGCGCCCCTCGCGCGGGCCGTCCCCCTTCCCGTAGAGCGCGGAGAGCGTGCCGTCCATCGCCGCGTCCCGCCCGGCGAGCGGGTGCCCGGTGCCGTCCGCCGTGCCGCCGCCCAGCACGAGCCGCCATCGCCGCAGCCGCTCCCGCGCGGCCGCGTCGGCCGGTTGTGCCGTCATGTCCCCACCTCCAGCGGTTCGTTGTCGTCCAGGCCCAGCAGCAGCCGCACCACCGGCAGCACGGCGTCGGCCCGCGCGGTGTCCGCTCCGGCCGCGAAACCCGGTGTGCCGGTGCCGGCGGCCCCGGCCCGGCCGCCGGGCCCGCGCCGGACCAGCTCGCCGAGCGTGCGGCGCACCGACGGGTCGTACGCCGAGAAGGTGCGGCGCAGCAGCGGCAGGACGTCGGTGAAGGCCTCGGCGGGCACCCCGGTCAGCCAGCCGTCGACGAGGTCGAGCAGCGCCTCGTCGTGCACCAGCAGCAGTCCGCCGCCCGAGCCGCCGCCGACGAAGCCCTCGATCCACGCGGCCGCCTCGCCCGGTGGCGCCCCGGGGGACAGCGCCAGGCCCATCAGCCGCGCGGCCTCGTCCCGCGGCAGGGCTCCGCCGTCCAGCAGCAGCCGCACGGCCCGGCCCCGGATCGCCCCGGGCACGCCGTCCCGGCCGGACAGGACGCCGAGCACGGTCTGCCAACGGGCGGGCAGCGCGGCCCGGTTCGCCGGTCCCGGCAGCTCCTCGTCCGCCAGCAGCGCCACAGCCCCGTGCACGGCGTCCACCTGGCGGCGCATCTCGTCGGCCGCGTCCGCGTCCAGTGCCGTGCAGGCCGCGGGGAGTCCGACGAAGATGCGCTCGGCGAGGCCCACGGCGACCTCCGCGAGCGCGCCGGTGTCCGTGCCGCGCACGTCGCCGTAGCGCAGCGAGCGGACCAGGGCGGGCAGGGCCTGCGCGAGATGGCCGACGTCGGTGTCGAGCGCGGCCCGGTCGGCGAGGACGCGCATCACGGCGGGGAGCGCGTCCGGCAGCCCGGCCGGCAGGCACCGCTCGGCCAGCGCGGTCACCTCCGCGAGGGTCCGCGCGGTGACGGCGTCGGCCTCGGCCTTCGCGGTCGCCGCGGCCCGCACGGTCGTCCCCCACACCCCCGCCTCGGCGACCCGCAGCGCCAGCTCCGGCTCCCAGCACAGCCGCCAGGTCTCCCGGAACGTGCCGGTGCTGCCGCGCGAGACCGCCGGCCGGCCCCAGGGAACGCCCAGCAGCCGCAGCCGGTGCAGCAGTCTGCTGCGCTCCGCGTCCGTCTCCTTGCGGACGTCGAGCTCCAGCTCGCGCCGCCCAGCCTCCGGTCTGAGGCGCAGCCGGCGCTGGTGCCTGTCGAGGTCCCGCTGCAACGGCACCGCGGGCGCCGAGGCGGGGACCTGGCCCAGCACGTCCCCCACCACCAGCCGGTCGTGCACCAGCGCCAGCGGTACGTCCGAGCCCTCGCACATCACCGCCCGCACCGCGTCGGTGGTCTCGGCGAGGCCCGGCAGCGGGCGGCCGCGCAGCGCGGCCAGCGTCTCCGCCAGCCGCACCGCCTCGATGACATGCGCCGGGGAGACGGTCCGGTCCTCGGCACGCAGCAGCCCCGCCACCTTGGCCATCCACCGCTCGACGGGCCGGTCCGGCGCGGCGAACAGATGCCCGTACCAGCCCGGCGACTCGATCCCGGCCCCGTACCCGCCGGCCCGAGCCAGCCTGCGGTACGTCCACGGCACCCAGGTCAGCTCGGCCTTCACCTTGGGCAGCCCCTTGAGCAGCGCCCGGTCGGCGGCGACGGTGGTGCGTTCCCGCAGCGCGGGCACGTGCCACGCCCCACACACCACGGCCACCTCGTCGCCGCACTCCCGCCGCGCGGCACGCAGCTGGAGCCGCATGTACGCCTCGCGCACGGGATCCCGGTCGTCGCCCCCGTCGCCGTACGTCTCCCGTACGGCGACCATGGCCTCCTCGACGGCCTCGAACGGCGCGAGCGGGCCGTCCTCCCCGGTGGCCCGGTGCTCGACGACGTCCTCCCACCAGCGCTCGGGGTCGTCGTATCCGGCGACGCCGGCGAGCACGGCGAGGGGGTCGAGACGGAGGTCGGGGGTGTCGGCCCCGGGGCCGGGCCGTCCGGGTGCGGTCGCCGGGTCGTCCTCCTGGCTCCCCCGGGCGAGGGTGTGGGCGGCGGGCAGATCGATGAACCGGGCCGGCACCCCGTGCTCCAGCGCCCAGCGCAGGGCCGTCCACTCGGGGGAGAACCCGGCCATCGGCCAGAAGGCCGAGCGGCCGGGCTCGTCCACGGCGTGCGCGAGCAGCGCGACGGGCGGCCGCATGCCGGGGTCGGCGGCCAGTGCCACGAGCGCGTCGGCCTCGGGCGGCCCCTCGATCAGCACGGCCCGCGGCCGCGTCGCGTCGAGCGCCGCCCGCACGGCACGGGCCGAGCCCGGCCCGTGATGCCGTACGCCGAGCAGTGCGGGCCCGGTCCGGGCCCGCACGCTCATGCCTTGCTCACCGCCCCTCACCACTCGCCCCGTTCGCCCCGGGTGCCGGCCGCCTTCGCCGCGGCCAGGCCGTGTCGTCCTCGCGGCGGCCGTGCGTGACCGCCGCCGTGCGCCTCTTCGAGCGTCCCCAGATGGACGTGTTGTCGTCGCCGCTCACACGCTCACCTCCCGGCACGCGCGGTAGAAATCGGTCCAGCCGTCCCGTTCCCGGACGACCGTCTCCAGGTACTCCCGCCAGACGACCCGGTCGGCGGCCGGGTCGCGGACGACGGCGCCGAGGATGCCGGCGGCGATGTCGTCCGCCCGCAGCACGCCGTCGCCGAAGTGCGCGGCCAGCGCCAGCCCGCCGGTGACGACCGAGATGGCCTCGGCCGTGGACAGCGTGCCGCTGGGCGACTTCACCTTCGTACGGCCGTCGGAGGTGACGCCGTCGCGCAGTTCACGGAAGACGGTCACCACCCGGCGGATCTCGTCGATCCCGTCGGGCACCGCGGGCAGATCGAGTGAGCGGCCTATCTGGCCGACGCGCCGGGAGACGATGTCGACCTCCGCCTCCACGCTCTCCGGCAGCGGCAGCACCACCGTGTTGAAGCGGCGGCGCAGCGCGCTGGACAGCTCGTTGACCCCGCGGTCGCGGTCGTTGGCGGTGGCGATGAGGTTGAACCCGCGGACCGCCTGCACCTCCTGCCCCAGTTCCGGTATCGGCAGTGTCTTCTCCGAGAGGATCGTGATGAGGGTGTCCTGGACGTCGGCGGGGATGCGGGTCAGTTCCTCGACCCGCACGGTCGTCCCCGTGGCCATCGCCCGCATGACGGGGCTGGGCACGAGGGCGTCGCGGCTGGGGCCGTCGGCGAGGAGCCGCGCGTAGTTCCAGCCGTAGCGGACGGCTTCCTCCGGGGTGCCGGCGGTGCCCTGCACCAGCAGGGTGGAGTCGCCGCTGACGGCTGCGGCCAGGTGCTCGGAGACCCAGGTCTTCGCGGTGCCGGGGACGCCGAGGAGCAGCAGGGCGCGGTCGGTGGCCAGGGTGGTGACGGCGACCTCGACGAGACGTCGCGGGCCGACGTACTTCGGGGTGATCACGGTTCCGTCGGGCAGGGTGCCGCCCAGCAGATACCGGGACACGGCCCATGGCGACAGCTTCCAGCGGGCCGGTCGCGGCCGGTCGTCGTACGCGGCCAGCGCGGTGAGTTCCCCGGCGAAGGCGTGCTCGGCGTGTGGCCGCAGCGCCTCGGTCCGGGGCTGGTTCGGATCGGTGGTCGACGGATCGTCAGGCATCGTTTCGACAGACACGGACATGGCTGAGTGCCCCCTACGGCTCGGCCGGTTCGGATCTGGTGTCCACCGTGCACCACGCCACTGACAATGCGTTCCGACCTGCGCAAACGCCCGCGCAGGGCCGATTGTCAGTGGGGGGATCTACCTTCGATGGCATGACACAGCAGGGGGTGCGCTGGACGGCGGACCAGGTGCTGGCACTGGCGCCTGACTCCGTGTCGCGCGAGGCGGGAAGCAGGCTCGGCGCGGCCGGGCCGTGGTCCGGGACGGGCCGTTCCGACGAGGGGGCGGTGTGGGGTCTGTGCAAGGGGGGCGGCAGCCTGCCGTACCGCACGGCCGTCGATGTCGCGGGGCCTTCCGGCCCCGCGTATCTGTGCAGTTGCCCGAGCCGGAAGTTCCCGTGCAAGCACGCGCTCGGGCTGCTGTTGCTGTGGGCGGACGGCGGTGACTCGATGCCGGCGGGGCAGGTGCCGGACTGGGCCGAGGAGTGGATGGAGGGGAGAAGGGAGCAGGGCGGACGGAAGGCCGTGCCCGCGCAGGGGGGTCCGGGGTCCGCGTCCTCCGGTCCGGAGGCGGCGGCCCGCCGCGCCGAGCGCATCACCGCGGGCGCCACCGAGCTCGAACAGCGCCTCGCCGACCTGCTGCGCGGCGGGCTGGCCACGGTCGAGCAGGCGGGCTACGGGCTGTGGGAGGAGACCGCGGCCCGCATGGTCGACGCGCAGGCTCCCGGGCTGGCTTCGCGGGTGCGGGAGTTGGGGGCGATCGCGGCCTCGGGGCCCGGCTGGCCCGTGCGGCTGCTGGAGGAGTGCGCCCTGTTGCATCTCCTCGACCAGGGCTGGCTGCACCGCGAGCGGCTGCCCGAGGGCCTGGCGGCCACGGTCCGCTCCCGCGTCGGCCTGACCGCTCCCGCCGACGGCCCGCCGGTCCGGGACCGCTGGCTCGTCCTCGCCCAGTACGACACGACGGACCCCAGACTGACGACCCGCCGGATCTGGCTGTACGGCACCGGCTCGGACCGTACGACCCTGCTGCTGTCCTACGGCGCGGCCGGCCGGGCGCCCGATGTGGCGCTGCCCGTGGGCCTCGCCCTGGACGCGGAGGTGTCCTCTTATACAGGGGGGCCGCGCGGCGTCCTGGGCGAGCGGTTCGCCCCGCCCGGCCCCACGGCCGCCCGCCCCCCGGGCGTCACGGCCGGCCGTGCCCTCGCCCGGTACGGCGAGGCGCTGCGCGACGACCCCTGGCTGGAGTCGGTCCCGGTCACGCTCGACCGGGTCGTCCCCACCCCGGACGGCGACTCCTGGCAGCTCGCCGACACCACCGACGACACCGCCCTCCCCCTCACCCCCGCCGCGCGCGCCCGGCCCGGCCTGTGGCGCCTGGTCTCCCTGTCCGGCGGCGCCCCGGTCAAGGTCTTCGGCGAATGCGGCCACCGCGGCTTCACCCCGCTGACCGCCTGGCCGGAGGGGCCGGGTGATGCCGTGCCGCTGTGTTGATCGGGGGCAGCGGCCGGGGAGCGGAGGCTTCGCCGGGACGCCGAGTCCCGCGTCCGCCGGAACGCCTCGACCCCACCCAGGGCTCGGAGGCCCTGCGAAGGACGCCGAGTCCCGCGTCCTTCGAAACGCCTCGCCCCCCACCCACCTCTCACCCGCCCCGGGCACACGCCCCAGCCGTCCCCGGCCCCGGCTCGCGCCCGCCCGAGCCCACTCCCACGCCCCACAAGCCCACAGGCCCCACGGAAGGAAGCAGCCCATGACCAGGCCTCCCGCTCCCGCGGACCCACCCGAGCCGGGCGTCTGGGAGGAACTCGTCACCACGGCCCTGCTCGGCACGGACCGCCGTAGGCCGCCCGCCGAACCCGGCGACCACCGCCGTACGCCGCCCGCCCGACCCGGCGACCACCGCCGTACACCCACAACCGGCCCAGGCGAAGACGGCCACGCGCCGACAGTCGACCCCGGCGGCGACGGCCGTCCCGGCACCTCCGCCCCGGCCGTCCTCCTGGACACGGCCGCCCGCGAGACCGTACGGCGACGGGCGGGGCTGCGGCCCGCGCGGGCGGCCCGGCGGCCGGAACCGGCCCCGGCGGACCCGCGCCCGGCGCTGCCCGCCGCCGCGGCCCGGCGGCTGGCGACGCTGCTGGCGGACCGGGCCGGCACGGCGGGCGGCGGACGGCGGGGCGCGGCGCCCGACCTCACGGAGCTGCTCCCCCAGTGGCTCGCCCTGGCGAACGCCCACGGCTACGCGGCGCCCCCGGAGCTGCTGCCCGCCCTGCTGGACGCGGCGCGGGGCCGTACGGACCTGCGGCCCGCGGCGCTGGTCCTCGCGGGCGGGCGTGCCCTGTGGCTGGCGCGGCTCAATCCCGACTGGCGGTTCGCCCTGCGGGCCACGCCCGGAGGCGGCACCACGACGCCCCGTACCGAGGACCCGGACCGTCTGCGGAGGCTGTGGCAGGAGGGGCTGTTCGCCGAGCGGGTCGCGCTGCTGGCGGCGATCAGGTCGCGGGAACCGGCCGCCGCGCGCGAGCTGCTCGCCTCGACCTGGGCGACGGAGCGGGCCGAGGACCGGCTGATGTTCCTGGACTCACTGCGGGTCGGACTGGACGCGCGGGACGAGCCGTTCCTGGAGCGGGCGCTGGACGACCGGAGCCGCAATGTGCGGTCGACGGCGGCGGAGTTGCTGTCGGCGCTGCCCCTGTCGGCGCTCGCCGCGCGGATGGCGGTGAGAGCCGCCGCGTGTGTGGCGCTGGACCATACGCTCCAGCCCGCCACGATCAGCGTTGAAGCGCCTCACGAGTGCGATCCGAGCATGGAGCGGGACGGTGTCGTGGCCAGGCCTCCGGCGGGACGGGGTGAACGCTCATGGTGGTTGGGCCAGTTGGTGGAGGCCGCGCCGCTGGGCACCTGGCCGGGGCGGCTCGGCGGGCGCGCTCCGCGCGAGATCGTGGCGCTGCCGGTCGCGGACGGCTGGCAGGGGGAGCTGCACGCTGCCTGGTGCCGGGCGGCGGTACGGCAGCGGGACGCGGCCTG
This sequence comes from Streptomyces sp. NPDC005017, assembly GCF_042873115.1. Classification (NCBI taxonomy): domain Bacteria; kingdom Bacillati; phylum Actinomycetota; class Actinomycetes; order Kitasatosporales; family Streptomycetaceae; genus Streptomyces; species Streptomyces sp. NPDC005017. Next base: position 76,996 of record NZ_JBIALD010000001.1, on the reverse strand, counting down.
GTCGCGGGCGCTGCTCGGCGCGCCGGGCGCACCGGAGGCGGGCGGCCCCGGAGCGGTGTCGCTGGCCGAACGGGCGAGACTGCTGAGCACCCTGGACGCCGGCGAACGGGCCGACTGGGTGGCCGGGTTCATCGCGACACACGGGCTGTCGGAGGCGTTCCAGCTGCTCGGCGTGTGCGCGGTGCCGTGGGCGCCGGCGCTGGGGCGGGCGGTGGTGGACGCGCTCGACATCGCGCGGGACGCGGGGAGCTACCCCTGGAGTTTCAGCGGCGTCATGGGCCTGGCCGAGCGCTGTCTGGACCCGGCGGAGGCGAGCCGTTTCGATGCCCTGCTGGCGACACCGGAGGAACCGGAGGACGCCTCGCCCGGCGCGGGCGGCTACTGGTCCGAGGCCTTCCAGCGTCTGGTCTCCACCCTGCGGCTGCGCGCGGCGATGACGCGGGAGCTGACGCCGCGGCCCGGCCCGGAACCCGGAGCCTGACAGCGCACGGCCCCGCGACCGGGCCGTCCGACTGCACCCGGCAGTACGGCCACCATGCGGGACCGCGGTCCGCCCCGGCGGCTCACCTCGCCCTACAGACCGGAGGAGCTCACCTCACCGCACCGACCGGAGCAGCTCACCTCGCCCTACAGACCGGAGCGGCTCACCTCACCGCACGGACCGGAGCCCTACGCCCCGGCCGGCTGGCGGACGTTCGCGCGGACCCAGTCCACGACGGACGCGGTCGTGGCGCCCGGAGTGAAGATCTCGGCGACGCCCTGCTCCTTCAGCGGCGCGATGTCCGCCTCCGGGATGATGCCGCCGCCGAACACCAGGATGTCCTCGGCCTCACGCTCGCGCAGGAGTCTGATCACGGCGGAGAAGAGCGTGTTGTGGGCGCCCGAGAGGATGGACAGCCCGATCGCGTCGGCGTCCTCCTGGATCGCCGTGTCGACGATCTGCTCGGGGGTCTGGTGGAGGCCGGTGTAGATGACCTCCATACCGGCGTCGCGCAGCGCCCGCGCGATCACCTTGGCGCCACGGTCGTGGCCGTCGAGCCCCGGCTTGGCCACCACCACGCGGATCGGACCGGCTGCCACACCCATCACTGCCTCCATGAAGCGAATGCATCCATCCGTATCGACAAGTACCGCACACATCCGACACCTCACGCATGTGATGCAGATCACACGCGGGTGCGCGGACGCCTCGCCGGTCCCGTCGCCGACCGGGGGCGGCGCCGCCGCGGCACGGACGCCCGAACCTCACCGGCCGGAGAAGTGAACGCACGTTATCGCCGACATCCCGTAACCGGCTGTTTCGCGGAGGAACCGAGGGGGAAATCACACGTGGGACATATTCGCCGCGCACACTTCCGAGCCACCGCGGCCCACGCGCCGCGGCATCCAGCGGCCGAAGGACCGCACACCCGGCCGGAACACGCGCCAGGAGAGCCGCGACGAGGCCGCCGCACCGGCGGAGAACCTCACCAGACCACCGGCGCCGCCCGCGCCACCTCCCGCGCACCGGGCACGCACTCCGTCCGGGCCCGGCCCACCACACTCGCCATGGCTCTCCACGCAGGCTTACGGGGGACAGAGCCGTTCTTCCGTGTGCCGAGGGGAGGTCGGTCATGAAGGTCCTGGACCCCTTGCGCCTTCAGTCGCTGTACAGGCTCCTTCTGCCCGGCAGACTCACCGGCCTGTCCGTGGCCCTGCTGAAGGCGACCGCCCTGGAGATAGCCATCCTCGGCGGCCATCTGCTCCTCTACCCCTCCGGAATCACCTCGGAGCGCCGCCCCGAGCCCACCTCGGCCCCGTCCCGCGCGGGCACCGAGGACCCGCCCCGGCTCCCCACGCGGGAGCGGACACCGGTCGTGCTGCTGCACGGCTTCATGGACAACCGCTCGGTGTTCCTGCTGCTGCGCCGCTCCCTGGCCCAGCACGGCCGCCCACGGGTCGAGTCGCTCAACTACTCTCCGCTCACCTGCGACATCCGCGCGGCCGCGGAGCTGCTCGGCCGGCACATCGAGGAGATCTGCGAGCGCACCGGCAGCGGCCGGGTCGACATCGTCGGACACAGCCTCGGCGGACTGATCGCCCGTTACTACGCGCAGCGGCTCGGCGGCGATCTGCGGGTGCGCATCCTGGTCACGCTGGGCACCCCGCACTCCGGCACCCGGGTGGCGCCGCTGGCGGACGCGCATCCGATCGTGCGCCAGATGCGCCCGGGTTCGCGCGTCATAGAGGAGCTGTCCCGGCCGGCCCCGGGCTGCCGTACGCGGTTCGTCAGCTTCTGGAGCGACCTCGACCATGTGATGGACCCGCTGGAGGCCGCCCGGATCGACCACCCCGACCTGCTGGCGCACAACGTCCAGGTGACCGGGATCGGCCACCTCGCGCTGCCGGTGCACCCGGTCGTGGCCGACGGGATACGGCGAGCCCTGGAGAGCGCGGACACGGCGGACTCCCCGGCCGCGCCGGCCGGCGCCGGGGCCGGCGGACTGACCGTGGCCTGACGGCGGCCAGTACACCGATCGGCAACCACTGGTTCACTCGGGCAACTTGACGCATCGGCCGAACGGACACCCGCCCCCCGGAAGCCGCTCGAAGCCTCCCGGAGGGCCGTCCGAGAGGTACTCGAGGGGGCCCAGAAGTCGAACGGTTATCGAACACAAGGCCAAAGTCGTGCCCACAGTCCGCCGAAAGGCGGCCGAATGCCCGTTTCCTGCGCGCGCGAAACCTGAGGAAGATTGTCGTGCCCGCATACCGCCGGGTACAGTCACCGCACTGCTCTGGCAGCCCCTGTTGTCGAGGCGAAAGAGAAGTTGGTGAACGACCGTCACCCGTCGGGGACCATGACCACCCCGGCTTCGGCTTCCGACGCCGACTCGGCGCACTACGCGTCGTACGGCACCCAGGAAGCCCCGTACGGCGACTTCACCACATACGGCGCCTACGACGCGACCGGTTTTGCGGCCGGTGGCCACGCCACCGGGACCTACACCGCGGACCCCCTCTTCGGTGCCATGCCCGCGGGCCATGACACCGGCGCCTACGACGCCACGCAGTGGAACTCCGGCAGCCACCAGACCGCGCACTACGACACGTACGCGGCCCAGCAGCACGTCACCTACGGCACGGGCTCCTACGACGCCACGGCCTGGGCCACCGGCGACCAGCAACTGCCGCTCGTGCCGCCGCAGGCCACCGCCGCGGACGCCAGCGGCCAGTGGGACGCGAGCGCCTGGCTCCAGCCCGACCAGTCCGCCGCCCCGGCAGCCGACCAGACCCAGCAGTGGTACTGGGGCACGCACGGCTCCGACACCGGCGCCTACGACGCCACGCAGTGGAACTCCGACGGCACGGCCGCCGCCGAGTACGAGCTGCCCTTCGACCAGCAGGCCACCGCCACCTTCGACCAGGTCGCCCACGACGAGCAGACCGCGTACGAGGAGCACACGGCCCACGACACGCACGCGGCGTACGACGAACACGCCGGGTACGAGGCGCACGACGAGCAGACCGCGTACGACGACGAGGCCGGGTACGAGCACGGCGACCCGGGCGACACCGGGGAACTGCCCGCGGTGGACCTCCTGGACGACCAGGAGGAGGCCACGCCCCTGCCCGCGCCCCGCGCCGCCTCGCGCGGAGCGGCCCGCTCCCGCCGCCGTACCCCCGCCAAGCGTTCCGCGCTGCTGACGATCGCCGTGCCCTCCGCCTGCGTGATGGGCGTCGCCGGGATCGCCGCGGCCTCCGTGGGCAACCTGACCGGCGGCGACAGCAAGGACGCCACGACGACCGCCGCGGACGCCGTGCCCGTCAAGCCGTCCGCCGCCAACAACAAGCTGGACACCCAGCTGGCGAGCCTGAGCGCCGAGGCCGACGACTTCGCCGACCGCGCGAGCCGCACCCAGGAGCGCATCGACCTCAAGGCGCAGCAGGAGCTCGAGCGGAAGCTGGCGGCGGAGGAGGCGGCCCGCAAGGAGCGGCTGCGCCCCAAGTTCGCGCTGCCGGTCGCCCAGCACGGACTGAGCGCCTACTACGGCCAGTCCGGTGTCAACTGGATGTCCATGCACACCGGCATCGACTTCCCCGTCTCGTACGGCACTCCCGTGATGGCCGCGACCGACGGCACCGTGCGCACGCAGTGGAACAGCGCCTACGGCAACATGGTGATCGTGACGGCGATGGACGGCACGGAGACGTGGTACTGCCACCTCTCCAGCTACCAGGTGCCCTTCGGCGCGACCGTGAAGGCCGGCGACACGATCGCCTACTCCGGCAACTCGGGCAACTCCACCGGCCCGCATCTGCACTTCGAGGTGCGTCCCGGCGGCGGTTCGTCGATCGACCCGCTGTCCTGGCTGCGCAGCCACGGCCTCGAGCCCTAGGGCGTCCTTCGAAAGTCGCGCCTGCCCCGCGACGCCTGGCCCGCCCTCCCAAGAGAGGGACCCCAGCTGCGTTGCCGAAACGGCCGAACAGCTCCGCTGTCAGGGCGCTCCGGCGCCTTGTGATCGCGCCACCGGACGCCGCGGGGCCCGCCCTTCGGGCGGACGACGGGACTTTCGAAACACGCCCTGGTGGCCCCCGCGTCCTGGTGAGCCCTGCCTCTCTCTCGTCGAAAGCCCCGCCGGACGTCGTCCGGCGGGGCTTTCGCGGTCCTACAGCTTCTCGACCGGGGCGTACCGCAGCAGCAGCCGCTTCGGCTTGGCGTCGCCGAAGTCGATCGTCGCCTCGGCGTTGGAGCCGGTGCCCTTGACCGCCATCACCGTGCCGAGGCCGAACTGGTCGTGGGTGACGCGGTCGCCGACCGCGAGCCCGACGACCGGCTGCTCCGCGGTGCGACGGGTGGCGAAGCCCGAGGCGCCCGACGCCGAGGAGCGCGAACGCGAGGAGGACAGCGAGGCGGCGATCCCGGAGGCCGGGCCGGAGGAGACGGGCGTGGTCGCGCCCGTGCGCTTCCACTCCAGGTGCGTGGGCGGGATCTCCTCCAGGAAGCGGGAGGGCGGGTTGTAGGAAGGCTGTCCCCAGGCGCTGCGCATCGTCGAGCGCGTGAGATAGAGCCGCTCACGCGCGCGGGTGATGCCGACGTAGGCGAGGCGGCGCTCCTCCTCCAGCTCCTTGGTCTGACCGAGGGCCCGCATGTGCGGGAAGACGCCGTCCTCCATGCCGGTGAGGAAGACGACCGGGAACTCCAGGCCCTTCGCGGTGTGCAGGGTCATCAGGGTGATGACGCCGGAGCCGTCCTCGTCCTCGTCGGGGATCTGGTCGGAGTCGGCGACCAGCGCGACGCGCTCCAGGAAGTCCGACAGCCCGCCCGGGGCCTCCTCCGACTCCTGCTCGAACTCCAGCGCCACGGCGGCGAGTTCCTGGAGGTTCTCGATACGGGTCTCGTCCTGCGGGTCGGTGGAGGCCTGCAACTCGGCCAGATATCCGGTGCGTTCGAGGACGGCCTCCAGGACCGTGGCCGGTCCCGCGCCGGACTCCACGATCGTCCGCAGCTCCTCCATCAGCGTGTTGAACCGCTTGACCGCGTTGGTCGACCGCGCGGCCATGCCGTACGCCTCGTCGACGCGCTTCAGCGCCTGCGGGAAGCTGATCTTCTCCCGCTGGGAGAGCGCGTCGATCATCGCCTCGGCGCGCTCGCCGATGCCGCGCTTGGGCACGTTCAGGATGCGGCGCAGCGGGACGGAGTCCTCCGGGTTGGCCAGCACCCGCAGGTAGGCCAGGACGTCCCGGACCTCCTTGCGCTCGTAGAAGCGGACGCCGCCGACGACCTTGTAGGGCAGGCCGACGCGGATGAAGACCTCTTCGAAGACCCGGGACTGGGCGTTGGTGCGGTAGAAGACGGCGACGTCGCCTGCCTTCGCGTCGCCCGCGTCCGTGAGGCGGTCTATCTCGTCGGCGACGAACTGCGCCTCGTCGTGCTCGGTGTCGGCGACGTAGCCGGTGATCTGCGCGCCCGCGCCCGCGTTGGTCCAGAGGTTCTTGGGGCGACGGGACTCGTTGCGCTCGATGACCGCGTTGGCCGCGGTCAGGATGGTCTGGGTGGAGCGGTAGTTCTGCTCCAGCAGGATCGTCGTCGCGTCCGGGTAGTCCTCCTCGAACTGGAGGATGTTGCGGATGGTCGCGCCGCGGAAGGCGTAGATCGACTGGTCGGCGTCACCCACCACGCAGAGCTCGGCGGGCGGCACGTCGTACTCGCTGGACGGTGCGTCGACCGGGTGCTCACCGGTGCCCACCAGCTCGCGCACCAGGGCGTACTGGGCGTGGTTGGTGTCCTGGTACTCGTCGACCAGGACGTGGCGGAAGCGGCGGCGGTAGTGCTCGGCGACGTCCGGGAAGGCGCGCAGCAGATTGACCGTCGTCATGATCAGGTCGTCGAAGTCGAGGGCGTTCGCCTCGCGCAGCCGCGACTGGTACATCGCGTAGGCCTGGGCGAGGGTCTTCTCGAAGCCGTCGGACGCCTGGGCGGCGAAGTCCTCCTCGTCGATCAGCTCGTTCTTCAGGTTGCTGATCTTGGCGCTGAAGGACTTCGGCGGGAAGCGCTTCGGGTCGAGGTCCAGGTCGCGGCAGACCAGGGCCATCAGGCGCTTGGAGTCGGCGGCGTCGTAGATCGAGAAGGACGACGTGAAGCCGAGCTTCTTGGACTCGCGGCGCAGGATGCGCACGCACGCGCTGTGGAAGGTCATCACCCACATCGCGTTCGCCCGCGGGCCGACGAGCTGCTCGACGCGCTCCTTCATCTCGCCCGCGGCCTTGTTGGTGAAGGTGATCGCGAGGATCTGGCCCGGGTGCACATGGCGCTCGCCCAGCAGATGCGCGATGCGGTGGGTGAGCACACGGGTCTTGCCGGAGCCGGCGCCGGCCACGATGAGCAGCGGGGAGCCGGAGTGGACGACCGCGGCTCGCTGGTTGTCGTTGAGACCGTCCAGCAGGGCCGCCGCGTCGATCACCGGGCGCGGGGCGCCGTCACGGTAGTACTGGTCCCGGTCCGGGGGCACGTCGAACTTCCCGCCGAACAGATCCTCCGGAACGCGCTCCGGAGCATGCTCGTCCTCGGGCGGCGGCGGGTGCTCCTCCTCGTGCCCGCGAGGGGCCTGGAGGTCCGCCAGGAAGCTGTCGTCAAAGAGGCTGCTCATCGCTCTCCGAGTCTAGGGGCCCCCACCGACAACCGGCCGCCGTCCGGAGAACTCCCCGCCACCACCCTGCGTAGCGCCGACGGCACAGCCTGCGGCACAACAAGCGCGTGCACGACAAGGTCACAAAAATGTATCGGGCATATCGCCCATCAACCTTCACACGTGCCACACGAGTTGGCTACGGTTCCGGGCAGGCCGTACGACCCCCACCGGCGAACGACGCCGGGCCGTACCGCCTCCGCCGAGTCCGGTGCGCCCGAACGCCCGCCGGAGCCGGGGACCCACAGATCCCGGGGTGAATCGGCTCACTTCCTCGCGGGAGCGAGCCGTAGGGCAACCCTTCCGAACCACCCGCCCGAACCCGACAGCTAACTCGGTAGGCGGCCGATGGAAGGAGTCGCCTCTCTTGGCGTCGCACCGCAAGCCGCGTCCCGCCGGGACGCGTGTCGCAGGCATACGGACCCCCGCCCTGGCCACGGCGGCCCTCACCTCCGTGGCCCTGCTGTCCCAGACGGCCAACGCCACCCCCTCGGACGACGACCGGCCGAGCCTGGAGGAGGTCGAGAAGAAGGTCGACGATCTCTACCGCCAGGCGGAGTCGGCGACCGAGAAGTACAACTCCGCCAAGGAGCGGACCACCAAGCAGCGCAAGCAGGTCGACACCCTCCTGGACGACGTCGCCAAGCGCACCCAGAAGCTCAACGACGCGCGCGAGGAACTCGGTTCCTTCGCCGCGGCCCAGTACCGCACCGGCTCCGCCGCGCCGGACACGGCGACCTTCCTCCTCGCCGACAGCCCGCAGGACTACTTCGACCAGAACCAGCTGATGGACCGGCTGACCGGCCGTCAGAAGGACGCGGTCGACGACTACGTCACCCAGCAGTCCGAGACCATGGAGAAGCGCCGCGAGGCCACCGAGAGCCTCGCGACGCTGACCGACTCCCAGACCGAGCTGAGGACGGCCAAGGCGACCGTCCAGAAGAAGCTCTCCGACGCGCGCGAGCTGCTGTCGCAGCTGACCGCCGAGGAGAAGGCCCGGCTCGCGCGGATCGAGGAGCAGAAGCGCGAGGAGGCCGCCCGCAAGGCCGCCGAGCTCGCCGCGCAGCAGGCCGAGGAACAGCGCGAGCGCGAGGCGGCCGCCGCGGAGGCCGCGGCCCGGGAGGCGGCGCGGCCGGACCCGGCCCCGTCGCCCTCCACCGGCACCACCGAGACGCCGTCCACGCCCGCGCCTGACACCTCGACCTCCACCAAGGGCGACAAGGCGGTCGCCTTCGCCCGCACCCAGATCGGCAAGCCGTACGTGTGGGGCGCCACGGGGCCCGACTCCTACGACTGCTCCGGCCTCACCGGGGCCGCGTGGAAGGCCGCCGGCGTCACCCTCCCGCGCACCACGTGGGACCAGGTCAACGCGGGCACCACGGTCTCCCTCACCGACGCCCGGCCCGGTGACCTCGTCTTCTTCTACGACGACCTCAGCCACGTCGGCCTCTACATCGGCAACGGCATGATGATCCACGCCCCCAAGCCGGGCGCCTACGTCCGCGAGGAGTCGATCTACTACGACGGCGAGGGCTCGATCCACAGCGTGGTGCGGCCGGGCTGACGCGAGAACGCGGCACGCGCGCGTGAGGGCCGTACGCGGCTGGTACGCGCGCGTGAGGGCGGTTACGCGGCTTCGTAAGCGCGTGTGGGTGCGTGAGGGCCGTACGCGGCGGCTCGTACGTGCGCACGTGGGCGCGTCATCGGTGTGCCACGGGGCCATGGGTGCGCCACGGGGCACCCCGGCCGGGGTCGTCGCGCAGTTCCCCGCGCCCCTTAGGGGCGTGCCCTTGAGGCGTCTCAGGGCCGGGGCCCCGCTTTTAGGGGTACGGGGAACTGCGCGATCAACCACGACGAACCCGCACGTTCAAATCAGGGGGCGCCGGGAACCGGGCGGCGCTGTGGGCTGTTCGGCGGGCGACGGCGTGGTTTCGGCCGTGCCCGCGCGTGGCCCGCGTGCGCGGCACGGGCTGGTTCCTAGCATCGGGCGCATGCCCGCTACCACCACTTCCCCGAGCGCCTGGTGGGCGCAGCGTCCGCCCGCGGCCGGGGCCGCCGTGATGGCGACCGGCATCCTGTCGGTCGGTCTGCATCTGTCCGGCCACGAGGTGCTGTCGCGGATCCTGCTCGTGCTCGCCTGCCTCGCGTGGCTGGGCCTGGCGGCGGACTTCGTCCTACGGCTGCTGCGGGAGCGGGGGCGGTGGCTCGAGGAGGCGGGGTCACCGGCCGCCCTGACGGCGGTGGCCGCGACGACCGTGCTGGGCACGCGTTTCTCGGTGCTGGGCTGGCAGTCCCTGGCCTACGCGCTGCTGGCGCTCGCCACGGTGCTGTGGCCGGTGCTGATGGTCGACGTGGTCGGGCGCTGGAAGCAGCGGATGCCCGGGGCGGTGTTCCTCGGCTGTGTGGCCACGCAGGGGCTCGCGGTGCTCGGGGCGACCCTGGCCGGGGCGGAGGAGGTGGCCTGGCTGGCGCGCGCGGCCATGGTGCTGTTCTGGCTCGGCCTCGTCGTCTACGGCTTCGCGCTGGCCCGTTTCGATCCGCGTCAGGTGGTCAGGGGCGCCGGTGACCAGTGGATCGCGGGCGGCGCGCTCGCGATCTCCGCCCTGGCCGGATCGAAGCTGATCGCCGCCGACAGCCCGCGGCTGTACCTGTGGAACCAGGACGACTACGACGTCCTGCGCTCGGTCACCCTCACCCTGCTCCTGCTCGACGTCGCCTGCTACGTCGTCCTGCTCGCCGCCGAGGCCGGATGGCCGCGGCCGGGCTACGACGTCCGGCGCTGGTCCACCGTCTTCCCCATGGGCATGACGGCGGCGGCGGCGCTGTCCGTGTCCACCGCCCTGGACGTCCCGTGGCTGAAGGGCCCGGGTCAGGTGCTGCTGTGGATCGCCGTGGCCGCCTGGCTGGCGGTGGCCGCCCTGGCCGTCGCGGCGGCCCGAGCGGAGCTGCGGGGCGAGCGGGCCCCGCGGCACTCGGCGGAGGGCGTCAGGTCCAGAGCACGGCGATGAAGACGTTCACCGTGGTCAGCAGGCCGACCAGCCCGAACAGGCGCTTGTCCACCGTCTCCTCGTCCCGCTGCACATAGACGAGGCCCAGGATCACGATCAGCAGGGCCAGCTTCACACCGACCTTGATGTTGTTCACCGACTGGTCGTCGGCCTGGTTGAGGCCGACCAGGATCACACCGGTGACCAGCATCGTCAGGGCGCCGTGCAGCATCGCCGGGACGAAGCGCGCGGTGCCCTGGCCCATCGCTTTCATCTGGGTGAGGAAGCCGCCCAGGAGCGAGGCGATGCCGATGATGTGCAGGCCCACGAAGAGATGGATGAGTACGTCCATGGGGCCGGAGCCTAATCAGGGCCCGGCGGCCCCCTCACACCGCCCCCGCCCGCCCTGCATATATGCGCTCCATAGCACTCGGCCCGCCCTTCGGCCCCTGGAACAGCCGGTTCGGTCATCGCACTCCGTGAAGCCGACCGCCCTGGTCCCAGACCCCGGTCATATACGGTCACCTATCGACCCACTCACGGCACTTCCTGACATTGCGTTACCAAGTCGTCACTATCGGGTCTAGCGTCCAGCTCCAGGTGACCGGCTCCCCACCGCCGCCCGGGCCAGGGGCGGCAGCCGGACACCACCGCCGAGAGGGTCCGGCGGCACCGGCTCCCCCTGTGCGGGCGCCGCCGGACCCGCGGGACGTCACCCGGCGACCCGCACGCCGCTCCCCCCTGGCGGCCGAACCGTCCCCGCGCCCGCGGGGACACCCGGCGGGCCCAGGAAAGGACGTAGGTCCACGTGGCAGCGCACCGCAAGTCCAGACAGCGCTTCGTCGGCGGCAGCACCGTCCGTAAGGCAGCCACCCTCGCCCTCGCGGGAGCCGCCGGCGCGACCGCTTTCGAGGGCGTCGGGCAGGCCGCCCCGGAACTGACCCCGGAACAGGTCAAGGCCCGGGTGGACAAGCTGTACCAGGAGGCCGAGGTGGCCACCGAGAAGTACAACGGCGCCAAGGAGAAGGCCGACACCGCCGAACAGCGCCTCGAAGAACTGCGCGACGAGGCCGCCCGCAAGGAGGACCGCCTCAACTCGGCCCGCGAATCACTGGGTTCGATCGCCGCGGCACAGTACCGCGAGGGCGGCCTCGACCCCGCCCTGCGCCTCGCCCTGTCCGACGACCCCGACACCTTCCTCGACCACGCGGCCTTCGCCGAACGCGCCGGCGACCGCCAGTCCGCCGCCGTGCACCGCGTCCGCGACCAGCTCCGCGAGATCGAGCAGCTGCGTGGCGCCGCCGAGGTCCAGCTGGCCTCGCTGAAGTCGCGCCAGGAGGAGCTGAAACGGCACCGCGCGACCGTCACCGGCAAACTGACCACGGCCCGTCGGCTGCTCGCCCGGCTCACCACCGAAGAACGCCACCGCCTCGCCGCCACCAGCGCGGACCAGGACCGCGCCTCGCGCGACACCGCGACCGCCCGCGACCCCCTGCGGGCAGCCGGCCCGGCCGCCGCGCCCGCCGCCCCCACCTCACGCGCCGCGGTCGCCGTCTCCTACGCCTACAGCAAGCTCGGCAGCCCCTACGTCTGGGGCGCCACCGGTCCCGACGCCTTCGACTGCTCCGGCCTCGTCCAGGCCGCCTACCGCTCCGCGGGCGTCGAACTGCCCCGCACCACCTACGCCCAGATCGGCGCCGGCCGCCGCGTCTCCCGCTCCGAACTCCAGCCCGGCGACCTGGTGTTCTTCTACTCCGCCATCAGCCACGTCGGCGTCTACGTCGGCAACGGGCAGATGGTCCACGCCCCCAACCCGTCCGCCCCGGTCCGGGTCGCCCCGATCGACGAGATGCCCTTCGCGGGGGCGACGCGGGTGGCGTGAGCCGGCAGGTGTGAGCCCGGCTCCGCGACGCGCAGGGTCCCGCAGCCGGGAGCAGCGCAGGATCCGTAGGGCCTGAGCAGCCCCGGGCCGGGCCCTGCTATCCGTAGGTCAGACCAGCCGCCGCGCCGTCGCCCAGCGCGTCAGCTCGTGCCGGTTGGACAGCTGCAACTTCCGCAGCACCGCCGAGACATGGGACTCGACCGTCTTCACGGAGATGAACAGCTGCTTGGCGATCTCCTTGTACGCGTACCCCCGCGCGATCAGCCGCAGCACCTCGCGCTCGCGCTGCGTGAGCCTGTCGAGGTCCTCGTCGACCGGCGGGGCGTCGGTGGAGGCGAAGGCGTCGAGCACGAACCCGGCCAGCCGGGGCGAGAAGACGGCGTCGCCCTCCTGGACCCGGAAGATGGAGCCGATCAGGTCGGACCCGGTGATCGTCTTGGTCACATAGCCGCGGGCACCGCCGCGGATCACACCGATCACGTCCTCGGCCGCGTCCGACACGGACAGGGCCAGGAAACGCACCGGCTCCTCGGCGTCCGCCATCAGCGGCGCGCACCTGCGCAGCACCTCGACACCGCCGCCGCCCGGCAGGTGCACGTCCAGCAGGACCACCTCGGGCCGGGTCGCCGTGATGACGGTGACCGCCTGGTCGACGTCCGCCGCCTCGCCGACCACCTCGACACCGGTCTGCGCGGTCTGGCCGATCTCGGCCTGCACGCCGGTGCGGAACATCCGGTGGTCGTCGACGAGGACCACCCGCACCCGGCGCCCGCCGGCCGCCTCCGCGCCCTCGGCCGTCTCCGCGGCTCCCGCGCCGCCGTTCGTCTCGGTCGGGTCGCTCATGACGTCTTCTCCGCCCTCTCCATCTCCAGCTCGACCTCCGTGCCGCCGTCGGGTACCGCGCGCAGCCGCGCCGTGCCGCCGTTGCGCTCCATGCGGCCGATGATCGATTCTCTAACGCCCATGCGGTCGGCGGGTATCGAGTCCAGGTCGAAACCGGGGCCGCGGTCCCGGACGGACACGAACACCGACCTGTCCTCGACCTCGGCGTAGACCTGCACGGCACCGCCCTCGCCACCGTACTTGGCGGCGTTCACCATCGCCTCGCGCGCGGCCTGCATCTGTGCCCCCAGTCTGTCGTCCAGCGGGCAGTCGCCCACGACCACCACCTCAATCGGGACGCCGTGCTTGTCCTCGACCTCCGCGGCGTTGCGCCGCACCGCGTCGGCGACGGCGGTCGGCTCGTCGGCCTCGTCCTTGCCGGTGCCCTCCGGTTTGTAGAGCCAGGTGCGCAGATCGCGCTCCTGGGCGCGGGCGAGACGGCGTACCTCGCCCGCGTTCTCCGCGTTGCGCTGGATCAGCGTCAGGGTGTGCAGCACCGAGTCGTGGACATGGGCCGCGACCTCCGCTCTCTCCTGGGCCCGGATGCGCATCAGCCGTTCCTCGGAGAGGTCCTGCGTCATGCGCACCAGGTACGGCCCGGCGAGGAGCGTTATACCGACGAGGACCGCGAGGGCGGCCTGGAGCACCGAGCCGAGGTGGGACGCGGAGCCCTTGAGGACGAAGACTCCCGACACACCCGCGGTGACCAGCAGGACACCGGCCCCCGCGCGCAGCAGGGTGAGGGTGCGCCGACGTCGGCCGACCTCGACCCAGCGGGCCCGTCGGGCGTTGTCCGCCTGCCGCCAGACGAGGGCGACGCCCGCGCCCACCAGGACGGTCGGCCAGAGATAGGCCTTGGCGCCGTTGCCCAGGTTCACATTGCCCACGAAGACCATGGCCACGACGACCATGAGGAGCAGGGCGACGATCTGGCCCTTGTCCGGCTTGCGCGCGACGAGTCTTCGTCGGCCGTCGGGCGCGGTCTCCGCGGTGACCAGGGAGGGGGGCCGCTCCGCGTCGACCCCGCCGAAGCCGAGCGGCACGAAGAACCAGAAGGCGGCGTACAGCAGCGCGCCGAGGCCGTCCGCCATGAACAGGCCGACGAAGACGAGCCGCACCCAGATCACGGGCAGTCCGAGATGCCCGGCGAGCCCCCGCGCCACGCCACCCAGCCAGCGTCCGTCGCTGCTGCGGTAGAGCTTGCGCGGCGGCCGCGGTTCGGCGATGGGTGCTGCTGCGGCTTCCGGCATGCCATCGATGGTCACACGGCCGGGCGCGGCGGAGCATCAGGGTTGTCCCCCGAGACGCCCCTGATCTTCGGCCGGCGCGTCCGTCGAACACCTCCCGCCCGCTGTGTCAGGGGCGATATCAGGGTCCGGCCAGGGTCGTACCGACTGCCGCCGCGCCGACCGGACCGTCACCATGGACTCATGACAGATCACCAGCACGCCGCGGACGCCGGCGCCGACCCGGGCGGCTCGTCCGGCCCGCCCTCGGCCTCGGCGGGCGGGCAGCCGCCCGCGAGCGGCGGCGTGGGCGCGCACGCGGGCCCACAGGCCCACGCGGGCGGGCACGCGGGCGCGGGCGCGCACGGGCGGGCGGGCGCGCGGACGAAGGGGACAACGGGCGCCGGGCCCGCGGACTCCGCCTCCGCTGGTGAGCCCGCCGATACCCGTCCGCCCGGCAAGCCCGGCAAGACCGGCGGGCCCGGCAAGGCCGGTGCGGCCGACGGGACCAGTGCCGCCGACGGGACCGCGACGGCCGGTACCGGCGACGAGCTCGAGCCGCCGCACCGACGACTGCGCCGCGAGCGGGAGCACAAGATGCTCGCGGGCGTGTGCTCGGGTCTGGGCCGCCAGTGCGACATGGACCCGGTGATATTCCGCATCACGCTCGCCGTGCTGGCCGCGACCGGCGGCATCGGCCTGATCTTCTACGGCTTCGCCTGGCTCTTCCTGCCGGACGAGGACGAGGACGAGAACGAGGTGCGCAGGCTGCTGACCGGCCGGGTCGACGGCCAGGCCCTCGCCGCGGTGCTGTTCGCGCTGGTCGGCTGCGGGGTCTTCCTGACGATGATGAACAACGGCGGGGTGCTCAGCTTCGCCGTCATACTGTCCCTGCTGCTGGCGGGCGCGGGGTACTGGTCGCAGCGGCGCGGGGCGCCCGACCCAGATCCGCTCGCCGCCCAGGCCGTCGCGGACGCCCCGCCGGAGGCGAAGGCACCGCCGGTGCCCGCCTCCCACCCGTCCTGGTGGCGCGATCCCATCGTCAAGGACGGCAAGCACGTCGGCGGCACCGGATATCTGTGGGGGCCGCGCGACTCCCGCGACCGGGACATCGCGGCCGCCGTCACCATCGGCCGTGAGGCCTACGAGCCGGGCACTCCGACGCCCCGCACCACCCGCCCCGAGCCGCGAAGAGCACGGGACCAGCGCTGGATCGGTGGCTGGGTCTGTCTGCTCGCCCTGCTCGCGGGGGCCCTGACCATTCGGCTGACGTGGGAGGAACACCCGCTGGGGACCAGTGTGCAGGCAGGACTGGCCTGCACACTGATCGTCCTCGGCGTGGGTATATCGGTGAGCGCTTTTCTGGGGCGTACGGGCGCCGGGTCGGTGTTCCTCGCTGTGCTGACGGCCGGGCTGCTGGCCGCGGCGACGGCCCTGCCCAAGGACATCAGCACCCAGTGGACCAGGACGACCTGGCGGCCGGCCGCCGTGGCGGACGTAAGGCCCCACTACGAACTCGGCACCGGGGTCGGCACGCTGGATCTGTCCCGGCTCGACCTCCGCCGGGGCGGGCTGGTCAGCACCAGCGCCGAGGTCGGCGTCGGCCGGCTGCTGATCGTCGTGCCGCCGGACGTGACCGTGAAGGCGAACATCGACGTGGGTGTCGGTGACATCCAGCTGCCGGGCGAGGACAAGCAGGACGTGGATGTGGCCGCGGGCAGGACGAAGGAGACGACCCTGGCCCCGGCCGAGGGCACGGAGGCCCAGGGCGTCATCGAGATCGACCTTCAGGTCGGTGTGGGACAGGCGGAGGTGAGCCGTGCTGCGTCATGAGTTCCGGCCGGGGAAGCTGGTGGCCGGTCTTTCCGTCGCCGCCGCGGGCGTGCTGTACGCGGGTGACGCGGGCGGCGCCTGGGAGACACCGTGGTTCGTGGTGATCCCCGTCGTCGTGGGCGGTCTGTGCCTGGCGGGCGTGGCCGGACTGGTCGGCCGCGGCATACGCCGCCGCCGGGGCGACCCCTCCGCGGGCGGCCGGGTCACCGGCTAGGGCCCTTCTGATGGATCTCCGTGGGAGAAGGAGCGGCGTTCGGTGCGGGCGATCGCCGTGCGGCTTGGGGGTACCTCCCGCGCTCTTGAGGCAGTGGGGGAGGGCGTACCGGGCGTCGCGACGCCGCGGAGATCCATCCGAAGGGCCTAGGGCCCTAGGCGTGCCGTCGTCGGGCGTGCAGTACGGCGTCCAGCGAGAGATAGGGCGTGCCCGCCAGCACCAGGGGGAGCCAGGCCATCAGGTAGGCGAGGTCGTTGCCGTAGTAGTACGGGTCGGAGGCCCAGCTCACCGTGAGCCACAGGCTCAGGGAGATCAGGGCCCCGCCCAGCGCGGCGAGACGGCCGAACAGCCCGAACAGGGTGCCCAGGCCGACGGCGAGTTCCCCGAAGGCGATGGCGTAGCCGAAGCCGACGGGACTCTTCAGTGCCAGGTCGACCATCGCGGGGATGGCGGCGGAGTCCCGGACGCCGCGCATCATCTCGCCGATGGAACCGGCGCCGGAGTCCTGCATGAAGGAGCTGTCGGTGAGTTTGTCCAGACCGGCGTAGATGAAGGTGACGCCCAGGAAGACGCGGAGCGGAAGGAGCGCGTACTGAGAGGCGGTCTCGCGCCAGCCGCGGGGGCCGCCGGGGTAAGGAGTGTGCGTGTTGGGATGGAAACCGTGAGTCATCGCTGCCAGCCACCTCTCGCCCACGTGACGTGATCCCTCGGTCGACGATACGTAGGAAAGGCGGGGGGCGCTCAGTACCTGGACGCCGGATTTTCCGCGGGGTGTCCTGGCGGGGCCGGTGGGACACGAGGGAGGAGGAACGGGCGTGGGCAGCCCGGCAGCCCCCAGGGCCCGGCCCTCTGGCCACGACGGCATGGAGATCCGCCGGAAGGGCCTAGCTCAGCAGATCCGGTTCGGTGCGGCTGATGTCCCTCCACAGGGGCTGGTAGTTGATCCAGGCCACGAGGTCGCCGCCGAGCTGTTCGCGGGTGGCGACGGCCATGCGGTGGTCGATGAGGACGGGGCGGCCGGCCGCGCGGGCGGTGAGCTGGACCTGGGCGGAGCGCTCCATGGAGATGAACCACCAGGCGGCGGCGTCGACCGAGTCGCCGACGGTGAGCAGCCCGTGGTTGCGCAGGACGAGGGCCTTGTGGGAGTCCAGGGCGGCTGCGATGCGGCGGCCTTCCTCGGTGTCGACGGTGACACCGGTGTAGGCGTCGTAGAGGGCGTGGTCCTCGTAGAAGGCGCAGCTCTCCTGGGTGATGGGGTCGAGGAGGTCGCCGAGGGCGGCCAGGGCGCGGCCGTGCACGGAGTGGCAGTGGGCGACGGCGACGACGTCGGGGCGGGCGGCGTGCACCTGGGCGTGGACGGTGAAGGCGGCCTGGTTGACGTGGTAGCGGCCCTCGACGACCTGTCCGTCGGAGTTGGCGAGGACGAGGTCGCTGACGGTGACGTGACGGAAGGGCATGCCGAAGGGGTTCACCCAGAAGCAGTCGCTGTACTCGGGGTCGCGGGCGGTGATGTGCCCGGAGACGCCGTCCTCGAAGCCGAGCCGGCCGAAGATCCGCAGGGCGCCCGCGAGCCGTTCCTTGCGGTGCCGGCGCTCGTCGTCGACCGAGTCGTGCATGGGCGGCATGGCGAACCGCAGCCTGTCCGTCGGGAGGGCGGGGGGCGGCGTCGGCCGGGGCGTCCCGTGCATCGGGCCTCCAGAAAAGGGTTGCTGTACGGGGCGGAAGTTACCGCCGGTCCGTCCAGGAGGACAGGCCGTTGCGCAAAAGATGACGTACGCGAAGGGACGAGTGCACAACCAAACCCGGGGTTCACCTGTCTGGGATCCGGAATCAGAAGTTCAGCGCCGATTTTCGGCCACTCACATGTCAGGAGCCCTCGTGAGCCTCGCCGAGCAGCACATCAACGCCGTCATGCGGCAGGTCGCGGCCCAGGACGTCGTCGAGATCCACCATCCCTACGCGAAGCGGCAGACGGTCGCCTCGCTCGCGTACATCGCCGAGGCGTACGGGTTCCGGTACGCGGACGCCCGGGTCGAGGGCGAGCAGAAGACGCTGCACGTCTACCTCGTACGGGACCACGACGAGCGGGCGCCGCACCGGGCGGCGGCCAACGCGGCGGCGTTCCCGCAGGCCGGGGCGGGCGGTGCGGTGCCGGGCATGCAGCCGGGCACGCTCACCCCGCTGCCGCAGGCGCAGCCCGAGGTGGACGTGCTCGGGGCGCTCATCCGGTACGACGCCTTCGGCTCGGCGGTGGACCGCAGGAAGTTCGTCCTGATGTCCTGGTCGTTCCCGCTCGTGCTGCTGCTGTTGGCCGTGGTGACCGGCAAGTACGCCGTGCTGGTGCCGCTGGCCGCGCTGCCGCCGGTCGTCCTGCTGGGCGCCCTGCGGGTGAACACCGCCCGGCGCGCGAAGCTGGCCGGGCAGCTCACGGCGGCGGGCTGCACACCGGTGCGGGACCAGCAGGGCCGGGAGCGGTACGTCCGCCCGGTGCCGCAGGGCGCCTGACGCGCGACGCGCGGGACACGCCCCCGGCGCGCGCCCCGCGTCCGGGCTCGCGACGCCTCACCCCCGGTCCTGGCCGGGGGCACGAGCACCCGGATACCCGACGGTGGATGTCCGGTATCCGCGCCACACTCGCCGTATGGCAGCGAACTGGGAGACCTTCACCACCGCCGAACCCGAGCTCGCCCGGACCGTCGAGGAGCGGTTCGGGGCGTTCACGCACCACATCCTCGCCACGCTCCGCAAGGACGGCTCGCCGCGCACGACGGGCCTGGAGGTCCGCTTCCTAGGCGGTGAGCTGTGGCTCGGCATGATGCCGGACTCTCTCAAGGCGCTCGACCTGCGCCGGGACCCCCGTTTCGCACTCCAGGCCAACCCGGGTGAGGGGACGGGCATGGGCGGCGGGGACGTACGGATCAGCGGGCGGGCGGTGGAGGTGGACGACCCGGGGACGAAGGCGGCGTACAGGAAAGAGGTGGAACCGCCGGAGCCGTTCCACCTCTTCCGCACCGAGCTGACGGAGGTCGTGCGGACCTCGGTCGAGGACGACAAGTACCTCGTCGTCCAGGTCTGGAAGCCCGGAGAGCCGGTGCGCGCTCTCAAGCGGACCTAATCCTGTGACCACTGGGCCCCGGGGAGTCCTACTCCCACTCGATGGTGCCCGGGGGCTTGCTGGTCACGTCGACGACGACCCGGTTGACGTCGCGCACCTCGTTGGTGATCCGCGTGGAGATCCGGGCGAGGACGTCGTACGGCAGGCGCGACCAGTCGGCGGTCATGGCGTCCTCGCTGGACACCGGACGCAGGACGATCGGGTGGCCGTAGGTGCGGCCGTCGCCCTGGACGCCGACGCTGCGGACGTCCGCCAGCAGGACCACCGGGCACTGCCAGATCTCGCGGTCGAGACCGGCGGCCGTGAGCTCCTCGCGGGCGATGGCGTCGGCGTCGCGCAGCAGGTCCAGACGGTCCTTGGTGACCTCGCCGACGATACGGATGCCGAGGCCGGGGCCGGGGAACGGCTGCCGCTGGACGATCTCCTCCGGCAGGCCGAGCTCCTGGCCGACCATGCGGACCTCGTCCTTGAACAGCTGGCGCAGCGGCTCGATCAGCTTGAACTCGAGGTCCTCGGGCAGGCCGCCGACGTTGTGGTGCGACTTGATGTTCGCCGTGCCGGTGCCGCCGCCGGACTCGACGACGTCCGGGTACAGGGTGCCCTGCACGAGGAACTCCACCGCCGGGCCCTCGTCCGCGATGATCTCGGCCTGCGCCTGCTCGAAGACGCGGATGAACTCGCGGCCGATGATCTTCCGCTTCTCCTCCGGGTCGGAGACGCCGGCGAGGGCCGTCAGGAACCGCTCCTCCGCGTCGACGACCTTCAGGTGCACGCCGGTGGCCGCGACGAAGTCCTTCTCGACCTGCTCGGTCTCGCCCTTGCGCATCAGGCCGTGGTCGACGTAGACGCAGGTCAGCTGGGAGCCGATGGCCTTCTGGACGAGGGCGGCGGCGACGGCGGAGTCCACACCGCCGGACAGACCGCAGATCGCGCGCCGGTCGCCGACCAGCTCGCGGATCGCGGTGACCTGCTCCTCGATGACGTTGCCGGTGGTCCACGTCGGCTTCAGGCCCGCGCCCCGGTACAGGAAGTGCTCCAGCACCTGCTGACCGTGCGTGGAGTGCATGACCTCGGGGTGGTACTGGACGCCGTAGAGCTTCTTCTCGTCGTTCTCGAACGCGGCGACCGGGACGACGTCCGTGGAGGCCGTGACGGCGAAGCCCTCGGGGGCGGCGGAGCAGGCGTCGCCGTGCGACATCCACACGTGCTGCTCGGCGGGCGTGCCCTCGAACAGCGTGGAGGACGACTTCGAGACGTGCAGGTCGGTACGGCCGTACTCGCGGGCGCCGGTGTTGTCGACGGTGCCGCCCAGGCTCTGGGCCATGAGCTGGAAGCCGTAGCACATGCCGAAGACGGGGACGCCGGCCTCGAAGAGCGCGCGGTCGAGACGGGGGGCGCCCTCCTCGTACACGGACGAGGGGCCGCCGGAGAGGATGATCGCCGCCGGGTTCTTGGCGAGCATCTCCTGGACCGGCATGGTGCTCGGCACGATCTCGCTGTAGACCCGGGCCTCGCGGACTCGACGGGCGATGAGCTGGGCGTACTGCGCACCGAAGTCGACGACCAGGACGGTGTCGGGGGCGGCGGCAGCGGGAGTCGCTGATGACACGGGGTGCCTTCTGGTGGTCGGGCGGGGGCTGTGTGGCTGATTCTACCGACGCGCGGGTGCGACTGGTCCGGCCGCCGGTGAGCACCCCTCGGAGCCTCGGCCTCCGCTGCCGGTGAGCACCGTTCGGAGCCTCGGCCTCCACCGCTGACAAGCACACCCCGGAGCCGCAGCCTCCACCCCCGGTGCACGCCCTCCGGAGCCGCCGGGCACGCCCCCGGACCCCCAGCCCTCCGCCGACGCATGCCCGCCCCGGGCAACCCCAGACGGCCTCGGACAACCTCAGGCAGCCGACAGACACCCCCACCGCCCCGTCTCAGCATCCGAACCGCTTTGGCCCGCCCTCCCCCGCCCGGCATACTGGCCCCATGTTCACGCGGACGACCTTCCTGTTTACCTATGGCAACCGGCCCGCCGGCTGCCATGGTCGTGCTGCTTGAGCTGACGCCAAGCGACTTCCCAGGCGCCCCGGGCCGACAAGGCCCGGGGCGCCTGACGTTTTCCGGGTCCTGTCGTCCCGGGGCGGCCCTTCCCCGACAAGGAGCCCCCGTGACCGCCACCGCAGCCCAGACGAACGCCATCCCCACGATCCCCGCCCCCCAGAAGACCGCCGCCCCCGCCGCCGAGCGGACCGGCGCCCGCACCCCCGAGGCCGCCGACGTGATCAGCGGGGCCAGGGAGCGCATCGACGCGCTGGACGACCGGATCATCGGGCTGATCCAGGAACGTGTGGCCGTGTCGGCCGTCATCCAGGAGGCCCGGATCACCTCCGGCGGGCGCCGGGTGAACCTCTCCCGCGAGATGGAGGTCCTCGGCCACTACAGCGAGGCCCTGGGCAGGCCGGGCACCACGCTCGCCATGAAGCTGCTCGAGCTGTGCCGGGGTCGGATCTGAGTTCGACCCCCGACTCACCCGTACGGAGCGTGACGGCACGGGAACGGCTTCGTTGCTCTGATTGTCCGTGTCAGCCAGGCACGGGCCCGAGAGAACCACGCGTGGCTCGCTGGAGCGATGAGACGTGCGGAACGTGCCGTGCGTCGTGGGACCTCGCTCCAGGGGTCGTGACCGGACGGCAGGGGACAGCAGCCCGGTCACCCAAGAGAACGGCCGGCTCCGGGGACGCCCGGGGCCGGCCGGCGGGAACCGTCCCCCTCTCCCGCCGCCCCTCCCCGCCCCACACCCCCGCCCCACACCTCCCATCAAGTGACCCAGATCACATAGAAACCGGGTAAGCGGAGGACAACCCTTCACAGGCCTCACCGATCCAACCGGGCAAACCACAGCTCGCCCGTGATCCAGAGGTCCGCATGAAGCTCAGCCGTGCCGTGGCGGCGGCCGCCGCCACGGCGGTCGTGACGCCGCTCGCGCTGCTGTCCGCCTCTGTCGCCTTCGCGGACCCGGCCGACCCGGCGACCGTCTCGGACACGACGACCGTCACCGCCACTGCGACGCCGGCCGGCACCGCGACTCCGGCCGGCACGGCCACCCCGGCCGCCGCGGGAACATCGAGCGCCACCAGCACCCCCACCGGCACCGCGACGGCCACCGCCACGTCCTCGCCCTCGGCCACCGAGAGCTCCTCGGGGCAGCCCGAGCCGACCGCGGACCCGTCGGAGTCCTCCGGCACGCCCGCGTCCCCCGCGCCGTCCGAGCCGGACGTCCCCTTCTGCGAGGACGTCGACGCGGGACACGACGCCAAGATCTCCGCGGACATCAAGGGCCTGCCCGGCAAGATCGTCGCGGGCGACGGCCACCACGCCTTCCGGCTGGTCGTCACCAACGACTCCGACGCCCCGATCGAGGACGTCCACCTCTACGCCGAGGTCGAGAACTACGAGCTGGAGGAGTCGGCGTTCCTCAGCCCGTACGCCGAGCTGGAGTTCAAGGACGGCGACGGCTGGACCCGGATCGGCGACGGCGACTGGGCGGGCGACGACTTCCTCGACACCACGCTCGCCTCGCACGCCTCCCGGTCGGTCGAACTGCGGCTGAGCATCGACGCCGGGGCGCGGGCCGGTGACGCGTACTCCTTCGGCTCCGGCGCCTACCTCGACCGGGTCGGCGACGAGGACTGCATCGCGGAGGGCTGGGCCCAGTACGACTTCGAGGTCCTGAGGGCCGGCTCCGCCAACCCCGACCCGGGTACGGCCACGCCGAGCGACTCGGACGACAGGGCGCAGGGCGGCGCCGGTGCCCCCGCGGCCGGGGACGGCAACCTCGCGCACACCGGCTCCAGCTCCGCGCTGCCGGTGATCGCCCTCGTCGGCGGGGTCGCGGTGGTGGCGGGCGCGGGGGCGGTGCTCGCCGTACGGCGGCGCAAGGGCGGTACCGACACCTGAGACGTGGCGTGAGCGGCCCGGTGATCCGGGCGGCACACGCCGTGCGGACAGCCAGAGGGACCTGCGCTCGGAGGGGGGCGCAGGTCCCTCTGGCTGTTCACCGGGTCACTTCTTCGGCGGCACCGCCGGCATCCCCAGGAACGGCAGCCGCAGCGCGCCGAACGCGTCCGCGGGCACGGCCGGGGACTTCGGCTCGACCGGCTGGACGCGCTCGTAGGCCGATCCCTGCTCGGGGCGCGGGTCGGCCTCGCCCTTGTTCGGCCAGAAGGACATCGCCCGCTCGGCCTGCGCGGTGATCGTCAGCGACGGGTTCACGCCCAGGTTCGCCGAGACGGCGGCGCCGTCGACGACCGAGATGCCGGGGTGGCCGTACAGCCGGTGGTACGGGTCGAGGACGCCGGTCTCGCGGGAGGAGCCGATGGGGCAGCCGCCCAGGAAGTGGGCGGTCAGCGGGGTGCCCATCAGTTCGCCGACGTTGGACCCGGCGAAGCCGTTGATCTCGGCGGCGAGGGCGTTCGCGCCCTCGTGCGCGGCCCGGATCTGCCTGGGGTTGGGTGCGCCGTGGCCCTGGCGGGCGGTCAGCAGACCCTTGCCGACGCCGTCCGGCTTCAGGTACGTCGTCAGGGAGTTGTCCAGCGACTGCATCACCAGGCCGATGATGGTCCGCTCCGACCACTTGCGGTTGGACAGCGAACGCAGCACCAGGACGGGGTGCCTGGCGGCGTTGGCCAGCCAGCCCAGCAGCCGGGAGGAGTTCTCGGCGTAGGGGACCTGGAGGATGGACAGGCCGCCCATCGAGTTGGAGCCCTTGCCGTAGCGCACCGGCTCGATGTGGGTGTCGGCGTCCGGGTGGACGGAGGACGTGATGGCGACGCCGCGGGTGAAGTCGGCCCGCTTCTGCCCGGTGGCCTTGCGGTAGCGCCGGTCGGTGGTCTGGGCGCCGACCAGGGCCTCGGAGTTGGTCCGGGTCAGTTCGCCGAGCCGGTCGGAGAGATACGGCAGCCTGCCGCCGGCCTTCATGCGGTGCAGCAGGGTCTGGGTGCCGTAGGTGCCGGCGGCGAGGACGACCCGCCGGGCCTTGAAGGTGCGGCCCTCGCCCTTCCCGCGCCTGTCGGTGGGCAGGGTGGTGAGGGCGTAGCCGCCCTGGGAGTCCTCGGTGACCGCCACGACCGTCGTCATCGGGTGGACGACCGCGCCCGCCTTCTCGGCGAGGTACAGGTAGTTCTCGTTGAGGGTGTTCTTCGCGCCGTGCCGGCAGCCGGTCATGCACTCGCCGCACTCGGTGCAGGCGTTGCGGGAGGGGCCCGCGCCGCCGAAGTAGGGGTCGTCGACCTGCTGGCCCGCCTTGGCCTTCGTGCCGCCGTCGGCGTCCTCGCCGTCGCCGAAGAAGACGCCGACCGGCGCCATGTGGAAGGTGTCGCCGACGCCCATCCGCTGCGCGGCCGCCTTCAGATGGACGTCCGAGGGGGTCATCGTCGGGTTGAGCCGGACGCCGAGCATGCGCCGGGCCTGGTCGTAGAAGGGCTTCAGCTCCTCCTGCCAGTCCGTGATGTCGCGCCACTGGGGGTCGTCGAAGAACGGCTTCGGCGGGACGTAGAGGGTGTTGGCGTAGTTGAGGGAGCCGCCGCCGACGCCCGCGCCGGCCAGGACCATGACGTTGCCGAGCAGATGGATGCGCTGGATGCCGTACAGGCCGAGCCTGGGTGCCCAGAGGTAGTTCTTGATGTCCCAGGAGTTCTTCGGGAGAGAGTCGCGGGTCCAGCGGCGGCCCGCCTCCAGGACGCCGACGGAGTAGCCCTTCTCGGTGAGGCGCAGGGCGGTGACGGAGCCGCCGAATCCTGAGCCGACGACGATGACGTCGTAGTCGTAGGTGTCCTGGGGCACGTGTGCGCTCCTCGTCGAGTGTCCGTGCGGGGTTTCCGTGCGGGGTGAGGGTGGGGCCGGTCGCGCCCGCCCGGGCGGGGCCGCACGACGGTACGGCCCCGCGCCCCGGCTACCTGAGCCGGAACGCCTTCATCAGGCGGAGGCTGCGGCTCATGAAGGCCGCGTACTTCTCGTCGTCCATGCCCAGCGCGGGGGCCATCGGGAGCACGCGCTGGTGGGCGACGGTCTGGGCCTCTGTGTACTTGAGGATGCCCTCGGAGCCGTGGCGACGGCCGAGGCCAGAGTCCTTCATGCCGCCCATCGGGGACTGGACGGAGCCGTAGGCGGAGGCGTAGCCCTCGTTGACGTTGACCGTGCCGGTGGTCAGCCGGGCGGCGATCGCGCGGCCGCGGCGGCCGTCCTTCGTCCAGACGGAGGAGTTGAGGCCGTACGGCGTGGAGTTGGCGCGCTCGATCGCCTCCTCCTCCGTCGTGAACCGGTAGACGGAGACGACCGGGCCGAACGTCTCCTCGGCGCAGACGGACATGGGTTCGGTGACGCCGTCGAGGATGGTCGGCTCGAAGAAGTACGGGCCGACGTCCGGGCGGGCGACCCCGCCGGCGAGGACCTTCGCGCCCTGGGCGACGGCCTCCTCGACATGCCGGGTGACGGTCTCCAGCTGGCGTTCGCCGACCAGGGAGCCCATGTCGGCGCCGTAGGCGAGGGAGGTGCCGAGCCGCATGGCCCGGGTGCGGGCGGCGAAGCGCTCCAGGAAGGCGTCGGCGACCGACTCGTGGACGTACAGCCGCTCGATGGAGATGCACAGCTGCCCGGCGGAGGAGAAGCAGGAGCGGACCGCGCCCGCGGCGGCCTTGTCGAGGTCGGCGTCCTCGAGGACGAGCATGGCGTTCTTGCCGCCGAGTTCGAGGGAGACCCCGACGAGGCGGGCCGCGGCGCCCTGGGCGACCTCGCGGCCGGTGCGGGTGGAGCCGGTGAAGGAGACGTAGTCGGCGTACTTGACGACCTCGGGGCCGACGACCGGGCCGTCGCCGATGACGACCTGGAAGACCTCGGCGGGCAGTCCGGCCTCGAGGAGCAGGTCGCGGGCCCACAGGGCGGTCAGACAGGTCTCGGTGTCGGGCTTCATCACGACGGCGTTGCCCGCGACGAAGGCGGGTATCGCGTCGCCGACGGAGAGTTCGAGGGGGTAGTTCCAGGGGGCGATCTGGCCCACGACCCCGCGCGGGTGGCGCAGTTCGGTGACCTTGGTCAGGGTCGGGATGGCGCCCGCGTGCCGCTTGGGCCTGAGGTACGCGGCCGCCCGGCGTCCGTAGTGACGGGCGGCGACCGCGACGGCCTGGACCTCCTCGTGGGCGTGCAGCCGGGCCTTGCCGGTCTCCAGCTGGATGAGGTCGAGGACCTCGGCCTGGCGTTCCAGGACGAGGTCGTGGAAGCGGAGCAGGACGGCGGCGCGCTCCCGTACGGGCACCTGGGCCCAGACGGCCTGGGCGGCGCGGGCGGCCTCGAAGGCCCGGGCGACGTCCTCGGGCGTCGACTCGGGCAGGTCGGCCAGCTTCTCGCCGGTGAACGGCGTGTGGTTGGCCGTCAGGCCGGAGCCCGTGACGCCCTTGGTAAGCCGGGCCACGAGGTCCGGCGTCACCACGTCGGCGGCGGTGCGGACCCCCACCGGGGCGGGGGCGACGGGATTGGTGCCGGGAGCGGCCTTCTCGGGTGCCTGCGCTTCGGTCATGAGGCGCAGGGTATGCCGCGTCGGAGGCTTTGTGTACCCGTCGGTAATGGTGATTCACCGGGCGCACACAAACCGCCAGCGATCACTGGCAACAAACCGCCTGATCAGGGGCTTGTTCCCCG
Source organism: Streptomyces sp. NPDC005017 (assembly GCF_042873115.1). Lineage (NCBI taxonomy): Bacteria > Bacillati > Actinomycetota > Actinomycetes > Kitasatosporales > Streptomycetaceae > Streptomyces > Streptomyces sp. NPDC005017. The sequence goes on along the minus strand of NZ_JBIALD010000001.1, from coordinate 50,011 downwards.
AATCGGACCACAGCGTCAGTTTTTCGCGGGCGCCTCGGCCTCGTCGACCACGAACTCGGCCATCGCGCGGTCGGCCACCTCGCGGCCCCGTTCGGTGAGGTCTCCCTCGCCCGGGTAGGAGACGGACAGCCGGTACATGTCCTCGCCCACGCTCCGGTAGTAGAGGATCTTCACCTCCTTGGGCACGAGGAACTGGCTGTCCTTGTCGTCGCTGTAGGTGAAGGTGCTCTCCGCGGCCTCGTGCCCCTGGAAGGTGGCCGCCTTCGTCACGACCTTCCTCGGCTCGTCGTCCGAGATGTTGAACGCCGAGCTGGAACCGCCCTCCAGCTCCTTCTTCTCGTCGTAGGCCTCGCCCATCGAGGAGCTGGCGATGTAGCCGAGCGAGTCCTCGCTCTTCTTCAGCAGCTCCAGGCGGATGTAGATCACGCCGCTGGGGTCCGACCAGTGCACCCAGTGCTCGCCCTGGTCCGTCTCCCCGGGCAGGTAGCGGTCGTAGCCCTTGGGCACGCTCAGCGTCGCGGCGAGGTCCTTGTGCTCGTGCTTCTCCCAGACACCGCCCGACTCCCCGTCGCCCTTGAACGGCTGGGCGACCGCCAGGACGGCCGTCAGCACGGAGGCCACCACCACGGCGCCGAGCGCGGTCAGCGCCTTGCGGCCGAGCCGGACGCCGCCCCGGTCGTCTCCGCCGCGGTCGCCGCCCGACAGCGTCACCACCTGGGTCGGCGCGGGCGCGGGCGGGTTCGCGGCCGCCTCCAGCAGGGCGCGGACCTGGCCGGCGCCCGGACGGTGGGCCGGGTCCTTCTGGAGCAGGCCGTTGATGACGTCGGCGAGCGGCCCCTGCGCGGAGGCGGGCGGGGCCGGGGTGGCGTTGAGGACGGACTGGAGGGTGGCCGGGGTGTTGCTGCGGCGGAACGGCGAGACGCCCTCGGTCGCCGCGTACAGGACCACGCCCAGCGACCAGAGGTCGGAGGCCGGGCCGGGGCGCTGGCCGAGCACCCTCTCGGGCGCGATGTACTCCGGCGAGCCGACGAAGCCGCCCGTGTCGGTCAGATTGGTCTCGCCCTCGATCTGGGCGATCCCGAAGTCGGTGAGGACCACCCGGTCGTGCCGGCCGAGCAGCACGTTGTCCGGCTTGACGTCCCGGTGCAGGATGCCCGCCGCGTGGGCCGCCTCCAGCGCGCCGAGCACGTCCAGGCCGACCTTGGCGGCCTCCCGGGCGCTCAGCGTGCCCTCCTGGAGCGCGGCGCCGAGCGAACGTCCCTGCACCAGCTCCATGACGATCCAGGGCTGCCCGTCCACCACGGCGACGTCGTGCACGTTGACGACCGCCGGGTGGTCGAGCCGCGCGGCCGCGCGGGCCTCACGGCGCATCCGCTCGAAGGCGTTGGCCCGTTCACGCTCGGGAAGGTGGTCGGGGACACGCGGCTCCTTGACCGCGACCTCCCGGTCCACCGTCTCGTCCTTGGCCCGCCACACCGTGCCCATGCCGCCGTGGCCGAGCTTGGACAGCAGCCGGTACCGCCCGGCGACCAGGCGTCCCGCGCCCGGCTCCGGCACGGCCTGCCGCTGCGGCACGACCTGAGTGGGCGTCGCGTACGGGTTGCCCGGCTGCGGCACGCCCGCGGGCGGGTTCGGGTTCGGTGGTTGCAGGCCGAAACTCGTCGGCTCGTCGGCCCCGTAGCGGGCTCCCCCGTTGTTGCTCATGGTTCATCCATATCGTGCCGGGCGCTCGCGTATCCACTTCGGCGGAACACGCGGTACAGACCCGTGACCCCGGCATCGCCCGGATTCCGTCCGCGCGGGCGGTTTCAGCCCGTTGCGCCCTCTTCGCCGGACGGTGTCGGCGTCGCCCGCGGGGTGCTGACGGAGGTGGACGGGGAGGGCGTCGCCGGTGGACCGCCGCCGTCGCCGTCCCCGTCGAGGAGCAGCACCGCGGCCGACACGCCGGCCACCGCCGTCACCGCCACCAGCGCGGCCACCAACATCCTTGAGCGCGGGGCCTGTCGCTCGGGCTCGGGCGTACGACCGGTGTCCAGGAAGCCGCGCAGCATCCGCTCGGCCCCGGTCGCGTCCAGCCGCCGCTGCGGATCGCGCTCCAGCAGTCCCCGTACGACGGGCAGCAACGGCGCGGCCTGGGCGGGCAGTCGGAGGTCGTCGGACAGCACCGCGTGCACGACCGCGCCCAGCGACTCGCGCCGGAACGGCGATTCACCGCTCACGGCCGCGCACAGCAGCGCCCCGAGCGACCACAGGTCGGAGGCGGCTCCGGTGCCGGCCCCGGACATGCGCTCCGGCGCGGTGTACTCGGGCGAGCCGACGAAGGAGCCGCTCTCGGTGAGCGTGGTGGTCCCGGCGACCTGGGCGACCCCGAAGTCGGTGAGGACGACCCGGCCGGTGCCGTTCTCCACCAGGACGTTGGCGGGCTTGAGATCCCGGTGCAGCACCCCGGCGGCGTGCGCGGTGCGCAGGGCACCCAGCAGCGCCACACCGATCCTGGCCGCCTCGTGGGCGTCGACGGGGCCGTGCGCGGCGATGCGCTCGGCGAGGGAGCCGCCGTCGACGAACTCCATCACCAGATAGGGGCGTTCCTCGTGCGCCACGACGTCATGCACCACGATGACCTGCGGATGCCGCAGCTGGGCCACCGCGCGGGCCTCCCGCAGCGTGCGGTCCCGCCGCCGACGGGCCTCCTCCTCCGACAGCGTGTCGTCCAGGGCGAGTTCCTTGACCGCGACGACCCTGCCGAGCAGTTCGTCGGTGGCACGCCAGACCACGCCCATGCCGCCGCGCCCGAGCACCGTCTCCAGCCGGTAACGGCCCGCTATCACACGCCCGCCCGTCCGCTCGGTCCCCATGCGCCCCATCATGCATCAGCCGGAGCGGCACCCTCCGAGCGGCGCGACCGCGGGTGGCCGACAACAGACGCTCGACGACGGGAAGTCGTCAGGAGCCGGTGGTCCGCCAGCTGCGCAGCAGGATGTCGAACCGCTCGCGCATGGCGGGCCAGTCCGCGACCGGGGCCGAGGCGTAGACCGCGTACTCGACGCCGTCGCGGGAGATGTACATGTGGTCGATCGCGCGGCGCGGACCCGGCAGGGTGTTCGCGTTCGCCAGCGCGGTCCAGGTGTACTCCCAGAGGGCACCCGGCCGGTCCCGGTAGGTGATCTTCTCCAGCATCAGGCGCTTGTACTGGGCCAGCCGCTGCACCTGCGGCTCCAGCCCCAGTTGGTGCTCGTAGGGGTCGTCGTAGTCGGGCCTGCGGTCGACGGCGATGCGGAAGAAGTTCTCCCCGCCGTCGGGCGAGTAGTCGACCTGGCCCGTGGCCTCGTCGTACACCGTGCGCCGCCACTCCGGTCCGGGCACCGCGATGCTGAAGCCGAAGGGGTCGTTGCGGCGTTCCCAGCCCTCGGGGAGGGTGCCGGCGCTTTCCGGGGGACCGGCCGAGTCGCTCGGCGAGGGGCTCGGGCTGCGGCCACCCGGGGTCCGGTCGCCCGGGGTCCGGTCGCCCGCCTGCTGCTGTCCGCGGTCCTGCCACTGCTGGATGCCCACGGCACCGCCGCCGACGAGTGCCGCGAGGACGACCACCAGGGCGAGCGTCCGCCGCCGCCGGGGACGGCGGGGCGCGGACGGGGAGGGTCCGTCGGACTGCCGCGGGTACGGCGTCGTGGTGGACGTGGGCGACGCGCCGCCCACACCGTCCCGGGGGACCGCCTGCGTCGGGACGTACGGCTGGGGCACGGCCGACGGGCGGCCACGCGCCACCTCCGCGAGCATCCGTTCGGCCTCGGCGGCGCTCGGACGACTGGCCGGATCCTTGCGCAGCAGGGCGGCGATGACGGGCGCGAGCGCACCGGCGTTGGCGGGGGCGTCGGCCTCCTCCTCGACCACGGCCTGCATGGTGGAGATGGGCGAGGTGCGGCGGAACGGCGAACGGCCCTCCACCGCGTTGTAGAGCGTCGCCCCGAGCGCCCAGAGGTCGGAGGCCGGACCGGGGTCGTGGCCGCGGACCCGCTCCGGAGCGAGGTACTCGACGGAGCCGACGACCTCTCCGGCGAGGGTGATGGTGGCGTCGCCCTCGATCTGCGCGATGCCGAAGTCGGTGAGCAGCACCCGGCCTTCCCGGCCGAGCAGCACGTTGCCGGGCTTGACGTCGCGGTGCAGGACACCGGCGGTGTGCGCGGCGCCCAGGGCGCGCAGCACCCACAGGCCGATCCTGGCGGCCTCGGCGGGCGGGATGCGGCCCTCCTCCTTGACCGCGTCGGCCAGCGAGCGGCCCTCGACCAACTCCATGACGATCCACGGCCGGCCGTCGTGCTCCAGCACGTCGTGCACGGTGACCACTGCCGAGTGGTTGATCCGGGCGGCCGCCCGCGCCTCGGCCCGGGTGCGCGCCAGCAGCACCGCCTGGTCACTCTCCGACACATAGAGCGCGGCCGTCAGCTCCTTGATCGCGACGGTCCGGTGGAGCACCTCGTCGTGCGCCCGCCACACCCGGCCCATGCCGCCGCGGCCGATCGATTCGGCCAACCGGTAACGGGCCGCGATGAGCTGGCCCTGCATCTGATTCACGTTGCCCCGCTTTGATATTGACAGGGTCAGGGTAAGTACGGTTGACCCGACGGGGAACAAGCGGGGCGGCTCGGATACCGCACTGTGACGGTTGTCGCTTTGAGTGACGAGGGGGAACCGGACCGCCCCCGCCGGATTCAGCCGGTGGGCTGGTAGGTGGAGGACGCCTGTTCGTACAGGCGGGTCACCTCGTCCCGTTCGGCCTCCGGGCCGCGTACCTGCACCACGTGGTAGCGGCCGTCGAGGAGGATCGCGACATTGCGCACGAACAGCTCGCGCCCGTCGGCGCCGGTCCAGGTGAACTGGCCCTCGGCCATCGTCCGTCCGCCCACCGAGATCGTCTTCAGCCCGGTGGCCGTGGCCCAGCTGGAGTCGCGGTACGGCTGCAGCTCCGCCTCCCGCTCCCGCTGGTAGACCATCGGGTCGCTGCCGAACTCCCCGGCGCTGTCCCGGCCGGCGACGACGATCAGCTCGAACGAGCCGTGCGCGTACCGCACCTGTCCGCGGCCGTTCTCTCCGCCGCGTTCCCAGCCGTCGGCCACGGCGATCCGGAAGCCCGCCGGGTCGGAGCGGACGGTGAAGCCCTCGGCGGCATCGGACCCGGACGGCTGCGTCTCGTCGGAACCGGCCGACTGGGACGGGTCGTTGCCACCCCCGTCGCCCGGCGTGGTCTGGTCGGGCCGCGGTTCGCTGCTGGCCTGCGGCGAGCTCTCGGGCGCCTGTCCGGCCTGCCCGGCCGCGCCGGTACGGTCCGCCTGCGGCGAGCCGGAGCCGGACTCCTCGGACTTGGGCATGAACAGCACGGCGTACGCGACCGCCGCCGCCATCGCCAGCAGCACCGTCACCAGCAGGGTCCGGCCGAGGCTGCGCGGCGAACGCTCCTCCTGCCGGGCCCGCTTGTGCCGTCCGTGCGCCGCGGGCAGCCCGGCACGCCGCTTGCGCACCAGCTCGCCGCGTCGTCGTACGACCGGCAGCCGGCCCGTGTCGGCGGGCGGCGCGGCGACCACGTGCACCCCGGCCTCCGGCTCGGGCGCCGAGCGTACGAGGGAGCGCAGCCAGCCGCGCAGTTCCTCGAAGTCGGGCCGCTCGGTGGGGTCCTGGCGCAGCAGGGACTCCACGACCGGCCGCAGCGGGCCGCACTCCTCGGCGAACGCGGGCGGCTCCGCGCACACCATCTGCACCAGCTCGGCCGTCGACTCCTCCGGGTAGGGCGCGTGGCCCTGCACGGCCCGGAACAGCAGCGCGCCGAGCGCCCACAGGTCGGTGGCGGGGCCGATCGGTGCGGCGAGCTGCCAGTTCTCGTGCACGGGCCCGGCCTGTTCGGGGGCCCACCGCTCGGTGACCGCGCCGACCACGGCCATCCGTGCCTGCCGCGCGCGCTCGGCGGCGAGCGCGGTGGCGGGGCCACGCCGTCCGGGGACGGCGGGGGCCGGCTCGTCCCAGCGGCCGGCCGGCGGGGAGGCGGGTGCGGGAAGCGCGGCGGGGCTCAGCTGCACGGGGGACATGCCCGGCGTGCGGCCCGCCGCGGGGAGGGCCTGGCGGTGCGGGTCGGCCGGGGGGATCCCGAGCGGCGCGGCGCCCGTCCGCGGGGCACCGGGGGCGGTGCGCGGGGCGGCGCCGTGCCAGGGGCGGGCGTGCACGCCGTACGGGTCGGCTATCCGGCCCGGGGGGTTGCCGTCCGCACGGCCGCGGGAGTCCTGCTCCGGCAGCTGGGGCGAGGGCGCGCCGGGGGCGGGCCGGGCGCCGGGCAGCAGGGCCTGTCCGTCGGACAGCGAGGGGTCGGGGCCGAGTCCGGGGGCGCCCTGCCGGGTCTCCTGGACGCGGGCGGCGGCGCGGGCTCCCTCACGGTAGGCGGCGATCGCCCCGGCGCGGGCCGCCCGGATGTCGTCGCCTCGCCCCGGTTCCCCGCGCTCGGGGGCGTCCGGCGCGCCGGACGGGGCCGGGCCGTAGGGGCCAGGGCCGGGCGGGGCCTCCCCGCCGGGCAGACGGCCGACGCCCCGTGCCTCGATGGCGGCCCGCCGCGCGGCCTCCAGGTCACCGGCCGTGGCTCCCGCCCGGCCGGGGGACAGGACCGCGGCGCCGCCCGGGGGGCCGCCGGGGCCCTGGTGGGGCAGGGTGGGGTGGGTGCCGGTGTCCTCACCTGCCGGTACCGGGTCGTAGCCGCACAGCGCCTCCTCCGCAGCGCCGACGGCGAGGCCGGTGAGCAGGACACGCCCGTCGTCGCAGACGAGCACCGTGCGGGCGGTGATGTTGCGGTGCACCCAGCCGTGCGCGTGCAGCACGCGCAGCGCCGTGAGGACGTCGGAGGCGACCTCGGCGGCCCGGTACGGCGTCAGCGGTCGCTCGGTGAGCAGCGCGGCGAGCGGCCGCGCTGCCACCAGCTCGCTGACGATCCACAGCGAACCGCCCTCGGCGAACACGTCGAAGACCTGGTCGAGCCGCGGGTGGTCGGGAAGGGCCGCGGCGGCCTGGGCGGCCTCCACGGCACGCCGTACCGCCGGATCGGCGGGCCGTCGCGCCGTACCGGGCGCGGCGGGCCGCCGTACGCCGCGGTCCCGTGCGGTGAATCCCTCCGGCAGCCCGTCCGCGTCGAGCACCTCCGCCTCGACGACCTCGGGCAACGGCACCTGGCGGACCAGGACCTCCTGCCCGCTGTAGGTGTCGAAGGCGCGTGACTCGGTGAGTTCGTACTCGTCGGAGGGCGGCAGCGGCAGGCGGTAGCGGTCGGCCAGCACCCGTCCCGCATAGTCGTCCACGTTGCCTCCCCCGGCCGCCCGGCTGGTCAATTCCGTTCGTACGGCGTCCCGTTCCGGATGCGTACGGTTCGCAAGCACTCACGATACGTGCCATGGGCAGCCCGCACCGAGGGGATGGGAGATCTCACCCCGCCTCGGCCGCGGGAAACCCGGCCCGGACGCCGGGACCGGCCCCGGCCGGGGCCGGGCTCAACCCTTCGGCCGGAACGTCTTCGTGAGCGTCTGCCAGGTGTCCCGGCGCAGTTCCCCGCGCCACTTGTCGGCCTTGGCCGTGTACATCAGGGCATACCCCTGGTGGTCGTTGACGACGAACCCGCGGTCGATGCTCCGGTAGCGCGTGCCGTCCTCGGCGTAGGTGAACTCCCAGTCGGCCGTGTTCCAGCCGCGGTAGCCCACCGCTTCTATGCGGATGCGCTGGTACTGCGAGCGCTGCATCGCGCGTTCCTGGTTGCGCCAGTCGGCGACCGGGTCGTCCTTCGGGGTGCTGGTCCAGCCGATGAGCAGCTTCTGCCCGTCGGGGCCGGTGAAACGGTCCCCCGCGTCACCGGTGGACTGGTACTTCCAGCCCTTGGGCAGCCCGATCGAGTAGCCCTGGCCGCCCCGGTGGGTCCTGGCCACGGCGTCGTCGCCGGAGCCGCCCGCGGTGTCGCCCTTGTCGTCCTCGTCGCCGTCCTCGCCCTGGCCGGCCGCGGCGCCCGCGGTCGCGGTCGGGCTCGCGCCCTTGCCGGCGGACTCGGACGCCCGGCCGTCGGGGCGGGTGCCGCCCTGGTCGTCGCCCTTGGTGTCGGCGCCGGGCGTGACGTCGCCCGAGGCCCTGGTGCCCCCGCCGGTGTTCGAGGAGCCGGAGTCGTCGCCGTCGAGGTTGAGGGCGATCACGGTGCCGAGCACGGCGAGCACCAGGGCCACCGCGATGATCACCAGCGTCCGCCGGGGCACCACGTCGGTCAGCGGCGCACGCCGCGCCGGGCGCGCCGGCAGATCCGGCGGCGGCACCACGGGCCACCCGGAACCCTGTCCGGCCGTACCTGCGGCTCTCCCGCCCTGCCCCGCGGGCCCCTCCGGGCGCGCGGGCCCGGAGGCGGCCGGAGAAGCGGCACCGGCCGAGGCGGACGTGGCACTCGAAGCTCCCGCTGCCCCCGCGGCACCCGCGGACCCGGTGGAACCCGCGGACCCGGTGGAACCCGCGGCCCGCGCGGACACGGCAGACCCCGCCGACCCGGCGGCCCTGCGCACCGAACGCAGCGCTCCGCGCAGCCGGTCGGCCGCTTCCTCACCTCGTCGGCCGCCCGTGCCGGACCCGCCCGGCTGCTCGGGCAGCGGTACGACCTTGGTCGCCTCCAGCGGCTCCGTCGAGGAGGCGTCCGGCGCGCTCAGCACGGCGGTGAGCATCCTGCGCGCGCCCGCGTCGTCGAGCCGTTCGTCGGGGTCCTTGGTGAGCAGGCCGTGGATGACGTCCTTCAGCGGCCCGGCGTTCTTCGGGTCGTCCAGCGGCTCGGTCATCACGGCGGTGAGGGTGGCGATCGCCGACCCCTTGTCGTACGGCGGCACGCCCTCGACCGCCGCGTAGAGCAGTCCGCCGAGCGACCACAGGTCGGCCGCGGGCCCCGGCTTGTGGCCGCGGGCGCGCTCGGGGGCGATGTAGGAGGGGGCGCCGACGAGCATGCCGGTCGAGGTGATGGACGGGTCGCCCTCGACCTGGGCGATGCCGAAGTCGGTGAGCACGACCCGGCCGTCGTCGGCGATCAGCACGTTGGACGGCTTCACGTCGCGGTGCAGGATGCCCTGGCGGTGGGCGGAACGCAGCACGTCGAGGACCGCGAGGCCGACCTCGGCGGCGCGCCGGGGTTCGAGCAGACCGTCCTCGCGGATGGCCTCGGCGAGCGACTTGCCCTCGACGAGCTCCATCACGATCCACGGCCGGTCGTCCTCGTCGACCACGTCGAAGACCGTCACCGCGCTGGTGTTCTTGATCCGGGCGATGGCCTTGGCCTCACGCAAGGTGCGCGTGATGAGCCGTCGCTTCTCCTCCTCGTCGATGTTCGACGGGAACCGCAGCTCCTTGACGGCCACCGTGCGGCCGAGGGTCTCGTCCTCGGCGCGCCACACCGTGCCCATGCCGCCGCGGCCGAGCACGTCTCCCAGCCGGTAGCGCCCGGCGAGGAGACGTGCGCTCTTGTCCTGACGGGATGTCCCCGCCCGCTCCGCCTCCGACATGCGTCCCCTCGTGCAACCCGCCCTGACAGAGGCTCCATTGTCCCTCACCCGACAAGTGCCCGGTTCCCCGGGGGGCCCTGGGGCCCGGCGGGTGCGCTGACGTCCGCGTGCGGTCTGAATCGCCCCTTCCGCACCCCTGGATGACGCTCTGTGAGACGCTCGCGTAACGCCCTGTGACATGTACCCGCCGCGCCGTCACAGCGGCACGATGTCCGGCGCCCCCAGCCGTGCCGCGTCCGCCGTGAGGTCGTCGGGCTGGCGCTGGGACTCCCGCTCGGCCTCCACTCTCTTCTCGTAGTGCCGCACCTCCCGCTCGATCTGGTCCGCGTCCCAGCCGAGCACCGGCGCCATCAGCTCGGCGGTCTCCCGCGCGCAGCGCGTGCCGCGGTCGAAGGTCTCGATGGAGATGCGGGTGCGCCGGGTCAGCACGTCGTCCAGATGGCGCGCGCCCTCGTGCGAGGCGGCGTAGACGACCTCGGCGCGCAGATAGTCCTCGGCGCCCTGGAGCGGGTCGGCCAGCGAGGGGTCGGCGGCGATGAGTTCGAGGAGTTCCTCGGTGAGGGAGCCGTAGCGGTTGAGCAGGTGCTCGACGCGGGCCACGTGCAGTCCGGCGCGGGCGGCGATCCGCGCGCGGGTGTTCCACAGCGCCCGGTAGCCCTCGGCGCCGACCAGCGGGATGTCCTCGGTGACGCACTCCGCGACCCGCCGGTCGAGGCCGTGGACCGCCTCGTCGACGGCGTCCTTGGCCATCACCCGGTACGTCGTGTACTTGCCGCCGGCCACCACGACCAGGCCCGGCACCGGGTGGGCCACGGTGTGCTCGCGCGAGAGCTTGCTGGTGGCGTCCGACTCGCCGGCCAGCAGCGGGCGCAGCCCGGCGTAGACGCCCTCGACGTCGTCACGGGTGAGGGGCACCGCCAGCACGGAGTTCACATTCTCCAGCAGGTAGTCGATGTCGGCGCTGGAGGCGGCCGGGTGGGCCTTGTCGAGGTCCCAGTCGGTGTCGGTGGTGCCGATGATCCAGTGCCTGCCCCAGGGGATGACGAACAGCACGGACTTCTCGGTGCGCAGGATCAGTCCGGTGCTGGAGTGGACGCGGTCCTTGGGCACCACCAGATGGATGCCCTTGGACGCGCGGACGTGGAACTGCCCGCGCTCGCCCACCATGGCCTGGGTGTCGTCGGTCCACACGCCCGTGGCGTTGACGATCTGCTTGGCGTGGATCTCGTACTCCCCGCCCGCCTCGACGTCCTGCACGCGCGCGCCGACCACGCGTTCGCCCTCGCGCAGGAAACCGGTGACCCGCGCGCGGTTGGCGGCCTGGGCGCCGTAGGCCGCGGCGGTGCGCACCAGGGTGGCCACATAGCGGGCGTCGTCCATCTGGGCGTCGTAGTACTGAAGCGCGCCGACCAGGGCGTCCTTCTTCAGGCAGGGGGCGACCTGCAGCGCGTGACGGCGGCTCAGATGGCGGTGCACCGGCAGTCCCCGGCCGTGCCCGCGGGCCGTCGACATGGCGTCGTAGAGGGCGACGCCCGAGCCGGCGTAGAGCCGCTCCCAGCCCTTGTGCTGGAGCGGGTACAGGAACGGCACCGGCTTCACCAGGTGCGGGGCGAGCCGCTCCAGCAGCAGTCCGCGCTCCTTCAGCGCCTCCCGGACCAGGGCGAAGTCGAGCATCTCCAGATAGCGCAGGCCGCCGTGGATCAGCTTGCTGGATCTGCTGGACGTGCCCGACGCCCAGTCACGCGCCTCGACCAGTCCGGTGGACAGACCGCGCGTGGCGGAGTCGAGGGCGATACCGGCACCGACCACTCCACCGCCCACGACGAGGAGGTCCAGTTCGTGCTCGGCCATGGCCGCCAGTGCCTCGGCACGCTGTTCCGGCCCCAGTGTCGCTGTCCTCACCGCTGCCTCCCGCTGCTCGGTCGCGCCGGCCGCACCCGTCGGGCGAAGCCCCGTCCGTGTCCCCCCTGCCCAGAATTCTGACCGGCTTGCCCGACTTCAGCCACCACGCACCGGCGACCTGTGGATAACTCCGGCGGACCTGGACGCGTCCTCCGTCACCGGAGCGGGGCGACACAAGGAAACAATGCAGCATATCGGTCATATTTACGCTTAGTCTGACATTGCGCTCGCCCGTTCTGTCCACCGGGCTTGCGCACCTGTCCCGCATCGGTTACTGGGAAGGACGGCCCACTCCATGCCCGCAGATCTCGCCGTGATCGGACTCGGCCCGCTCGGCCTGCCGCTGGCCCAGGCCGCGGTGGCCGCCGGCATCCCCACGGTCGGCTATCGCACCGGGACCGAGGCCGGGTCCCTCAGCCCCGCCGAACTGCGCCGGATGCACTCGGAGGGCTTCCGGCCGGCCGACGGGCCCGCCGAACTCGGCCGCGTCCGCACGGCGGTCATCTGCGCCCCCACCCCACGCGCCGCCGACGGCGGCCTCGACCTCGGCCAGGTGGAGACGGCCGCCCGCACCCTCGCGGCCAGGCTGCGTCCCCACACCACGGTCATCCTGGAGTCCCCGGTCCTCCCCGGCACCACGGAGGACGTCCTGCGCCCCCTGCTCGAGGAGGGCTCCGGCCTTCGCGCGGGACGCGACTTCCACCTCGCCCACTCCCCCAGCCGCGTCGACCCCGGCAACCGCGTGTTCACCCCCGCCAACACGCCCAAGGTCATCGGCGGCCTCACCCCCGCCTGCACGGAGTCCGCCGCCGCGTTCTACAGCCGCATCACCGACAAGGTCGTCCGCGCGCGCGGACTGCGCGAGGCGGAGACGGTGCATCTGCTGGAGACCACCTACCGGCACGTCAACATCGCCCTCGTCAACGAAATGGCCGTCCTCTGCCACGACTTGGGCGTCGACCTCTGGGACGTCATCCGCTGCGCGGAGACCAAGCCCTTCGGCTTCCAGGCCTTCCGCCCCGGCCCCGGCGTGGGCGGCCACACCGTCCCCCAGGACCTCATCGGCCACCCCGGCCGCGGCCTGCGCATGGTCGAACTGGCCCGCCAGGTCAACGAACAGATGCCGCGCTACGTCGTCCAGCGCGCGGCCGCCCTGCTGAACGAGCACGGCAAGTCGGCGAGAGGCGCCCGCGTCCTCCTGCTGGGCGTCGCCTACAAGCCCGACCTCGCCGACGAACAGGCCACCCCGGCCCACGAGATCGCCTTCCGCCTGATGTCCCTGGGCGCGGCGGTCAGCTACCACGACCCGCACATCCCCTCGTGGACCGTCCTCGACCGCCCGATCCCCCGCGTCGACTCCTTCTACGAAGCCGCCGCCGAGGCCGACCTCACGATCCTCCTCCAGCCCCACCGCACCTACGACCTCCAGGGCCTGTCGGTCAAGGCCCAACTCCTCCTGGACACCCGCGGAGCAACCCCCTCCGGGGTGGCGCACCGCCTGTGACGGGGGCGCACGCCCCACCACGAGCCCGGAGGAGGGGCCGGCCGCCGCGGACGCGAAGGACCCGCCCACCTGCTGGTGGGCGGGCCCTTCGGCGTGTGCGGGAGGGGTCAGCGCTTGTGCTGGGAGTCCGCGACCGTGACCTCGACGCGCTGGAACTCCTTGAGCTCGCTGTAGCCGGTGGTGGCCATGGCGCGGCGCAGGGCGCCGAAGAGGTTCATGGAGCCGTCCGGGGTGTGGGACGGGCCGGTGAGGACCTCCTCGATGGTGCCGACCGTGCCGAGGTCGACCTTCTTGCCGCGCGGCAGCTCCTCGTTGACCGCCTCCATGCCCCAGTGGTGGCCCTTGCCGGGCGCGTCCGTGGCGCGGGCCAGCGGGGAGCCCATCATCACGGCGTCCGCGCCGCAGGCGACGGCCTTGGGCAGGTCGCCGGACCAGCCGACGCCGCCGTCCGCGATGACGTGCACGTACCGGCCGCCGGACTCGTCCATGTAGTCACGGCGGGCCGCCGCCACGTCCGCGACGGCCGTGGCCATCGGGACCTGGATGCCCAGCACGTTGCGGGTGGTGTGCGCGGCGCCGCCGCCGAAGCCGACCAGCACACCCGCGGCGCCCGAGCGCATCAGGTGCAGGGCCGCGGTGTACGTGGCGCAGCCGCCGACGATCACCGGGACGTCCAGCTCGTAGATGAACTGCTTCAGGTTCAGCGGCTCGGCGGCGCCGGAGACGTGCTCGGCCGAGACCGTCGTACCGCGGATGACGAAGATGTCCACGCCCGCGTCGACGACGGCCTTGGAGAACTGGGCCGTGCGCTGCGGTGAGAGCGCCGCGGCGGTGACCACGCCGGAGTCGCGCACCTCCTTGATCCGCGCCCCGATCAGCTCCTCCTTGATCGGGGCGGCGTAGATCTCCTGGAGGCGGCGGGTCGCGGTCTCCGAGGGCAGCCCGGCGATCTCGTCGAGCAGCGGCTGCGGGTCCTCGTAGCGCGTCCACAGGCCTTCGAGGTTGAGCACGCCGAGACCGCCGAGCTCGCCGATCCGGATCGCGGTGGCCGGCGAGACGACCGAGTCCATGGGAGCGGCCAGGAAGGGCAGCTCGAAGCGGTAGGCGTCGATCTGCCAGGCGATCGAGACCTCCTTCGGGTCCCGCGTACGGCGGCTGGGGACGACGGCGATGTCGTCGAAGGCGTACGCCCGGCGGCCGCGCTTGCCGCGCCCGATCTCGATCTCAGTCACGATGTGTGGCCTTTCCCTGATGCGTTTCAGCGTCTTCCAGTATCGCCGACGGGCACGACTGGGCCCTTCTGACGGATCCCCGTGGGAGTAGGAGCGGCCTCGGTGCGGGCGATCGGCGTGCGGTGCGGAGGGTCGTGTGGCGGAGCCGCCTGTCCCTCCGCACCGTGCGACGAGGGTGTGTGCCGGGCGTCGCGACGCCTCGGAGATCCGTCAGAAGGGCCCAAGGGCGGCCCCGGTGGTTGCGGGGCCGCCCTTCGCGAAGCTGGTGACTACTTGTGGCGGCTGTAGTTCGGCGCCTCGACCGTCATCTGGATGTCGTGCGGGTGGCTCTCCTTCAGGCCCGCCGAGGTGATCCGGACGAACCGGCCGTTGGACTGGAGGTCCGGCACGGTCTTGCCGCCGACGTAGAACATCGACTGGCGCAGACCGCCGACCAGCTGGTGCACGACCGAGGCGAGCGGGCCGCGGTAGGGCACCTGGCCCTCGATGCCCTCGGGGATCAGCTGCTCGTCGGAGGCGACGCCCTCCTGGAAGTAGCGGTCCTTGGAGAACGACTTGCGGTCGCCGCGGGTCTGCATGGCACCGAGGGAGCCCATGCCGCGGTACGACTTGAACTGCTTGCCGTTGATGAACAGCAGCTCACCCGGCGACTCCTCGCAGCCCGCGAGCAGCGAGCCGAGCATCACCGTGTCGGCGCCCGCGACGAGGGCCTTGGCGATGTCGCCGGAGTACTGCAGGCCACCGTCGCCGATGACCGGGACACCGGCCTCGCGGGCGGCGAGCGCGGCCTCGTAGATCGCGGTGACCTGCGGGACGCCGACACCGGCGACCACCCGGGTGGTGCAGATCGAGCCCGGGCCGACACCGACCTTGATGCCGTCGGCGCCCGCGTCGACCAGCGCCTGGGCGCCGTCGCGGGTGGCGACGTTGCCGCCGACGACGTCGACGCCGGAGGAGTTCGACTTGATCTTGGCGATCATGTCGCCGACCAGGCGGGAGTGACCGTGGGCGGTGTCCACGACGATGAAGTCGACGCCCGCCTCGATCAGCGCCTGGGCGCGCTCGAAGGAGTCGCCCGCGACACCGACGGCCGCGCCGACGAGCAGCCGGCCGCCCGCGTCCTTGGCCGCGTTCGGGTACTTCTCCGCCTTGACGAAGTCCTTGACCGTGATCAGGCCCTTGAGGACGCCCTGGTCGTCGACCAGCGGCAGCTTCTCGATCTTGTGCCGGCGCAGCAGCTCGATGGCGTCCACTCCGGAGATGCCGACCTTGCCGGTGACCAGCGGCATCGGCGTCATGACCTCGCGCACACGGCGGGTGCGGTCGGTCTCGAAGGCCATGTCACGGTTGGTGACGATGCCCAGCAGCTTCTTTTCGCCGTCGGTGACCGGGACGCCGCTGATGCGGAACTTGGCGCAGAGGGCGTCGGCCTCGGCGAGCGTGGCGTCCGGGTGGATCGTGATCGGGTCGGTGACCATGCCCGACTCGGAGCGCTTGACCAGGTCGACCTGGTTGGCCTGGTCCTCGATGGACAGGTTGCGGTGCAGTACGCCGACGCCGCCCTGGCGGGCCATCGCGATCGCCATGCGCGACTCGGTGACCTTGTCCATGGCGGCGGACAGCAGCGGGATGTTCACCCGCACGTTCTTGGAGACGTACGAGGCGGTGTCGATCTCGTCGGGTGCCATGTCCGACGAGCCCGGCAGCAGCAGCACGTCGTCGTAGGTCAGCCCGAGTGTCGCGAATTTACCGGGCACTCCGTCGACGTTTGCAGTCATGACACCTTCCCCAATGGCCTTGATCGGTGCGGATGTCCATGCTAACGGGAAGAGAACCCGTCTCATTCCACGGTTCCGGACCCCGGGCGGCTTCGTATGTTCGTACGGAAACTGGCCGCCGCCTGTTCAACCAAGGCGCGGACACGGCTCCACGGCAGGGCCGTTACTGCTCCGCCAGTGCCCGCAGCCGGCTCAGCGCACGGTGCTGGGCGACCCGGACCGCGCCGGGTGACATTCCCAACATTTGACCCGTCTCCTCCGCCGTGAGGCCGACCGCGATCCGCAGCAGGAGCAGTTCGCGCTGGTTCTCGGGCAGGTTGGCCAGCAGTTTCTTGGCCCATTCGGCGTCGCTGCTGAGCAGTGCGCGCTCTTCCGGGCCGAGGGAGTCGTCGGGCCGCTCGGGCATCTCGTCCGAGGGGACGGCCGTGGAGCCCGGGTGGCGCATCGCGGCCCGCTGGAGGTCGGCGACCTTGTGGGAGGCGATGGCGAAGACGAACGCCTCGAAGGGCCTGCCGGTGTCCCGGTAGCGCGGCAGCGCCATCAGGACGGCGACACAGACCTCCTGGGCGAGGTCCTCGACGAAGTGGCGCGCGTCGCCGGGCAGCCGGGACAGCCGGGTGCGGCAGTAGCGCAGCGCCAGGGGGTGGACATGGGCGAGCAGGTCGTGTGTGGCCTGCTCGTCCCCGTCGACCGCGCGATGCACGAGCGCGCCGATCGCACCCTGGGCACGGGTCGGCTCGTCGTCGCGCATCGGTCCATCGTGCCCTGAGCCCGTACGGCCCGTGGCACCGCGTCCATCGTTGTGCACCGAAGCGTTATGAGCAGGTGCGCCGGAAGTCATCCCTTGCGCCCTCCCCTTCCGCTCGACCGACTCGTCCCCGAGGAACTCCACACCTCAAGGATGCGGCATCCGCGCCGAAACGAGCAGCGGGCATCTGGAGGGCGGTCCACACCCGCGCCCCCGTCAGGGCACGGGGCTGTATCGACGCAAGACTCCGCCGCATGGGCGCGACCGGCCGACACTGCCCGCGCGGGACCGCCCACGGACGACGGCGGACGGGTGACAGCGGGCCACTCGCCCGAGTGGGGCTCTAGCGGACCAGTCCCCACCGGAAGCCCAGGGCCACCGCGTGGGCGCGGTCCGAGGCGCCGAGCTTCTTGAACAGACGCCGGGCGTGGGTCTTGACCGTGTCCTCGGAGAGGAACAGCTCCCGCCCGATCTCCGCGTTGGAGCGGCCGTGGCTCATGCCCTCCAGCACCTGGATCTCACGCGCGGTGAGCGTCGGCGCCGCACCCATCTCGGCCGACCGCAGCCGCCGCGGCGCGAGCCGCCAGGTGGGGTCGGCGAGCGCCTGCGTCACGGTCGCCCGCAGCTCCGCGCGCGAGGCGTCCTTGTGGAGGTACCCGCGCGCACCCGCGGCGACCGCGAGGGCGACGCCGTCGAGGTCCTCCGCGACGGTGAGCATGATGATGCGGGCACCCGGGTCGGCGGACAGCAGCCGCCGCACGGTCTCTACGCCGCCCAGTCCGGGCATGCGTACGTCCATCAGAATCAGGTCCGAGCGGTCGGCACCCCAACGGCGGAGGACTTCCTCGCCGTTGGCCGCCGTCGTCACGCGCTCAACGCCGGGCACGGTCGCGACCGCGCGGCGGAGCGCCTCTCGGGCAAGCGGGGAGTCGTCGCAGACGAGGACGGAAGTCATGGCCGCCCTCCGCAGCTGATGCGCGTCACCTTGAGCCTCCAGGCTGGTACGAATCGTCACCTGTGCGGTCGACCGTCTCGGACGCCTGCCCGAGCACTTTTGTTTTCAACCGCCTCCGCACTCTCAACGACGGTCACTCGAAAGAGTTACGGGGCTGTCTGCCATCTTCGGCACTCTACGTGAGGGGGCGGACACGGGGCAGACATAGCCGCCGGACCCTCAACGTTTCATCACAAGCGCGCCCCATTCGGCCCATTTTCTTCCCTTTTACTGGTGTCCGAGGCTAGATTCGCAATGAGTCATATTTTCATCTCCTTAGATCGTAGTTGTACGGTCGTGGGCACCGTATCCGCTCAGAACGGCTACAAGGGGTCACGCAATGGCAGATTTCTCCCGCCTTCCCGGACCGAACGCGGACTTGTGGGACTGGCAGCTGCTCGCTGCCTGTCGCGGGGTGGACAGCTCGCTCTTCTTTCATCCGGAGGGTGAGCGCGGGGCGGCCCGGAGCGCTCGCGAGAACTCGGCCAAGGAGGTCTGCATGAGGTGCCCGGTCCGCGCGCAGTGCGCGGCTCACGCGCTGGCGGTGCGCGAACCGTACGGTGTGTGGGGCGGGTTGACCGAGGACGAGCGCGAGGAGCTCATGGGCCGGGCGCGCCATCGCCTGGTGACGGCTTCGACGTCCGGCGGCGACGCCGGTTCGAACACCTGAAGGAACGTTTCTTCGTATCTCTGGGGGCAGAACGGGTAAGGGCTCGCGGGGCGCGTGCCCGGGCTTTGTCGTGCGCTGGCCCCGGCCGGGGGCTGCCGCGGGGTCTTGCTTACGGAGGGTGATCCCGTGTTCGCCGGGTGCGGGGGCGGACCGCCGGGTGCGGGGCGTATGTGGCTGGGCGCGGTCCGCCGGGTGCGGGGCGTATGTGGCTGGGCGCGGTCCGCCGGGAGTGGGCGGGTGCGGCTGGTCTCGGTCCGCCGGATGCGGGTCGGGGGTGGCTGGGGGCGCAGTTCCCCGCGCCCCTTGAAGGGCGCGCACGACGTGCGTCTCAGGGGTGCGGGGAGCCACGCGGGCGGGTCACGCCCCCCGCACCCGGCGGTCACGGGGGGGGCTCGCTCACATTTCTAGCGCCGCGTCGCCCTGGCCAGTTGGTCGAGTGTCGCCGTCACCGCCGGGACCTGGGCCAGGTCGGGGAGGGTGAGGGCGACGATGTCCCGGCGCACCGCGGGCTCCAGGGTCACCGCGCGTGCCCCTCGGGGCCGTACGGACTCGATGGCGAGCTGGGGCAGCACGGCGACGCCGAGACCGGCGCCGACCAGGCCCACCACGGCCGGGTAGTCGTCGGTGGCGAAGTCGATGCGGGGCGTGAAGCCGGCGCCCTCGCACACCTCCACGAGCTGGCCGCGGCAGCGCGGGCAGCCCGCGATCCAGGGCTCCTCGGCGAGTTCGCCGATGGCGACGGAACCGGCCCGGGCCAGACGGTGGCGTTCGGGCACGAGCGCGACCAGACGGTCCGTCAGCAGCGGCCGTACGACGAGGTCGTCCCACTCCGCGTCCTGCGCGCCCGCGCTCCCCGCGTAGCGGAAGGCGAGGGCGATGTCGCAGTCCCCCTCGCGGAGCATCTCCACGCTGCGCGGCGGCTCGGCCTCCACCAGGGAGACCCGGGTGCCGGGGTGCGCCGCGCGCAGGGCGGCGAGGGCGGTGGGCACGAGGGTGGAGCTGCCGCTGGGGAAGGAGACCAGCCGGACCCGGCCGGCGCGCAGCCCGGCGATCGCCGCGACCTCCTCCTCCGCGGCCGTGAGCCCGGCGAGGATGCCGGCGGCGTGCCGGACCAGGGCCTCGCCGGCCTGGGTCAGCCGCATCTCACGACCGCCGCGCACCAGCAACGGAGTGCCGACGGAGGCCTCCAGGGCCTTCATCTGCTGGCTCACCGCGGGTTGTGTGCAGCCCAGCTCGCGCCCCGCCGCGGAGAAGGAACCGGTGGCGGCGACGGCGCGCAGCACACGGAGATGTCGTGCCTCGATCACGCCCCGAGCATAAGTCTTGCTTGGGCGTGGAGGCGAATAATGCGTCGACGCTTTGGCTCCGGAGGCCTACCGTGCGCTCATGATGCTTCTGTCGCTGAATCTGGGCCGTGCGACGGCCGTGCCCTACACCGACCAGCCGGAAGGGCTGACCGGTATCGACAAGCGGCCCGTCGAGGGCCCGGTGCGGGTGGCGGCGCCCGGACCCAAGGGGGTCGGGGCGAGCGGGCTGGCCGGGGACGCGGTGTGCGACACCCGGCACCACGGCGGCGACGACCAGGCCGTGTACGCCGTCGCGCGGGAGGACCTCGACGACTGGGAGGCCGAGCTGGGCCGGGAGCTGCGCAACGGCTGCTTCGGCGAGAACCTCACCACGAGCGGTCTGGACGTCTCCGGCGCCCTCATCGGCGAACGCTGGCGCGTCGGCCCCGAACTGGTCCTCGAGGTGACCTGCGGCCGTATTCCCTGCCGGACCTTCCAGGGCCACCTCGGCGAGGAGCGCTGGGTCAAGCGGTTCACCCGGCGGGCGGCGCCGGGGGCGTACCTCCGGGTGATCGAGCCGGGGGAGATCCGCGCGGGCGACCCGATCGAGATCGTGCACCGTCCCGCGCACGAGGTGACGGTGGCGCTCGCCTTCCAGGCGGAGACGACCAGGCGGTCGCTGCTGCCCGCGGTCCTCGCGGCGGGTGAGGCGCTGCACCCCGAGCTGCTGGCCGCGGCCCGCAAGTACACGGCGGCGAACGTGAGCTGATCACCGGTCAGCCGAATCCCCACCCGCGGTCCCCGAATCCCCCACCTGCCGGGCCGGATCCCCCGTCTCCGGGTCATTAACCTTGCGCCATGACAACGGCTCTCATTACGGGATCGACGGCGGGCATCGGTGCCGCGTTCGCGCGGCGGCTGGCCGCGGACGGGCAGAACCTCGTCCTGGTGGCACGGGACGGCAAGCGGCTGGTGGAGCAGGCGACCGAGCTGCACGACCGGCACGGCATCGAGGCGGAGGTGCTGGTGGCCGACCTGGCGACGGACGCCGGGATCGATGCCGTGGCGGCCCGGCTGGCGGACCGGCGGAGCGCCGTCGACCTGCTGGTGAACAACGCCGGGTTCGGCAACAAGGGCCGTTTTCTGGAGGTGTCCGCCGAGGACGAGCTGCGGATGCTGAAGGTGCACTGCGAGGCGGTGCTGCGGCTGACGGCGGCGGCGACGGAGGCGATGCGGGAGCGCGGGCGCGGCGGGGTCGTGAACGTGGCCTCGGTCGCGGCGTTCGTGCCGCGCGGCACCTACGGCGCGTCGAAGGCGTGGGTCGTGCAGTTCACGCAGGGCGTGGCGCGCGATCTGGCGGGCAGCGGCGTGCGGTTGATGGCGCTGTGCCCGGGGTTCGTGCGCACCGAGTTCCACGAGCGGGCCGGCATGGGCACCGACAACATCCCCGGCTGGATGTGGCTCGACGCCGACAAACTGGTCGCGGCGGCGCTGGCCGACCTGGCCCGCGGTCGGACCGTGTCGATCCCGGACCCGCGCTACAAGGCGCTGATGGGCGTGGTCAAGGTGATCCCCCGGGGCATGCTGGGCGGCGTGACGTCCAGGACCGGACGGAAGTACGGGCCTCAGTAGGCCGGTCGGGGGACGCCGGGGCGGGGCGGTGGAACAATGGAGCTGTCCGGACGGACCCCTCGGGGGACCGGAGGCGGCGCCATGACGTTCGTACAGATCATCGACTGCAAGACCAGCCGGTTCGACGAGATGAACCGGCTGATGGACACCTGGGTCGAACAGACCAAAGGCAAGCGGACGGCGACGCACAACCTGATCGGCAAGGACCGGTCCGACGCGTCGCACTACATCGAGATCGTGGAGTTCCCCTCGTACGAGGAGGCGATGCGGAACTCGAACCTCCCCGAGACCGACAGGATCTTCCGGGACATGGTCGCGCTCTGCGACGAGATGCCGACGTTCACGGACCTGGACGTCGTACGGGACGAGCAGCTGTACGCGGCCAATGTGCGGCGGCTGCTCCAGACGATGGGCACGCCGGGCGAGCTCCCGCCGCTCAACGACCTGATCGCCGAGCACTACCACGACCACGACCCCTCCAACGAGCAGGACGTCCTCGGGCTGGACAACATCCGGCGCGAGATGCTGATGTGGCGCGGGGCGTTCGACTTCGCGTTCACCGTGGAGGACCTGGTCTGCGAGGGCGACCGGGTCTGTGTGCGCTGGTTCTGGAAGGGCACCAACAAGGCCGACTTCCTCGGCATCCCGGCCACCGGCAAGGAGTGCACCATGACCGGCACGACGGTCTTCCGCTGCGGCGGCGACGGCAAGATCGCCGAGGGCTGGTGGGAGTACGACCGTCTGGGCCTGATCTCCCAGCTGGGCGCGCTGGACGCACTGGAGCAGTAGGGCTCGCGGCGGGCTCCGCTGCCTGACAGCCGGAAGGCCCGGCACCCCCAACCGGGTGCCGGGCCTTCTGGTGGTGCGTGGTGCGTCAGTGCGAGTGGCCGTGGCCGTGGCCCGCCTCGGCCGGCTCCTCTTCCTTCTTCTCGACGACCAGGGTCTCGGTCGTCAGGAGGAGGGAGGCGATGGAGGCGGCGTTCTCCAGGGCGGAGCGGGTGACCTTGACCGGGTCGATGACGCCCTGCTTGACCAGGTCGCCGTACTCGCCGGTGGCGGCGTTGTAGCCGTTGCCCTTCTCCAGGTCGGCGACCTTGGAGACGATGACGTAGCCCTCGAGGCCGGCGTTCTCGGCGATCCAGCGCAGCGGCTCGACGGCGGCGCGGCGGACGACGGAGACACCGGTGGCCTCGTCGCCGGTCTTGCCGAGGTTGCCCTCGAGGACCTTCACGGCGTGGACGAGCGCGGAGCCACCACCGGAGACGATGCCCTCCTCGACCGCGGCGCGGGTCGCGGAGATGGCGTCCTCCAGACGGTGCTTCTTCTCCTTCAGCTCCACCTCGGTGGCGGCGCCGACCTTGATCACGCACACGCCGCCAGCCAGCTTCGCGAGGCGCTCCTGGAGCTTCTCGCGGTCCCAGTCGGAGTCGGTGTTCTCGATCTCGGCCTTGATCTGGTTGACGCGGCCCGCGACGTCCTCGGAGTTGCCCGCGCCGTCGACCAGCGTGGTGTCGTCCTTGGTGACGGTCACGCGGCGGGCGCTGCCCAGCACGTCCAGACCGGCCTGGTCGAGCTTGAGGCCGACCTCCTCGGAGATGACCGTGGCGCCGGTGAGGACCGCCATGTCCTGGAGCATCGCCTTGCGGCGGTCACCGAAGCCGGGGGCCTTGACCGCGACCGCGTTGAAGGTGCCGCGGATCTTGTTCACGACGAGGGTGGACAGGGCCTCGCCCTCGACGTCCTCGGCGATGATCAGCAGCGGGCGGGAGCCACCGGACTGGATGACCTTCTCCAGCAGCGGCAGCAGGTCCTGGATCGAGGAGATCTTGCCCTGGTTGATGAGGATGTAGGGCTCCTCCAGGACCGCCTCCATGCGCTCCTGGTCCGTCACGAAGTACGGCGACAGGTAGCCCTTGTCGAAGGCCATGCCCTCGGTGAAGTCCAGCTCCAGGCCGAAGGTGTTGGACTCCTCGACGGTGATGACACCGTCCTTGCCGACCTTGTCCATCGCCTCGGCGATGAGCTCGCCGACCTGCTGGTCCTGGGCGGACAGCGCGGCGACGGCGGCGATGTCGGACTTCTCCTCGATCGGCCGGGCGGTCGCGAGCAGGTCCTCGGAGACGGCGGCGACGGCCGCGTCGATGCCCTTCTTCAGGGCGGCCGGGGAGGCGCCGGCGGCGACGTTCTTCAGGCCCTCGCGGACGAGCGCCTGGGCCAGCACGGTGGCGGTGGTCGTACCGTCACCCGCGATGTCGTTGGTCTTGGTCGCCACCTCCTTCACCAGCTGCGCGCCGAGGTTCTCGTACGGGTCCTCGACCTCGACCTCGCGGGCGATGGTCACACCGTCGTTGGTGATGGTGGGGGCGCCGAACTTCTTGTCGATCACGACGTTGCGGCCCTTGGGACCGATCGTCACCTTGACCGTGTCCGCAAGCTTGTTGACGCCACGCTCAAGGGCGCGACGGGCGTCCTCGTCGAACTTCAGGATCTTCGCCATGGCAGCGGTAGCCCTCTCGGAAAAGTCTGGGGTAAAGAAACTGCGCCCCGGGCGCCCGGCTACTCATCGGTCGCGGGGGCCAGGGGCGCAGTGGAAAGCAAAGGTGCTTCGCGGGAAGCGAGGTGTTTACTTCTCGATGATCGCGAGAACGTCGCGAGCCGAGAGAACGAGGTACTCCTCGTTGTTGTACTTCACCTCGGTGCCGCCGTACTTGCTGTACAGGACCACGTCGCCGACCTGGACGTCGAGCGGCAGACGGTTGCCGTCCTCGAAGCGGCCCGGGCCCACGGCGAGGACGACGCCCTCCTGGGGCTTCTCCTTCGCGGTGTCCGGGATGACCAGGCCGGAGGCCGTGGTCTGCTCGGCGTCGAGCGGCTGGACCACGATGCGGTCCTCGAGCGGCTTGATGGCAACCTTGGAGCTGGTGGTCGTCACGATCCGACCTCCCCCTTCGGAGATCTCACGGGGTTAACTGTCTGAGGTGGCGACCAGGTGGATCCGTCGTCGCGGGTGCCGGACCTGCCCGTCGCGTGTTTGGCACTCTCCGGTGGGGAGTGCCAGAGCCGAGACTATGACCGGGGTTAGCACTCGGTCAAGCGGAGTGCCAATTGACGTCCGGCGCGGCGCGTTCTCTCCAGGCGCTCACAGGTAGTCCTCCAGCCTCCCCACCGTCAGCCCGTGCCGCTGGATCTCCCGCAGCACGGCGGCCGTACGGTCGCGCAGGGGCGGGTCGGCGGGGTCGTGGGAGGACAGCGAGACGATCGCGCCGGGGGCGAGCCCTGCGGGGGCGCGGGTGCCGGTGACGGTCGCGCTCCAGCGGACGACCGCCGCGATGCCGCAGTCGGCGGCGGCCCGCAGCGTGATGGTGTCGTAGGCGCCGTGCGGCGGGCGGACCGTGCGCAGCCTGCGAGGAGGGCGGTCAGGGCGAGCGCGGCCGCGATCGGGTGCCTCACCCTCACAGGTAGTCCTCCAGCCGTGCGACCGCGTAGCCCTCGTCCGTCACCTTGCGCAGGAACCGGCGGATCATGTCGGACATGGTGCCCTTCCACTGGTCCTTGCCGCGGAAGTGGCTGAGGACGATGTCGCCGGGGTGCAGGGCGCGGTCCGGCTCGCGGTACTCCCAGCGGTCGACGAAGACCTCCTGGTTCCACAGCGGGGCGTACTTCAGGCCGCAGGCCTTAGCGGCGCGCAGGGTGTCCCGGTTGTAGCTGCCGAAGGGCGGGCGGAACAGCACGGGGCGCTTGCCGTAGCGCTTCTCGATGACGTCCTGCATGCCGCAGATCTCGTGCTTCTGGCGGGCGTAGGACAGGGCGCGCATGTACGGGTGGTGCAGGGTGTGGTTGTTCAGGACCACGCCCCGGTCCTGCATCCGCCCGAAGTACCCGTAGTCCTCCTTGACCAGGTAGTCGCTGAGGAAGGCGGTGTACGGGATCTTCAGGTCGCTCATCATCCGCAGGAAGGCCGGGTCCTTCTCGGCGCCGTCGTCGATGGTGAGGAAGACGACCTTGTCCCTGGTGGGGACGGTGGTGAAGACCGGGGGGAGGCCCAGCTCCTCGTGGCCGTCGACCTCGAAGCCCCTGCGGGTGCCGATCACCGGCTTCCTCGCGGGCGGGGCCGGGGGCGTCAGCGGCATGCGGGTCAGCCCCCAGCGCCTGGTGGCGGCCGCGCGGGCGGTGTGGTCGGCGCGCAGGCGGTCGGCGTAGGAGTCCAGGGCGCGCGCCGGGGGCGCCTCGAGGTGCGGCTGCTGCCCGGGGGCGGGCCGCGCCGCGGAGGCCTCGGGGCCAGCGCCCTCGGCGCATCCGGAGGCGATGGCGGAGGCGACGAGCACGGCGAGCGCGGCGCGGACGCGCGGCACGCGAGGAGCGGGCCTCCGCCGGCGCCCCGCGGAACGTCCCCGGCGGCCGGAGGGACCCCCGCCGCCGCCCCCTGCGGCATCGCGGAACCGTTCGGCCCGTGACCCGTCCGGGCCGCCCCCGGAGAAACCACCCGCCCCGGACTCCAGAACACCCGCTCCCCCGGACCCCGGGCCGCCCGCTCCCCCGGACCCCGGGCCGCCCGTTCCTCCGGGCCCCGACCCACCCGCCCCACCGGACCCCAGACCACCCGCTCCCCCGGACGCTGGGCCGACCGTTCCCCCGGACCCCGACCCGACCGTTCCCCCGGACGCCGGGCCGACCGCTCCCCCGCGCCCCGACCCGACCGTTCCCCCGGACGCCGGGCCGACCGCTCCCCCGCGCCCCGACCCGACCGTTCCCTCGGACGCCGGGCCGTCCGCTCCCTCGGGCCCCGGGCCGTCCGTCGCCCCTTCGGGCGCGACCCCAGGCGCCCGGCTTTTGTCATTTTGTCCCACTGCTCGCATGGAGCCGGATCCTCGCAGCAGCCCGCCCCGGACCCCCGCCGACACCGCCACCGCGGGCGAACCGTCCTCCGGCTGGCCCACAATGAGCCGGTGAACGAGCTCGACGCCCTGCTGACGCCCGAAGGCCGTGCCCTCCTCGACGAGGTGCGTGACACCGATCCCGCGCAGGAGCTGGCCGTGGCCACGCGGCTGCGCCGCGAGCACCCCGCGGAGCTGGTGTCCGCCGCGCTGGGACAGGCACGGCTGCGGCAGCGCGCGGCGGCGAAGTTCGCGCCCGGGGACGCCGCGCGGATGTTCTTCACGCCCAACGGCGTCGAGCAGTCGACCCGGGCGAGCGTGGCCACGTATCGCGCGCGGCGGTTCGGGGAACTCGGCGTGACCTCCGTCGCCGACCTGTGCTGCGGCATCGGCGGGGACGCGATCGCGCTGGCCCGCGCCGGCATCCGCGTCCTCGCGGTCGACCGCGACCCGCTCACCGCGCGGGTGGCCCGCGCCAACGCCGAGGCGCTCGGGCTCGCGGACCTGATCGAGGTGCGCGAGGCGGACGTCACCGAGGTCGACGCCTCCGGGTACGACGCCGTGTTCGTGGACCCGGCCCGGCGCGGCGGACGCGGCCGGATCTTCGACCCGGAGGCCTACTCGCCGCCGCTCTCATGGGCCGTGCAGGCCGCGGCGAAGGCCCCGCACGCCGCCCTGAAGATCGCCCCCGGCGTCCCCCACGAGGCGATCCCCGCCGAGGCCGAGGCCGAGTGGACCTCCGACGGCGGGGACGTCAAGGAGGCCGTGCTGTGGTTCGGCACGGAGCCGGGTGCCGTGCGCGCGACCCTGCTCCCCGGCCCGCACACCCTGCTCGGCACCGGCCTGCCCAACCCGCCGGTCCGCCCCCTCGGCCGCTACCTCTACGAGCCCGACGGCGCCGTCATCCGGGCCCACCTGGTCGCCGACGCCGCCGCCGCGCTGGACGGCGGCCTCGTCGACGAGACCATCGCCTACGTCACCTCCGACGCGCTGCGCCCCACCCCGTACGCCACCGCCTACGAGATCACCGACCAGCTCCCGTTCAACGTCAAGAGGCTCAAGGCGCTGCTGCGCGAACGCGAGGTCGGCGTGCTGACCGTGAAGAAGCGCGGCTCGGCCGTCGAGCCGGAGGAACTGCGCAGGAAGGTCAAGCCGCAGGGGCGGAACGCGGCGACGGTGTTCCTGACGCGGGTGGCGGGCGCGCCGACGATGCTCGTGGGGCATCCCGCCGGGTGAGAACACGGAACGGGCAGGACACCGCCTCCTCGGCGGGTGTCCTGCCCGTTGCCTGTGCGGCCGGTCAGTCCATGCGCAGGTCCTCCGGCAGCAGGTGCCGGGCCGTCTCTAGGAGTCTCTCCCGGCGCGCCGGGACGGGCTCCGCCTCGTACAGGACCCAGTAGGCGAGCAGGGCGGTGCCCGGAGCCCGGCCGGAGAGCACCTCCTCGTACAGGGTCCAGATCCCGGCCCGCGCCGCGTCCCTGCACGCCTCCGCGATGTCCTCGTCATCCACGACGACGAACGAGGAGAGCAGGTCGAGGAACTGGTGCCGGGCCGCCGGGGCGACCCGGGGATCGGCCAGCCCGGCCATCAGCGCCCGGGCGACGGGGACGGCGGTCTCCGTCGCCCAGCTCTCCTGGATCACGTGGAACTCGATGTCCCTCGGCACGGCCTCCTCGGGCGTCCGTGCCCGGGCCATCCGCAGCAGTTCCGCAGGAACGTGCGACGCGGATGCGCAGCTGTGGCAGGGCAGCCGGGCCCAGTCGTGCAGGCCCAGCTCCAACTCCATGGCGTCCATCGCTCGCGTCTCCCTAGAAGAACTGGTGGAACCAGATGCCGCCCTCCTGAGGAACGGCGCCCGATTCAAACTGGAACGGGGACCCGTAGTCCACCTGACACCTCCTGCACACCTCCTTCATCACCGCCACCAGGTGGCCGCCGACCTCCTCCTTCACCGTGTAGGCGATGGTGAACCGCACCTTCGTGGGATCGCCTCCGAGGGCGTGCACGACATTGCCCTCGGCGCAGTAGCTGGGGCCGGGCTTGCATCCGCCGGACTGGGCGAGGGCGATGTCCCCCGTCTCGGTGTTGTAGCCACCGACGTAGGTCTTGCCCTTCTTGCTCCTGGAGTAGTTCCTGAGGGCGAACCCGGCGACCTGCGACGACGCCTTCTCCATCTGCTCGGCGTGCGTCCAGCCCGCGGGGGCCTTCTGGACCTCCACCACGGGCGCGCTCTTGCCGCCCGCGCCGCGCGGGCTGACCCGCGGCGGCGGGGTGACCCGCGGCGCCACCCTCGGCTGCTCCGCCTTCTTCGCCGCGCCCGAGAACAGCTTCCCGAGCGCGCCCTTGACGACCTTCGCCACGGTGCCGGGCTTGGAGGCCACCTTCGCCGCCCCGCCCGCGCCGGAGGCACCCGGCATGAACGGGACGAGGAACTTCCCGATCCAGTGCGCGACGTTGTACCAGGCGCCGCTGTACTCCGGCCCGCGCACGGCCTTGTAGACGCTGAAGGGGCCCTTGCCCGCGCGGTCGTTCTTGACCTTCTGGGCGTTGTTGTCGGTCCAGCCGAGCCGGTCGGTGACCGTGTAGACGCTCTCGGAGAAGTCGTAGTAGCCGTCGACCGCGCCGTTCCAGAAGCCGGACGTGGTCTTCTTGCCCTTGTCGACGAGGTCGTCCAGCCACTTCCACTGGCCGTTGGCGTCGCTGAAGGTGACGGGCGAGTTCTCGGCGTACGCGTAGCCGTTGAGCTGCTGCGGGTCCGTGAGGTCCATGACCGGGTCGACGCTGATGAAGCGGCCGGTCGCGCTGTCGTACTCACGGGCGCCGAGGTGGGTCAGGCCGGTGTCGGCCGAGTCGTCGGTGCCGCCGACGAACGCCTTGCCGCCGGGCCAGTCCGCCGCCGCCGTGCCGCGGGCGCCGCCGAAGGGCAGCGTGCGGCGCTGGGTCAGCCGCTGGGTGGCGGCGTCGACCGCGAGCTGGCCGGTGCCCTGGTGGTCGGCGATGGTGAAGGCCACCGAGCCGTCGTCGGACTTGACGGCCTGGTGACCGCCGCCGAGCGGGAAGTAGCGGGTCGCCTTCGGCTTGTCGGCGCCCTTGGTGAGGGTCAGCTCGGTGTGACCGAGGTACAGCGTGGTCTTCGAGCCGGTACGGGCGATCAGGCGGCTGCCCTCGGCGCCGTAGAGGTACTCGGTGACCTTGCCGGACTCGGTGACCTTGGCCAGATGGCCCTCCGCGTCCCACTCCAGCGACTGGCCGGGGCGGACCGTGGTGTTGCCGGTCTCGTCGTAGTCGAACGACTCCTTCGTGGACGTGCCGTCGGGGCGGCGGGTGGTGACCGAGTCCAGGCCGTGCGGGTGGGCGCTGCCGGGCGCCGGGTAGGCGTAGACGCGCTCGGTGTCCTTGGCGCTGTCGCCCGAGAGGTCGTGCCGGGTCTCGGTGAGACGGTTGCCGGACTTGTCGTAGCCGTAGGACTGCCAGTACGGCGCGGGACCGCCCACCGTGGCGCCGGACGGGGCGGCGGCGCAGGTCTTGGTGCCCTGCGTCCACGCCTCGGTCAGGCGCTGGAGGTGGTCCAGGCGGAAGCACTGGGTGTCGGTGCCGGAGCGTGAGGTGTCCGAGACGGACAGGATGTTGCCCGCCTCGTCGTACCGGTAGGTGTTGAACCGGTCGACGCCCGCCACGTCCTGGCGGTCCACCCGCGAGGTCGCCAGGCGCTGGGTGCCCCACTCGTAGGTGTTGGTGACCTGCACCGGCTTCGCACCGGCCGCGTTGCCGTACATCTTGTGCTGGAGCGGCTTGCCGGTGCTGGAGTAGCTGGTGTCGGCCGTGAAGCCGTCACCGAGCACCGAGACGGGCCGCAGCGTGTCCGCCTCGTAGGAGTACGAGTAGCCGCCGCCCGGCAGTGAGCCGGCCGCGGACCAGCTCACGCCCTTGACCAGGCCGGACGGGTTGTAGGCGGTGCCCGTCTGGTACGTGCCGGCGAGGGCGCCCTCCTTCTCGGGGACCACGAGCGCGGTGCGCACCGGGCGGTAGAGCTGGTCGTACTGGGTGACCTTGGAGGTGTACGCGGCGCCGCCGGCGTAGCGCGTGGCCTCGGCGAGCAGGCCCTTGGCACCGCTGACGGTGTCGTACGTCCACTTGGCGCGCAGGGCGCCGGTGGCGGAGCCGTCGCGCAGTTCGGTCTGCCGGCCGAGGCCGTCGTAGACGTGCGCCAGGACCGTGTCGCGGGAGTCCTTGGTCGTGGTGAGCAGGCCGCGGTCGTCGTAGGTGCGGATGGTGGTGCCCCGGTCGGGGTCCTCCGTGCGGGTCTCCCGGCCGCGCTGGTCGTAGCCGTACTTCCAGACGTTGCCCGCCGGGTCGGTGACCTTCTCCAGCTGGCCCTTGGCGGTGTAGGCGTAGCGGGTGGTGTCGTAGGGGGCGTCGGCGCTGCGGGTGTGGTGCTGGCGCAGCTCGGTGACCTGGCCGCCGGCGTCGGCGATCGCGGTCGTGGCGGTGCCGCCCTCCGGCGGGATCACGGTGGTGCGGTCGCCGCCGTAGATCCGCCGGGTGATGCCGAGGACCGCGCCGCCGTCACCGTTGCCGGCGACGTCCCGGGTCTCCGTCTCGCGGCCGAGCCCGTCGTAGGTGTGCCAGGTCTGGGTCTCGACGGTGAGCGCGTCGGCCGGCTTGAACAGGCCGCGGTTCGGGGCCTCCTGGTCGTTGTAGTAGGGCGCGAACGACCGCGCGGCGAGGCCCCGCTCGTCGTAGAAGACGTCCGTGAGGACACGGCCGCCGTTCGGGCCGGGGCTCTGGGTCTGGCGCTCGCGCAGGAAACCGTCGTAGAGGACGTACGAGGCGCGCTGGCCGCCGTTGTCGTCGAGGGTCTGGGTGCGGATGGCGACCGGCTTGCCCTCGTCTACGAAGTAGCCGAACTCGTAGTTGGGGGTCTGGCCGGTGCGCCGGTCGGGCAGCCAGATCCTGTGCGAGCGGCCGAGGGCGTCGTACGCGAACTCGGAGCGCTTGCCGTTGGGGTCGACCTGGGCGGACGGGCGGCCGCGCAGCGGCTCGAACTCCGTCACCGTGGACTGGGCCGTGGAGGCGACGCCCGGCGTGGCCGGCGGGGTCGTCTCGGTGAGCTTCGCCGGGATGCCGGTGGCCGGGCTGTACGCCGTGGTCGTGGTGCGGCCGTCCTTGCGGGCGGTGCGGACGGGGGCGCCGGTGCCGGTGAACTTCACGTCGGCCGTGAGGTCGGTGGTCGTCAGACGGCGCCCGTAGGAGTCGAAGGTGGCCTTGGACTCGATGTATGTGGCCGTGGTGCCGTCGTGGCTCTTGAGGGTCGCGGACGCGGTGGCGTCGCCCTTGGTCGCCGCGGCGCCGTACTCGCCGCCGTCGTAGGCGGTCCGGACGTCGGAGACGACGTCCTCGGCACGGTCGGGCGTGCGGGAGCAGTTGCCGAGGACGGTCTCGGTGCGGGCGACGAGGTCGAGGTCGCCGGGCACATAGGTGGTGCGGGTGCAGCGGTCGTCGCTCGCGGTGGTGGTGTCACCGAGGTCGTCGACGCGGGTGACCCGGCCGGTCGCGTCGTCGTACTCCGTCTCCGTCGCGGTCGTCTTCCACGAGGAGCCCGCGCCGGCGTCCAGGGAGGTCCAGGACGAGGTCCGGGCGGTGCCGGAGTAATTCGCGGTGACGGTGCCCCAGTCGCGGGTCTTCTTGGCGGTCTGGTGGTACCAGGGCCTGCTGACGGTCCTGGACAGGACCTTGCCGCCGACACCCGAGTACTGCACGGTCTTGTAGGCGAAGCCCGCCGTCGACTCGTGGTCGGCGATGGGGTCGCCCTCACCGGCGCCGAGCGTGACGGACACGTCCTTGGTACCGCCGGAGGTGTTCTCCCGGTCGCCGTCCATGCCGCGCAGGAAGTACGTGTCCGCCTGCGACTTCATGGCGCCGCCCTGGCCGCCGGACCTGACCCGCACCTGGCCGTAGCCGCGCCACTGCGACCACGTCTTGTGCTTCTGCTTGGTCAGGCCGTCGTCGGTGTCGAAGTGCCAGGCCGCGCCGCCCAGGTACTCGTACTGGGTCACCGCGTCGGGCGCGCCGCCCGTGCGGTCGGTCTTGGTCGTCGAGGTGACGACGTACTTGTTGAACCACTGCTTCTCCGGCGCGTCGTCGGCGTCGCCGCCGATGAACTGCGGGAAGCAGCGGGTGGTGTTCTTCTCCGGCACCGGCAGCGCGTCGAAGGAGCAGACGGGCGCCGAGTAGTTGATGTCGACCTGGCCGCCGTACTCGTCGGCGACGGTGGACAGCCGGGACTTGATGAACGGCGCGTAGCCGTCACCGGTCCTGTCGAGCCTGTTGGCGAGCTGGGTGTAGCCGAAGGTGGTCTTCGGCAGGGTGATCGCCGGGGTCGCGCTGTGCCCGGTGTGCTGGATGGAGTCCAGCAGCAGCTGGTAGTCGATGTCGGCCTTGCCCCAGCGGTGGCCCAGCGTCCAGGAGTCGACCTTGGCGGGGGCGTCGCCCTTGAGCACCTCGGTGGTGATGCCGGTCAGCCGCTTGCGGGTGAAGAAGACCGGGGACAGCCGCCCCTTGTCGCACTCCTTGCCCTCGTCGCAGTTGAGGTCCCAGGGCGTGTCGTACCAGTAGAAGGCGTCCTTGCCGATGTCGGCGCAGGTGGTCTTCGAGTCCGGCAGACAGCGCTCGGAGGTGCTGAGGTCGACCCGGGCGAGCGCCTTGGCCGTGTACGCGTCGGAGGACTTCAGGCCGTACTCGATACGGTCCAGGGAGCCGCCGCGCACATAGCGGGTGTCGTCCTTGGCCTTGAGGTTGCGGCCGTAGGAGTTCTTCTCCTGGTCGTAGTAGTAGGCGATCGCGTTGCCGTGCGGGTCCTCGACGTGGTCGAGGTTCCAGCGCCAGGCCTGCTGGCACCAGGAGTCCGCGAAGGCCGCCTTGTGGCAGGGCTCGTCGGCGTCGTCGCCGAAGACCGGGACCGTCCAGGTGGAGTCGGTGGTCTCCTTGCCGGTGGCCCAGCCGGGCAGTCGGTTGTACCCGAAGTAGTAGCGGACGCCGTCCGGGGCGGTCAGCCGCCAGTACTCGCCGTCGTTGTCGCCGTTGCCCCGGTCGTCGGAGCGCAGGCGCTTGACGCGGGTGCCGTCGTCCTGCTTGAAGCGGAAGTCGTCGGCGCCGGTGGGGACGAGTTCGCCGCCCTTGCCGTTGAAGGTGATGAAGGCGTTGTCGTAGCCCCAGCACAGGTCGCCTGGCTTGTTGACGCCGTCGGCGGCCTTCTGCCCGTCGTCGGCGCACGGCTTGTAGCGCCGCTCGATGTAGCCGGACCACAGGTCGAAGCCGTCACCGACCCAGGAGGACTGGTTGTTGGTGGTGCCGGTCCGTCCGTCGATCCGGCCCGACTGGTACGACACCCCGAGGTCGGGTGACAGCCCGCCCGGGACGTCCGGCACGGGGATGTCGTAGGACCAGCTGAAGTCACCGGTGTTGAGGTCGGTGTCCCAGGTCGCCGAAGGGGACAGCTGGGTGGCGGTGTAGTCGCCCTTGCCCGCGGTCTCCTCGGCGGCCGCGACGGCCGCGAAGAGGGTCGGACCGGAGGACCGCAGGGCGAGCTTCGGGGCGGTCAGGGTGCGCCGCTCGGTGTCGTTGACCGTCTCGACGGGCGTCGCCGTGCCGCACTTGGCCCTGATCCCCTTGCCGGCCCGGTCGAGGGCGCAGCCGGGGAGCCGGACCAGGGTGAGGCGGGAGCCGAAGCCGCCGCCGTAGGCCTCGGCGAAGGAGGAGTAGTTCAGGCTCGCCCCGACCGAGGCGGGCGTACGGCCCTTGCCGCCGGCCGCGTCGAGCGTGAACAGCACGCCGTTCACCCCGGCGCGCTCGGCCGCGGCACGGCCCAGGACACGGGCGGTGACGGAGGCGGGAGCGGTCGCGGCGGCGGAGCGCGCGAGGCGGCCGCTCGTGCGCGGGCCGGTCACGTCGACCAGGTCCGCGCCCTCCTTCGGCCAGGCCGCGCTGGGCCTGGTCCGGGGCGTCCTCGGTTCCCGGGTGAGCGCGCGGGGCTCGGCCTTCAGGACGTCCTCGCCCTTGACGGGCTTCTCGGCCGAGGGCAGGCCGGGCAGGTCGTACCGTGCGTCGGGGGTGGTCGCGGAAGCGGCCGCGGTCTGCAGCACCGAGCCCACCATGACGGCGGACAGGGTCAGCGCCACCCGTCGTCGGACCGCTTTACGCAGTCGCGACCTGGATGTTCCAGACATGAGTGATCGTCAATCCTCGTGGGAGGTCACCGGCCCGCCCCGAGCGGGGCGGGCCGGTGAAGGAAGAGAAGGAAGTGCGGGCGGCGTCAGGCGCCCGGTACCTCGGTCGGCAGGTCGAACCACGTGGCGGCGAGCTTCTCGACCTGTTCGTCGGTCAGCGCGCCCTGGAAGGCCCACACGTCGTCGACCAGACCCGGGAAGTACTCGCCGTAGCCCGTACCGGACTTGGCGCGGCCGATCTGGAAGGACTTGGCCGCCTTGAAGGCCAGCGTGTTCTCCGCCCAGGAGACCCGCTCGGCGCAGCCGCCCTGGTCGGCCTCGCCGTCGCCGTCCGCGTCGCCGCAGGAGACCGCCTGGAGGTTGCCGTTGACGTACAGCCTCGCCTGCTTGGCGAAGCCGTCGTAGACCACGGCGAGGTGGTTCCAGTCGCGTACGTCGAAGAACTCGCTGTTCTCCACGCGCACCACGGTCGCGTCCGCGCCGTCCTGGTCGGCCACCGCCAGCTCCCAGCGGCCGGGCCCTTCGGGCTTCGCGTCCGGCACGAACCGGACGGCGAACGCGCTCTGGGACGAGCCCTCCGCGCTGAGCAGGGTGACCCCGCCCTTGGGCACGGCCGCGGCCTGCGCCCAGCCGGTCACGGTGTAGCTGGCGCCGGTGTCGACGGGGACCGCGGTGGTCGCCGCGTGGCCCGTGACGCCGTCCAGGTCCAGGCTGCCGGAGTCGATGAAGGCGGAGTCCGACTTCTTCGCGCCGCCACCCAGGGTGAGCGCGCCGCCCCCGGTCACCGCGTCGGGCGTGGTGACGGTGGAGGTGCCGGCCGTCTCCTCGAAGTTCCAGCGGCTCTTGACGAGGGGCCGCTGCTGGAAGATCTGGCGGACCTCGTCGTCGGCGACGGGCCGGTCGAAGAGCCGTACGTCGTCGATCGATCCGGGGAAGTGGTCGACGATCTTGCCCGTCCAGACGGCCCGCCCGATCTGGAGGGCGCCCTGTGCCTCCCAGGTCCTCGGCGCCGCGTCGGTGCCCTGGAGCCGCCCGTTGACGTAGAGGCGGATCTGCCGGGCGGTGGCGTCGTGGACGGCCACCAGGTGGGTCCACTCACCGGGCCGCGCGGGCTGGGTGCCCCGCACCACCTGCTCGGTGATGTTGCCCGCCTGGACGTCCTCCAGCGAGGTGCGCAGGCTCCAGGTGTTCGGCGAGGCCTCGTAGGACAGATAGAACGGGCTGTAGTACGTGCCGTTCTGGCTGACCACCGTGCGGTTGCCGGTCACGCCCGGATTGAGCTTCGCCCAGGCGGAGACCGCGTAGGAACCGGCGGTGTTGAGCACCGGCCGGTCGGTGGCCGCGTAGCCGGTGCTGCCGTTCAGGGTCAGGGCACGGCCCGCGACCCCTTCGGCGCCCGCCGTGGCACCGCCGTTCAGCGTCAGCGGCTGCTCGGGAGCCGCGCCGGCGGTCTCGGTGGCGCCGGCGGCCTCGTCGAGCGGGAAGACCGCCCGGGCGGGACGTCCGCCGGTGAGCTCCTGGTCCTGCTGGAGCCGTGCCGCCTCGGCGGCGCTCAGGGCGCGGTCGAAGATCTTCAGGTCGTCGACCGTGCCCGGGAAGTAGGCGCCCGGCTTGCCGTTGTAGCTGCCCGCGCCGATCCGCAGGCCCCGGCGGGCCTCCCAGGCGGTGCTGTACGCGGTGGAGCCGGAGAGCTTGCCGTTGACGTACAGCCGTAGCTGCTTGGCCTTGCCGTCGTAGACCCCTGTCAGATGGGTCCACTCCCCCGCCTTGGCGTCCCCCGGTGTGGCCGCCATGGCGCGGGCGACGGAGGCGTCGGCCGTGTCGGCGGTGTACTGGTTGAACACCCAGCGGTCGTAGTACTGGGAGTAGTACAGCTCGAAGCCCGGCGAGTGGTTGCCCGGCTGGGCGGCGATGATCGCCGCGGCCGGGGGCATCCTGTCGAGCCGGGCCCAGGCGGCGACGGAGAAGCTGTCCGAGGTGTCGACCACGGTGAGGTCGGAGTCGGCGTACCCGGACTTGCCGTCGGTGTGCAGGGCGGTGCCCTTGCGGCCCTCGGCGCCGAGGGCCGCGCCGCCGGTGAGGCGCACGGTCCGCGGGGCCGTCGTGCCGGCCGCCTTCGCGGCGCCGGCGCCTTCGTCGAGCCGCCAGGCCGCGCGGTCGGGCTGACCCGCCTTGACCCGGAACTGGTAGGTGCGGATCTCGGAGCCGTTGCCCGCGGCGTCGAAGGCCTGGGCCGTGACGAAGTTCAGGCCCGGCCTGGACGGCAGCAGCTGCACGGACTTCCCGGCACCGCCGCTGGTGGTGATCTGCGTCGAGCCGGACGGGTCGGTGTTGAACCCGTAGCGGTAGCGGACCACGTCCGTCTCGGGCGAGTCGAGGGCGAAGCCGCCGTACTGACCCACGCCGTCGTACCAGGGGTCCTCCGGGTCCTCCGGGTCGGAGGCCGGGTAGTGGCCCGAGGAGATCGAGGGCGCCTTGGGCACGCTGTTGTCCTGGACGAAGTAGCAGCCCGTCGCGGTGCCGGAGTGCGACCACGGGGAGTACTGCGCCCCGTCGTAGGACCGGACGGACCAGCTGACCCGCTTGTTCTTCGGGATCGAGGACGGCAGCGCGACCGAGAAGCCGGAGCCGGACTTCTTGTACGAGGTCAGGGCGGGCTTCCAGCGGGCGGTCCAGCCCTTGCCGTCACCGGCGTCCCAGGCCGCCTCGAACTCGACCGCGATGTTGTCGCCGTCGGGGTCGGTGACGCCGTTGGCGTAGATCTTGCCCAGGGTGCGCACCCGGGGCTCGCTGGTGTGGGGCTTGCAGGTGCCGCCGTACTCCATGGTGAGCTGCGACATCTTCACCTGCGGCGGCGGGCGGTTGTACTTCACCCGCAGGAACGCCTTGTCGGAGAAGCGCTTCCAGCCGTACCGGTCACTCTCGCTGCCGGCGCGCAGGCCGAAGGTCATCGACGACCACTTGCCGTTCGCGGCCTCCTGCACCGCCGCCTTCACGTCGAACTCGGCGTCCTTGGCGGCGCAGCCGCTGAAGCCGTACGCGAAGGACGACGAGCGCAGCTGCTTGATCCAGAAGCCGGACTCGTTCTGCGAGTTCCAGGTGGTCGAGGAGGAGATGCCCTTCGTCCGCCACAGCTCGACCTCGCGGTCCGAGCAGGACGCCGACCAGGTGTTGCGGACCACGAACTCGGCGGACAGGATCGTCCGGCCCGCGTACGCGGAGGTGGGCACCTGGTAGAAGAGGCGCTTGGTGTCGTTCGGGGCGCAGTAGTCCCAGTTGCAGTAGCCCATGCCGGCGTCCGGCTTGCCGTTGAACTTCCACTGCGGGGAGGATGCCCAGTACTTCGACGCCATCGTCCACGAGGTCGCGCGCGGCGAGTACCACTGCGGGTCGATGAAGACCGGGTACTCGGTGTTCCTGCCCTTGAGGACGTCGGCGTCGGGCGTGAGCACCAGCTCGCGTCCGCCGGGCGGCAGTTCCACGCCGACCGGGGCGAGCTTGGCGGTCTCGCCGGGGCCGGTGTCGGCCGCGGCGGCGGCCACGGACGGGCCGATGCCACGGCGCTGCGGCGCGGTGGCCGCCCCGCCGGTGACTGCCGTCCTGCCCATGGCGGTCTTGTCGCCGCTGACAGGTGCGCCGCCGCTGGAGTCCCACATCAGTGGCTTCGGCGCCTCGAACACCGCGTTCCCGGCGCCCTTGTCGACCGCTGCCAGGCCGCCGCCCGCGGTCTCCTTCACGTCCATGCCGTCGGCGGCCAGCTTCAGCCGCAGTTCGGCGAGCGCCGGACTGGCCGCCGCCTGGGCGCTGTTGACGACGAGCAGCTGGGTGAACCCGTCCTCCTGCGCGCCCATCCGCAGATCGACGTCCGGCAGGACGTCGCGGTACGTCGCCGTGGCGCCGTCCAGCCGGGGCGCGGGCAGTGTGCCGGGCCAGGACAGCGCGAGCCGCCGGCCGGCCTTGTCCATCCGGACCAGCGGCACCTCGGTGCCACCGGCGGAGAACTCCAGCCCGATCGTCGCCACCTTCGGCGCGACCGTGCCGTGGCCGGTCGGCGCCAGCTCCGTGTCGACCGGCTTCCATTCGCCGTCGACCCGGGCTCGGACGGGACGCAGGTGCTCCCGTCTCTCCAGATCCCCTTCGGGGGTTACGAACACCTCGGTGCTCTCACCGCGCAGTGCGGTGACCTCCACGCTTCGGCCGGTGCGTACGGCCTGCTCCCGCGCCTGCCGTTCGGTCAGCGGAGCGTTCCCGGAAGTGGTCAGCTTCCGGGTGTCCGTTGCCGGCGAGTCGGCGGCCGCCGTCGCGGTGGCGGGCAGCAGCCCGACCGCGAGTGCGGAGCTGAGAGCGATTGCGATGGTTCCCCCGACGCCGCGCATGAGCGCATGCGTCTGCATCTTCACGTTCCCCCACATCATGAAAAACGTATGAAATTATTGTGGTCGGGGGGAACTTAACATGATCTACGGAATGTCCCGCGAGGTCCCCTCTACGGCAACTCCCCCGCCCGGCGCAGCAACAGCTCGCGCTCCCGCTCGTTGCGCGCGAGCCCCGCGGCCCGTTCGAACTCCGCCCGCGCCTCGTCCGTACGGCCGAGGCGCCCCAGCAGGTCACCGCGGACGCTGGGCAGCAAGTGGTAGCCGCGCAGGGCGGGTTCGGCGGCCAGGGCGTCGACGATCCGCAGCGCCTCGGCGGGGCCCTCGGCCATCGACACGGCCACGGCCCGGTTCAGCTCGACCACCGGTGAGGGGGCGCGGGCGGCGAGCATCCCGTAGAGCGCGGCGATCCGCGCCCAGTCGGTCTCCTCATAGGCCGCGGCCCGGGCGTGGCAGGCGGCGATGGCGGCCTGGAGGGCGTACGGCCCGAGGGCGCCGCCCTGTTCGACGGCGCGCTCCAGGGCGGCGAAACCGCGCCGGATCAGCAGCCGGTTCCACAGCCGCCGGTTCTGGTCGGCGAGCAGCACCGGCTCCCCCTCGGGGCCGGTCCGCGCCGCCGTGCGCGAGGCCTGGAACTCCAGCAGGGCGGCCAGACCGTGCGCCTCGGCCTCCTTGGGCGTCAGCGCGGCCAGCACCCGGGCGAGCCGCAGCGCGTCCTCGCACAGGGCGGGGCGCAGCAGGTCGTCGCCCGTGGTGGCCGCGTAGCCCTCGTTGAAGATCAGGTAGATGACCTCCAGGACCGAGCCGAGGCGGGCCGCCCGGTCCTCGCCGTACGGCACCTCGAAGGGCACCCCGGCCTTCGCCAGGGTCCGCTTGGCCCGCACGATCCGCTGCGCGACGGTCGCCTCCGGCACCAGGAAGGCGCGGGCGATCTCGTCCGTGCGCAGACCGCCGACGAGCCGCAGGGTCAGCGCGGTGCGGGCCTCGGCCGACAGCAGCGGGTGGCAGGCGGTGAAGATCAGCCGCAGCACGTCGTCGTCGATGTCCCCGGGGCCCGAGGGCTCGGGGTCGTGCGACGCCTCGGTCAGCTCGCGGCCGGCCTCCGCGAGCTTGCGGGCGTACGTCTCGCGCCGCCGCACCAGGTCGACCGCGCGATGCTTGGCGGTGGCCGTCAGCCAGGCGCCCGGCCGGTCCGGGACGCCCTCCGCGGGCCACTGCTCCAGGGCGGCGAGCAGCGCGTCCTGGGCGATCTCCTCGGCGATGCCGACGTCCCGGACGATCCGCGCGACCGTGGCGATGATCCGCGCGGACTCCAGCCGGAAGACGGTGTCGAGGGTCCGGGCCACCGAGCCCGGCGGACCGGCCCCGTCCGTGCTGTGTGCCGTCACGTCTCACATGACAGCACACGGCACCGACAACGGCCGTGGGCTCAGAGCCCGGGCTCCTCGACCTCGCGGACCTCCAGGCCCACCAGCCACTCCTTGGGGTGGACCTCCAGGAAGCGCTTCCCCCACTCGACCGCCTCGGCCATGTCCTTGCACTGCATCAGCGCGTAGCCGCCGACGACCTCCTTGGTCTCGGTGAACGGGCCGTCGGTGCAGGAGAGCTCGCCGTCCGACCAGGTGATCCGGGTGGACTCGGCGGTCGGCTTGAGCCCGGCGGTGTCCAGCATCACGCCCGCCTTGGTGATCTCCTCGAACAGGGCGCCCATGCGCTGCTCGAAGCCGGGGTCGGCGGACGCCATGTCGATGGTGCCCTCCTGGATACGGACCATGGACAGGTAGCGGGGCATGGTGACTCCTCGTGTCTCCGGGCGGGGTCCGTCCCCGCTCTCACCCATGCGTCGAACGGGAGACGGCCGGATCGACATCGTCGCCAGAATCTTTTTCGCGCGCATGGCGAACGGGTTCGCACGCACCCGCGGGGAGGACGCGCGCACCCCTCGGAGCGCGGGCGGGCACCCGCCTCGAATCCGCCCGGAGGGGGGCCGCCCCGCACCCACCGGAGCCAGGCCCTTCCGGAAGCGCCTTCTCAGCGCAGGGACTCCCACAGCCGCTCTGCCTCGGGCTCGTCCGCGACCACCCGGTTGCGGTCCCAGGGCGCCGGGACGACCGGCATGGTGACCGTCTCGACCGTGTCCGCCGACAGTCCCGCGAGGCTGCGGCCGAGACCCGTCAGCTCGGTGAGCGAGTCGAGGCCGGTGTCGGTGGTCAGACTGCCGGTCACCGTGTCGGCGACCCGGTAGAGCCGGGCGGGGTCGGTGAACAGGCCGCCCTCGGAGATGCGCGCCAGCAGGGCCGTGACCAGCTGCTGCTGGAGGCCTATGCGGCCGAGGTCGCTGCCGTCGCCGACGCCGTGCCGGGTGCGGGCGAGGGCCAGGGCCTGCTCGCCGTCCAGCAGATGGGTGCCCGCCGCCAGCTCCAGATGGCTGTCCTCGTCGTCGATGTCCTCGCCGGTGGTGACGGTGACCCCGCCGACCGCGTCGACCAGCGCCGCGAACCCGGCGAAGTCCAGCTCGACGTAGTGGTCCATCCGGGCCTCGGTGAGCTGCTCGACGGTCTTCACCGCGCACACCGGCCCGCCCAACTCGTAGGCCGAGTTGAACATCGCCGCCTCGCGGGGCGCGCTCTCGCCGCCGGACGGCAGCGGGCAGGACGGGCGGGCGACGAGCGTGTCGCGCGGGATGCTGACCACCGTGGCCGACGTACGGCCCGGGTCGACATGGACGATCATCGCGGTGTCGGAGCGGCCGCCACCGCCCTCCCCGCCGCCGAGCCGCCGGTTCTCCGCGCCCGTGCGGGTGTCCGAGCCGAGGACCAGGATGTTCAGGGCGCCGCTCGGCACGGGCGGGCCGGACGGTGACACGGACGGGGCCGTCATGGGTCTGGGCGGACGGTCGTCGCCGAGGGCCTGGTCGATGTCGACGCCGGTGATGTTGTCGCTCAGCCGCCAGTACGCCCAGGCGGCCGTGGCACCGGCCAGCAGCAGCGCTCCCGCCAGAGTGAGGCCGGCGGTCCTCAGCACTGCCGACCGCCGGCCCGCTCTCGCGCCCTCGTCCTCGTTCCCGGTGGTTCCGTTCTCCTGGTGACCCGTCACATACAGGAACGTACGTCCGAAATATTACGGGCGGGAACGTCACTCCGGGATTTCTAGGGAGAATCTCATCTTCCGGGGCCGGGGTTCAGCCCAGGGACACCACGGCACCGGATTGCCGCCGTTCCAGGAGGCGTTGAACCCGAAGGTCACCGAACCGCCGTCGGGGACCGTGCCGTTGTACGAGGCGTTCGTGCAGGTGACGGCCGCGCCCGACTGGGGGCAGTGGGCGTTCCAGGCCCGGGTGGGGTTCTGTCCGGCGCCGAAGGCCCAGGTCGCCTTCCAGGAGGACAGCGCGGCACCGGCACAGGAGATCTTCACCTGGCCGGTGAAGCCGGAGTTCCACTGGTTGACCACGCCGTAGGCCGCCGTGCAGCCGGTGCCGGGGGTCGGGGGCGAGGTCGCGCAGCGGGGTGCCGGCGGCCTGCGCGCCCGGCGCGGCGGACAGCAGCGCGCCGAGCGCGGTGAGGCCGGTCAGGGCGGACACGAGGCCTGATCTCAGAAATCGCGGTCGGGTGGAGCGCATTGCGGGCGCCCCCGAAAGTGTCGAATGTTTCGGTGGTGCAACCGATTGGCTTCGGTGGAGTGTGGAGGGCCGGATCCACCCGTCAATACGTCAACTTCCGGCCACCTGGGTCCCGGCCGTACCGGTCGGCGCGCCCCGCCGCGCGCCTCAAGCCCCGTCGCCCCACCCGCACGCGGTACGCCCCGCGGCGCGCCTCAGGCCCCGCTCCCCCGCGGCGCGCCACAGGCCCCGTCGTCCCACCCCCGCGCGGTACGCCCCGCGGCGCGCCTCAGGCCCCCGGCGTCCCGCCCCCGGCCCCGCCCGGCCCGGCCGTGCTGCTGCGCACCACCAGGCTGGTCGCCAGCTCCACCCGGGTCGTGGCCGGGGCCATGTCGTCGCCGCGGCCCAGCTCCAGCACCAGCCGGGCCGCCGCCTCGGCCATCTCGGTCAGCGGCTGCCGCACGGTCGTCAGCGGCGGCCCCACCCAGCGGGCCACCGGCAGGTCGTCGAAACCGACCACACTGAGGTCCTCCGGAACCCGGAGCCCCAGCTCACGGGCGGCCTCGTACAGGCCGAGCGCCTGGAGGTCGTTGCCCGCGAAGACGGCGGTGGGCCGGTCGGGGCGGCGCAGCAGCTCAAGGCCCAGCCGGTAGCCGGACTCGTGGTGGAAGTCGCCGGTGACGATCAGCTCCGGGTCCACCGGCAGCCCGGCGGTCTCCAGCGCGGCCCGGTAGCCGTCGACCCGGGCGCGGCTGCACATCATCCGCGAGGGCCCGCTGATCGCGCCGATCCGGGTGTGGCCGAGTTCCACCAGGTGCCGGGTGGCCGCGAGGCCGCCCTGCCAGTTGGTGGCCCCGATCGAGGGCACGTCGGCGCCCGGGTCGCCCGCCGGGTCCATCACCACGAACGGGATCGAGCGGCTGGTGAGCAGCGCGCGCTGGGACTCGTCCAGCTCGGACAGCACCAGGATCACACCGTGCGGGCGGCGGGCGGCGACCTGGTCGGCCCAGGTCCGGCCGGGGGTGAGCCGCCCGGCGATCTCGGAGAGGACCACGCTCAGCCCGGCGTCGCGGGCCACGTTCTCCACCCCCCGGATCACCTCCAGCGCCCACGCGCTCTCCAGCTCGTGGAAGACCAGGTCGATCAGCGGGGAGCGGCTCGCCTCGGCACGGCGGCGCCGGTAGCCGTGGGTCCGCAGCAGTTCCTCGACACGCAGCCGGGTCGCCGGGGCCACATCGGCCCGCCCGTTGAGGACCTTCGAAACAGTCGGGGCGGACACACCGGCCTCGCGGGCGATCTCGGCGAGGGTCGCGGTCTGCGTCGAGCGAGCCGCCATCTGGGTTTCGGCGGATTCCGGAGCTGTCATGCCGACGATCGTATCGCTGCGCGCGGTCTTGACGGACCCCTCCTGCCGCCATACGTTCCCGGAACATTCGTGATTCAGCTCGAATCTTTCGCCATTCCTTTCGTTCGACTCTCCGGGAGAGGTGCTGTCATGGGGTCCACCACTCCGTCCCACGGCGGACGCACGTTCAGCAGGCGCCGAGTGCTCGGCGCGGGTGCCGCGACGCTGCTCGGCTCCGCCCTGGCCGCCTGCGGCGACGGCGACGGCGGTGCGGGCGGGGGCGGCGACACGCTCACCGCCCTCGTCTACGGCGACGACGCGGTCAAGGTGCAGCAGGCCGCCGTCGACCGGTTCAACGCCTCGGCCGCGGCGAAGAGGGCGGGCGGCAGGGTCAGGCTGGAGAAGGTGCCCGGCTCGGACTACTCGCCCAAGCTGCGCACGGCCATGGGCTCGCCCGGCGCCCCCGACCTGTTCTTCAACTGGGGCGGCGGGTCGATCAAGGCGTACGAGGAGGCCGGCAGGCTGGTCGACCTCACCGGCGTCATCGAGTCCGA
Source organism: Streptomyces sp. NPDC005017 (assembly GCF_042873115.1). Lineage (NCBI taxonomy): Bacteria > Bacillati > Actinomycetota > Actinomycetes > Kitasatosporales > Streptomycetaceae > Streptomyces > Streptomyces sp. NPDC005017. The sequence goes on along the minus strand of NZ_JBIALD010000001.1, from coordinate 5,757 downwards.
CCCGGTCCTGAAGGACGGCTTCCTGCCCGCCGTGCTCGCCGCGGGCGACCTCGAGGGCCGCCACTACGGCATCCCGATGCGCGGTATGCAGCCGGTGATCCTCTTCTACAACAAGGCCGTCTTCGCCGAGCACGGGCTCCAGCCGCCCACCACCTGGGACCAGTTGCTCGACAACAACGCCAAGCTCAAGAAGGCCGGCATCACCCCCTTCGCGCTCGGCGGCTCCGACGTATGGCCGGAACTGATGTGGCTGGAGTACCTGGTGGACCGCATCGGCGGCCCGGAGGTCTTCCGGCGCATCCAGGACGGCGACGCGGAGGGCTGGGGCGACCCGGCCGTCCTCAGGGCCGCCGAACTGGTCAGGGAGCTGATCGACGACGGCGCCTTCGGCTCCAGGTTCACCTCGGTGTCGTACGTCAACGGCGGGGCCCCGGCCGTCTTCGCCAAGGGCAGGGCCGCCATGCATCTGATGGGCTCCTGGGAGTACTCGACTCAGCTCGGCAAGTTCCCCGACTTCGCCGGGAGCGACCTGGGCTGGGCCGCCTTCCCCCAGGTCGACGGCGGCACCGGGGACGCGCGCAACGTCGTCGGCAACCCCACCAACTACTGGTCCGTCAACGCCCGTGCCCGCAACAAGGACACCGCGATCGCCTTCCTCAGGGAGTGCGCCTCCGAGGCGTACGCCAAGGACCTCATCGCCAACGGCGACGTGCCGACCACCTCCGGCGCCTCGGCGCTGCTGGCCTCCGCGCCCAACCCCGGGTACGCCCGCTTCCAGTACGAGACGGTCGAGCAGGCCCCCGCCTTCACGCTCTCCTGGGACCAGGCCCTCGGCGACGAGCTGGGCACCCGGATGCTCACGGAGATCGGCAAACTGTTCGCGGGCAAGTCCTCGCCCGACCGGTTCGTGTCCGCCTGCAAGGGCCTGAAGTGACCGCCACGAGACCGGACTCCCCCGGGACGGGCACCTCCACCGCGGGCACCGCAGGTCCGGGCGCGCCCGGCGCGGACACCTCCCGGGCCGGTGCCGCGCGGACGAGGGCCCACCGCCCCGTCCGCGCGGGCCGCCCGCACGCCGCCTGGGCCCTGCCCGGCGTGCTGTTCTTCGCCTTCTTCGCCGTGGTCCCGATGGCCCTCGCCCTCTATCTGTCCTTCACGTCCTGGGACGGCCTCGGCGACCCGGTCCCGGTCGGCCTGGACAACTGGCGCAAGCTCCTCGACGACCCCCGCCTCGGCCAGTCCCTGAAACTCACCGTGCTGCTCACCGTGGCCAGCTGGCTGTTCCAGACGGTCGTCGCGCTGCTGCTCGGTGTCTGGGCGGCCGGCCCGCAGCGCAACCGGGCGGTGCTGTCGGCGGTGTTCTTCGTGCCGCTGCTGCTGTCCTCGACCGCGGTCGCGGTGCTGTTCCACGCCCTGCTCGACCCGAACTTCGGCGTCATCCGGCAGGACACCCTCGGCTCGTCCTCGGGCGCCTTCCTGGCGATCGTGTTCGTCGGCGGGTGGCAGTTCATCCCGCTGCACACGCTGATCTACCAGGGCGGCGCCCGCCAGATCCCGCGGGTCCTCTACCAGGCGGCCGCCATCGACGGCGCCGGCCGCTACCGCCAGTTCCTCTCCGTCACGCTGCCGCAGCTGCGCCACACCTTCACGACCTCCACGGTCCTGATCGTCGTGGGCTCCCTCACGTACTTCGAGACCGTCCTGATCCTCACCAGGGGCGGCCCCGGCACGGACACCGCGATCCTGCCGTACCTGATGTACGAGGCGGGCTTCCGGACGTACGACTTCGGCTACGCCAGCGCCATCGCCTCCTTCCTGGTGCTGGCCGCCACCGGACTGTCCCTGCTGCTGGTCGGGCTGACCGGCTTCGGCGGCATGCGCAGCACCCGCGAAGGGATGTGACGAGGTGTCCCACGACACGCTGCCGCGCCCGGCGAAGGCCACGGGTCCCGCGCCGCCGCCCCCGCACGGACCGCGCCGCGGGCGCCGCCACTGGACCCGCCGCGCCAACCCGGTCGCCGGCGCGGGCGCGCTGATCTGGCTGGTGATCGTGCTGATCCCGGTCTACGCGATGCTCTCCGCGTCCCTGACCGGCCCCGAACAGGCCCTCACCGGCAACCCCCTCACCCCGCCCACCGAGCCCACCCTCGACAACTACAACACCGTCCTGAACAACGGATTCGGCCATCTGCTGGCCAACACCGCGATCGTCGCGGTGAGCGTGGACGGCATCGTCCTCGGCCTGTGCGTGCCGCTCGCCTACACCGCCGTGCGCACCCGGACGCGCTGGTCGGGCGCCGCCTTCCGGCTGTTCCTGATGGGCGTGGCGATCCCCGCGCAGGCCGTGGTCGTGCCGCTGTACCTGCTGATCGCCGAACTGGGCCTCTACGACAGCCTGCTCGCGGTGATCCTGCCGACGGCCGCGTTCGCCATGCCGGTCTCGGTGCTGGTCCTCGTCGGCACCCTCCGGGACATCTCGGAGGAGCTGTACGAGGCGATGGCGCTGGACGGGGCGAGCCCGCTCAGGATGCTGTTCCGGCTCACGATCCCGCTGGCCAGAGGCGGCATCGGCACGGTCGTCATCTACTCGGCGCTCCAGGCCTGGAACGGCTTCCTCTTCCCGCTGATCTTCACCCAGTCCGACGGCCCCCGGGTCCTCACGCTCGGACTCTTCACCTACGTCAGCCAGTTCGGGGTCGACGTCCCCGCGCTGCTCGCCTCGGTCGTCCTCTCCGGCATCCCGGTCTTCGCCGTCTATCTGGTGGCGCGCCGCGCGCTGGTCAGCGGCCTGATGGGAGTGGGCGGCAAGTGAACCACTCGACCCCGACAGGAGTCTCATGACCACCGCCGCATGGCGTGACACCGCCCTGCCTCCCGCCGACCGTGTCACCGACCTGCTCTCCCGGATGACCCTGGAGGAGAAGACCGCCCAGCTGTACGGCGTCTGGGTGGGCGCCGGGACCGACGGCGAGGGTGTCGCCCCGCTCCAGGACCAGATGGGCGCCGGCCTCACTGACGAGGACTGGGCCGAGCTGATCACCCGCGGCCTCGGCCAGCTCACCCGCCCCTTCGGCACCGCCCCCGTCGAGCCGGTGGCGGGCGCCCGCTCTCTCGCCGCCGCCCAGCGCCGGATCGCCGCCGCGGGACGCTTCGGCATCCCGGCCCTGGCCCACGAGGAGTGCCTCGCCGGGTTCACCGCCTGGGGCGCGACGGCCTACCCGGTGCCGCTCGCCTGGGGCGCCACCTTCGACCCCGCCCTGGTGGCGGAGATGGCCCGGCGCATCGGGCACGACCTGCGCTCGGTCGGGGTGCACCAGGGTCTCGCGCCGGTCCTGGACGTCGTACGCGATCCGCGCTGGGGCCGGGTCGAGGAGACCATCGGCGAGGACCCGTACCTGGTCGGCACGATCGGCGCCGCCTACGTCGGGGGCCTGGAGTCGGCGGGCGTCGTGGCCACGCTCAAGCACTTCGCCGGGTACGCCTCCTCGGCGGGGGCGCGCAACCTCGCCCCGGTGCGGGCGGGGGTGCGGGAGTTCGGCGATGTGACGCTGCCGCCCTTCGAGATGGCCCTGCGCGAGGGCGGGGCACGGTCGGTGATGGCCGCGTACAACGAGACGGACGGGGTGCCCGCCACCGCCGACGCCCGGCTGCTGACGGAACTCCTGCGGGAGGAATGGGGGTTCACCGGCACGGTCGTCTCCGACTACTTCGGTGTCGACTTCCTGCGCACCCTGCACCGGGTGGCCGCCGACCCGGCCCAGGCCGCGCACACGGCCCTCGCCGCGGGCGTCGACGTCGAACTGCCGACCCTGGACTGCTTCGGGGCGCCGCTCGCCGAGGCCGTGCGCGCGGGCACGGTCCCCGCGGAGCTGGTGGAGCGCGCGGCCCGCCGGGTGCTGCTCCAGAAGTGCGAACTCGGCCTGCTGGACGAGGACTGGCGGCCGGAGCCGGCCGGGCCGGTCGACCTCGACTCGGCGGCGAACCGCGCGCTGGCCCGCCGGCTCGCGGAGGAGTCGGTGATCCTGCTCGCCAACCCGGACGGGGTGCTGCCGCTCTCCCCGGACACCCGGATCGCGGTCGTCGGCCCCCGGGCGACGGACCCGCTGGCGATGCTCGGCTGCTACTCCTTCCCCTCCCATGTGGGTGTGCAGCACCCGGAGGTGCCGATGGGCATCGCCGTCCCGACGGTCCTCCAGGCGCTGCGCGGTGAACTCCCGGACGCCAAGCTGACGTTCACCGAGGGCTGCGGGGTCGACGGCCCGGACACCGGCGGCTTCGAGGAGGCGGTCGCGCGGGCGGCCGAGGCCGACGTCTGTGTGGCGGTGCTCGGCGACCGCTCGGGCCTGTTCGGACGCGGCACCTCGGGCGAGGGCTGCGACGTGGCGGATCTGCGACTGCCCGGTGTGCAGGGCGAGTTGCTCGACGCGCTGCTGGCGACCGGCGTCCCGGTGGTCCTGGTGCTGCTCACCGGGCGCCCCTACGCGCTGGGCCGCTGGCAGGGCCGGCTGGCGGCGACCGTGCAGGCCCACTTCCCCGGTGAGGAGGGCGGCCCGGCCGTCGCGGGTGTGCTCTCGGGCCGCGTGAACCCCTCCGGGCGGCTCCCTGTCAGCGTCCCGCGCGGCCCCGGCGGACAGCCCTGGACCTACCTCCAGCCTCCGTTGGGCCTGGCCGGTGGGGTCAGCAGCCTGGACCCGACCCCGCTGTACGCCTTCGGGCACGGCTGCTCGTACACGTCGTTCGACTGGAGCGACTTCGCCGGTGGCACGGACCTGGCCACGGACGGCGGTTGCGAGCTGTCGCTCACCGTCCGCAACACGGGAGAGCGGGCCGGCGCCGAGGTCGTCCAGCTCTATCTGCACGACCCGGTGGCCTCGGTCACCCGCCCCGACGTCCGTCTGGTCGGCTACCGGCGGCTGGAGCTGGAGCCGGGCGCGGCGGCCCGGGTGACCTTCCGCTTCCACGCCGATCTGTCGTCCTTCACGGACGCCCGGGGGCGGCGGATCGTCGAGCCCGGCGAACTGGAGCTGCGGCTGGGCCCGTCGAGCGCGCAGACCCTCCATCACGCCCGGCTGCGACTGACCGGCCCCGAGCGGCAGTTGGGCCCGGACCGTCAACTGCTGTGCGGGACAAGGGTGTCGGAAGTGCCCTGACCCGCGCGTACGACTGCCCGGCCGGAGCCGTCCGGCCGGGCAGGGTGTTCCCCCTGAGCGCTGTGCGGATCAGATCTGGAAGAAGACCCGGGAGAACGTGCCGGGGATGCCCTGGCTGGAGCCTGCGGCGGAAACCGACACATTGGTGTAGCTGACGGCGACGAGGACCACGCGCTGCCCACCCGGGCAGGTGAGCGTGCTCGTCGGCGGCGACAGCGTCAGCGAGCCGGTGACCTGGCCGTTCTTGCCGGAGGTGAAGTCACCGCTGGCACTGACGGGGCCGCTGGCCTGCGTCTTCTTGGGATCGCTCGGGAAGTTGCCGCCGTTGTTCTGGCAGGCGTAGGTGGCGGTGGCGTTGGCGGAAGCCGTGACGGTCGTCGTCACGGTGTCACCGAGCCCCGCGATCTTGAAGTTGACCGAGAGGGTGCCGCTGCCGCTCGGGCCGCTGGCACTGGCACGCACGAAGTGGGCGCTCGCCGATCGCGACGCCGCGGAGGTCCATCAGAAGGGCCCTAGGGACTGTGTGATGTCGTGATCAATCTTGCCGATCCGGGTCTCCTGGTAACGGGGATTGGGTAGGAAGGCGATCGTGACGCGCAGGCAACTC